>JAZBLM010000056.1:0-21105 GCA_037033225.1 Pseudomonadota bacterium
GCGCCATGGATGGCGCGAAACGAGGCCCGCATGGATGCGGCTTCTGCCGCCCCCCGCCAACCTACCCCGCCCCGCCAACGCAACAGCGCTGCAGCTGTCGACGTTGACGTTGACGTTGCCTCTTACAGCGAAGGGTTCAACGTGTAGGTGCCGTGCAGCGTGGCTTCGGCCAGGACGTGCCCCTGCATGGCACGATGCACGTCACCGGCGGTGAACGGTGTCGGCAGCTCCAGCGTTGCCACGTCCAGCGCGAACAGTCGGAAGAAGTAGCGGTGTACGCGCTCGTCGTTGAACGGCGGATACGGGCCGTCATAGCCCAGGTACGCGCCAGCCATGTCCGGATTGCCGGCGAACCAGCCGGTGAAATCATTCAGCCCCTGCCGGCTGCCGTGCGGACCGGCAGGATCGACCTTGCCTTTGGCCACGAAGCCGTCGCTGCAGCTGCCCGCCGCGATATCGCGCACGTCCGCGGGGATATCCACCATCACCCAGTGCACGAAGTCACAGCGCGGCTGGTCGCGAGGAATGGTCATGTCGGTGCGGCCTACGGTGTCAGGCACCGTAGGCACGTCCGGGTCGAGGCAGATCAACGCGAACGAGCGGGTGCCCCCGGGCGCCCCGCTCCATGCCAGCTGTGGATTCCGGTCCGGGGCGAAACCCTCTGCATCGCCGGCGGCGAACTCGCGCGGAACCGGCTTGCCGTTGAACACGCTGGTGCTTGTCAGTTGCATCGTCATGCTCCTTATTCCTCCGGGTAGCCGAGGCGCACGGCGACCGGGGTCAGCACGTCGAACGCCGGCTTCATGGCATCACGGTAGCGGCGCCAATGCCCGCTGGGCAGGCGGGGCGGCCCGATGTTCGGCGCCGCTGGCAGCTGCACGCCCAGCACCCTGCCGAGCAGCTGTGCCATCGCCTGCGGATCGTTGCCAGCGGCATCCACGCGCACCAGCGCATGCGGATACAGGTCCTGCTCGTCCAGCACAGCGATCTGGGTCATCGCCCGCGCCAACCACTCAGCGGCCTCGCCCAGGCTGGTGATGGCCAGCTGTGCGCCCGAGCCGTACGCGATCCAGTCCAGCAGCATGTCGCGCGGATCACGCAGCACCACCAGCAGGCGCCCCTGCGGCAGGGCGGGACGCAGCGCCCACAGCAGGGCGTTGTCCCAGAACAACAGCCAGTCGATCACCGTGTCGTTCGCCAGGCCGCGCGATGGCAGCAGTGCACGCCACCCAGCGACCAGCGCCTCGGGCTGCAGGGCGCCGCTGGCCAGCTCCTGCAACGTGTTGTAGTTCTGGAACGCATCTTCCGGCGGACGCGAACCGAAGCGGTCGACGCGCACCAGCGGGGTGGCCGCGCTGAGCGCGCTCATCACCTTTTCCACGTTGGACCCCGGCGCGCCCCACAGGAACATCGGGCGCGATTCCAGCGCCGGATCCACCTCGCCCATCGCAGGCCAGCTTGACGGCGCCTTGGCCTGCGGCGGCAGGGGCAGACGTGAGCCTGCCTTGTCGGCATGCAGTTCCAGCCACGTGCGCAGCGCTTCGCGCGGCTGCCCGGCCCGGTCGTGCACCTCACCAAGCCAGGTGCGCAGGTCATCACGGGTGCGGCCTTCTGCTGCGTCGATCATGCCCTGCACGCGCGCCGCAGCGGCGGCGGGATCGCGCTGCACCAGACCGTCGACCAGCCGCGTCGCACCGCTGATGCGTGCCGGATCCAGTGCCAGGATGCGCTCGGCCATCGCTTCGGCCGCAGCAGGTTCGTCATTCATGTCATGCAGGCGCATGCGTGTTTCCAGCGCCGGCAGGTGCGAGGGCATCGCGGCCAGCCAACGTTCGCCGACCGCCACCGCACCTGCGCTGCCGACGCCCTCCACGGACAGTCGTGCCAGCCACAGGTTGTGCAGCTGGTCATGCTCGGCCAGCACCGCCTCCAGCTCGCTGCGGGCCTCTTCATCGCGGCCCAGGCGCTGCCATGCCGACAGCAGCAGCTGCAGCAGCTTCGGGTCGCCGGCGTTGCTGGCCAGCAGCGGCCGCAGGTGCTCCAGCGCCTGCAGGGGCTGGCCGCTCTGCAGCGCCATCTGCGCAGCGAATCGGCGCATCGCCACCGTGTCCTGGCCCGGCGTCTGCAGGGCCTGCTCGATGATCTCCGCCGCGGCGGCCGGGTTGTCCTGGCGCAGCGCCAGCTGCACCAGCAACCCATGCAGCGCGGTCAGCGCCGGGTTCAGCACCAGCACGCGGCGGAACGCCTGCTCGGCGAACGCCAGCATGTCCTTGCCAAGATAGGCGAAGCCCAGCGCGTACAGGATGCGCGGGTCATCCGGCAGCGCACGCGCTGCGGCGGAAAGCTGCGTCAGCGCGTCGTCAAGCGCGCCGCGACGCAGTGCAACCATTCCGCTGACCGCGACCACGTCCGGACTCTCCGCATCGACGCGCGCGGCCAGGCGGACCTGCGCGTCAGCTTCATCGACGTCGTTGCGGGCCAGCGCCAGGTGGGCCTGCATCAGGTACGCAGACAGATCATTGGGATTGAGGCTGCTGGTACGCCCCAGCGCGGCCTGCGCGTCCTCGAACTGGTGCAGGGCCAGCAGCAGTCCCGCGTTCTGCAGGTGCAGCTCGGCATCGTCAGGGGCCAGCGCCAGTGCACGCTGCAGGCTGTCAATGGCCGCCTGCGGCTGGCCCTGCTGCTGCAGCGCCAGCGCGTGCCAACGATGGGCCTGTGGCTGCTGCGGCTCATCGCTGATCCAGCGGGTGGCCAACTGCACGGCCTGGTCGGCATCACGCAGACGCAGGGCTTGGAGGATCTGATCTTGCATGACGGGTCCGGCGGGAGTGCAAACCCGCATTGTAACGACCCCGGCGGCGCGTGCCCGGCGGGCGTCCCGCTCAGGCGCCGCGCACCGCGTGGCCCAGGTGCTGGGCAACCCAGCGCTCGGAGAAGCCGTCGCCGCGCCAGTTCTCGATGAAGCCGCAATGCCCGCCCCACTCTGCGGTTTCCAGCCGCGCCGAGGCAGGCAGCCGCCAGTCGTTGAAGGTCACGAAAGGGATCACCGGATCATCCTTGGCCATCAGGATGTCGGCAGGCACCGTCAACCCGGCCAGGCGTTCGCCGGCAATCGAGTAACCGTCGAAGTAGGCCTGCAGCGAGCCGTAGTCGGTGTGGTGCTCGACCAGCCAGGCGGTGAGCGCGCGGATGTCCAGCCGCAGTACCTGCTCGTCCCAGTCGCTCAGCTCCGGATAGACCGCCTGCTTGCGTCGCAGCGAGCCGGCCCATTTGCGGCGGAAATACCAGTCATACATCGCCGGACCGTTCTCGATGCTGTCCATGGTCAGCCCCGGGTCCAGCACCGGGCACACCGACGCGACCCGCAGCAGGGGCACCCCGGCATCGGGCGCCCGCAGGGCCAGGCGCAGCACGAAGTTGCCGCCCAGCGAATAGCCCGCGGCCACCAGCGGCAACTGTGGCCAGCGCCGTACGATGTCGGCCGCCGCATGCACGACTTCGTCGATGCGGTTGGAGTGGAAAATGCCGGGATTGAGATGATGGGTGTTGCCGTGGTCGCGGAAATTGAGCCGCACCACGTCAAGGCCTTCGGCCAGCAATCGCGCAGCGGTCATGCGCATGTAGCTGGACTCGGCACTGCCTTCCCAGCCATGCAGCAGCAACGCGATACCCCTCGGGGGGCGGCCATCGATGGCGCTGTGCCAGGCCTGCAGCCTCACCCCCTCGCCGCCGTCCAGGATCAGCTCGCGATGTGTCGCTCCAGTAGCGGCAAGCAGTTCCTGGCCACGCCGCAGACGCAGGCGGCCGGAGCTCAGCATCGACTGCAGGTGGGCGTTGCGCAGCCAGCGCGGTGGTTGGTAATCGGCCGCTGTCAGCAGGTCCGGCGGGCCGGAACCAAAGGACATCGCGGGCGCTGGGACGGACACCGTCGGCTCAGCTGCCGGCCATGGCGGCGACGATGCGCGCCCGTGAGGTCTCGGCGATGCGGCGGCGCCCCTCCACGTCCAACCCGTTGATCGGCGCCAGGAAATGGACCTCGGCACGTCGCGCCGGCTCGCCCAGCAGGCGCACGAAGTTGGCAAAGAAGCTCTCACGGGGCCCGAACGCTACGACGGTCTGTGCGTTGCCGCCGTCCCCGTAGCGCAGCGCCACCGGTTGCACCGGCACGCCGGTTTCCACCGCCGCCTGGAAGATGCGCGCATGGAACGGACCGACGTCCTGGCCACCCCGGGTGCGACCTTCCGGGAACACGCCGACGCCCTTGCCCTCGCGCAGCCGCACGACCATCTGCTGCATCACCCCGTCCAGCGACTCGGTGCTGCCGCGCTGGTGGAAGATGGTCTGGCCGCGCCCGGCCAGCCAGCCCACCACCGGCCACCCGGCGATCTCGCGCTTGGCAACGAAGCCCATCATGCGCTGGCTGTGCAGCACGCAGATGTCGACCCAGCTGACGTGGTTGGCGACAAACAGCACGGCCCCACGCAGGGGCTGGCCGATGCGCACCAGCCGGAAGCCGAAGATCCACATCAGGCCCGCCGACCACCAGTTCACTACTTTGTAGCCAAGCGGCTCTTCGCCCACGCGCAGTTCGCCCCACGGCGGCAGCATGCCGATCAGGATCAGCGGCAGGAACACGAGCAGGTGGATGAGCAGCAGCGGAACGCGGTACAGGTAACGGCACACACGCGCCACGCCGCCACGTGGGGCCGGAGTGGGGGATTTCATGCGGGAACGATACCCGAGCAGTGCAGTGCCTGCCAGCGCAGGTGGGCCAAAGGCGCTGCACGGACGGGCCAGCATGCGGCAACGCTGTGTTCCGACGCAGCTTGTTGCAGCTGGCACCCGCGTTGATCGGCTGCGGTGCGTGCGTCGCCCAGCCGCCTGGAGCCGGCTTGAGCGGCGATGCCGCAGCCCCCCCGCTTCAGCCGTGTCCGGCGGCGACCACGGCGAGGGTCAGCCGCGACGTGCAGACCAGCCGCCCCTGCTCGTCTTCGATGCGGATATCCCAGATCTGCGTGCTGCGGCCGACATGCACCGCCCGCGCGGTGCCGGTCACCCTGCCCTCGCGTTTGGCGCGCACATGATTGGCATTGATCTCCAGGCCGACGCAGACCTGTTGCGCGGTATCCACGCACAGGTTGCCGGCACTGCTGCCGAGGGTTTCTGCCAGCACCACCGACGCGCCGCCATGCAGGATGCCGTAGGGCTGGTGCGTACGCGCATCCACCGGCATCGTGGCCTGCAGCCAGTCCTCGCCGACGGCAGTGAAGACGATGCCCAGCTGGCTGATCACCGTGTTGGCACTCAGCGCATTGAGGGTTTCCAGCGACACCGCGTTGCGGAACAGGGAAGGCACGGACACGACTCCAGTCAGAGGATGGGCACCAGCCCGGCACCAAACGCGGTCAGCATGCGTACCAGCAGCAACTTCGGACCGACGTTGACCTCCGGGAAGTCGCCCACTGCGGTGTAGCACGCATGGAAATCGGGATGCTGCCGCGGCAGTGGCTGCGGGCAGCCGGGGCCGGGCTGGAACTCGTAGTCCGTGGCGTACCGCCAGGGCCAGAAGTCCAGGATCGGCAGTGCTTCGGATGCCTTGCCCATGCTGTAGTTCAGCCCTGACAGTACCGGTGGCTTGCTGCGCGGCGCCACCGTCCAGGAATTCTGCGGATCGATGTCACGCAGGATGCTGTCGGCCAAGCGCCGGGCGAATGCCGGATCGTCGATGATCACCGCGCCTTCGGTGTTGTAGTTCTCGCTGCGCGGATCGAAGTTGTGCGTGCCGATCACGCCGATGCGGCGGTCCACCACCAGCGACTTGGCATGCAGGCCCATGCGCGCGCCCTTGCGCGTCACCGGCAATGGACGGTTGACCGCCTTGCTGCCCAGGAATGATGGCCGGGTCTCGGTGCGAAGCAGATCCCGGCCCACTTCGCTGCCCGCGGCGCGACGACGTTCGCGTGCATTCTGGTAGGCACTGCCGGTCCGCGGCCTGCTGCCTCGACTGGCTGTCTCCACCGGGTTTCCAGCGTCCATGGACGTGCCTCCCTCGTCGCCGCCGCTGCTGCCGGGGGGACGCGCGTTGCTGCCTGCGGCGCTGCCGCCGAGCAGCCCGCCGCGGCGGCCTTCGGGATATTCCCCCTCGATCGGGTCGGGCAGCAGGTTGCGGTAGTCGACTGGCGCGTCCAGCGGGAACGGCTTGAACTCGAAGATGTTGAAGCCCAACTCGCGCATGTTGCGGCGCTTGTACTTGTACGACAGCGCATAGACGATCGGATTGTCGGTCGCCGCCAGGCTGTTGGTGGACACCAGCACGCGCGGCGGAGACGCCCGCTGGCGCAGGTCGGCGAACAGCCTGCGGGCCGGCTTGGACAGCACCAGATAGGGCGTCTGCAGCAGCACCTCCGACGTTGCGCCGGCAATCAGGCTGTCCAGCTGCGGTTCGGTGACGTGCTGGCCGTTGCGCGGCTGCTGCACCGTTTCGCGACGGTGCTTGCGCGGCAGGTCGGCGACATAGCGCACCGAAGCGACGGGCAGCGCAGTGTCGACGAAACTGCGGGTGATCCACGCATCGTCGATCGCTTCAGCCAGCACCCGCTGCACCCGCTCGGGGCGGCGATAGTCGGCCGCTGGCATCGCCGGCGCGCCGGCGTCGAGCAGGAGCTGCCCGACATCGTTCAGCCGTTCGGCCGGCACGCTGCGCGGAGCGTTCCAGAACGCGTCGAAGTTGGCTGCCATGACCCGTGCTTCCGGGCCGGCCACCAGCACGTCGCGGTCGCGGAAGTTGTACTCCGAATCCCAGTCGTAATAGTCGTCCTGGTAGTTGCGCCCGCCGACCACGCCGATCGCATCGTCCACGACCAGCAGCTTGTTGTGCATGCGCTGGTTGAAGCGGCGGAAGCAGCACAGCACGCTGCCGGCATAGTCCAGATAGTTCAGCTGCGCCTTGCCGAAGGTCGGGTTGTAGACGCGCAGCTCGAAGTTCTGGTGCGACGATGACAGCGCCCCCAGGATCTGCAGGTCCGAGATCGCAGAAAGCTGATCGATCAGCAGGCGCACGTGCACGCCGCGGCGGCTGGCGGCCAGCAGCTCGTCCAGCACCAGCCGGGCACTATCGTCCTTGTCGAAGATGTAGGTCTGCAGGTCGATGCTGCGGGTAGCGCTGCGCAGCAGGTTCAGCCGGGCCACCAGGGCTTCCTCGCCCTCGTCCAGGATGGTGGCGTAATGCTGCGGGCGATCAGCGGTCGATTCACTGAAGGCCTTGCCGGCCAGTGCGCGCAGCGGCGAATCCTGCGCGCAGCGGTCGGCGCGGTCACACTCGACCACGGTGGAACGGGCCTGCTGGGCGATCCGTGCGGCGCGCTCGCGCTCGCTGCTGGACAGCGACGCACAGCCGCCGAGCAGGACCAGGGCGGCCAGCACACACCAGCGGAACAAGGGGGTCACGGTTTCGGCGCCTCGCTCAGGCGCGCTCGCAGTACGAAAGTCACTCGATCACTCAGGGCTAGCTGCCAATTGTCCATGCCGTAGCGGCCCCGCAGGACGGTCCCGCGGCTGACGACATCGCAATCATAGCCGGGTCTGGCGCATTCCGCTTTCTCCACCCGCAGCACTTCAGGGTGGCTGACGCCGCGCAGCATCAGGCGGCCTTCGATGTCGCCCCCGCGCTCCACCCGGGCCGGGTCATACGGCAGCGAATCGAATTCCACCACCGGGTAACGGGCCGCGTCGAAGAACTCCTCGCCCCGCATCCAGCCCGTATAGCGCGGCTTGCCGGGAATTTCCACCGAGCGGGTATACATTTTCAGGTGGACCTGGTGGCGGCCGTCGGAGAGCACTTCGATACGTCCCTCGAAGTGCGGGAAGCTGCCTTCGATGCGCTGTCCGAGCCGGCTGCGCACCTCGAAGCCGAGGCGCGAGCGTGCCGTATCGAGTACCAGCGGTGCACGGTGCACGACCGTTACCGGCGGCAGCACGTTGGGGGGCGGCGCCGCGGGCAGCGGTTGCGCCCACAGGCCGCCGGGTGCCCCCGCCAGGGCGAGCAGCAGCCCCCTCCGCCACGCGCGCCTCATCGGTTCACGGCCACCAGAACGAGGTGAGGCTGGCCACGCCCGGCTCGATGGTGACCTCTTTGGGGAACTGCAGCACGGCGATGCCGGCAGGCGGCATGCCCCGGTACTCGCTGGTCTCGCCTTTGTTCAACAGCGCGACAAGGCGCTCCAGTCCGGGGTTGTGGCCGACGATCATCAGCCGCTCGACGTCCTTGCGCTCATCCACCAGGCCGACCAGGGTGCCCGGCGTCGCGTCGTAGATCCGGTCTTCCAGCCGGTGCTCGAAGAAGCCGGTGACCCCGACCACGGCTTCCAGGGTCTCACGGGTCCGGCGCGACGGGGAACACAGCACGCAGTCGGGCTGCAGGTTGTTGTCCTTGAGCCA
The DNA here is from genome assembly GCA_037033225.1 of Pseudomonadota bacterium. Lineage (GTDB taxonomy): Bacteria > Pseudomonadota > Gammaproteobacteria > Xanthomonadales > Xanthomonadaceae > Stenotrophomonas. The sequence continues at coordinate 8,437 of JAZBLM010000056.1, forward strand.
CTTGCCGGCCGCTTCGGCTTCGGCAAGTCCTACCGCGGAGAGGGGCCGGTCGAGGTCGGCCTGGCCGGTGTCGGCGGGTTCTGCATGGGCATGGCGAAGCAGGATCAGTTCACGCATCGGAGTCTTCCCTTGTAGGAGCGGTTGCGGCACTTCATGCCTTGTCCAACCAGTGCAGGAGGGGTTGCCAGTCGGCCTGGTGGTCCCGGACCTGGGCGGACCGGTAGTCGAACAGGCTGCGGCCCAGACCGGTCATCACCACGTAGCTCTGGCTGTCGCGCAGCTGCGTGACCACCGGGTACGGCCATTCCGAGAGCATCTGCAGCGCCTGCTGCGACGTCTGGGTCCACGGTTTGGTGCGGTTGAGGACCAGTCCTACCGGCAGCTTGCGGGTGTGGACACGCTTGACCCGCGACAGGCTGTTGAGGAAGCCGACGATGGCTTCGATGTCCAGCGCCGACGGCAGCACGGGGACCACGATGGCGTCGGCCGCTTCGAGGAAATGGGGGATATCGTCGGCCAGGGCGCCGGCCGGTGCATCGATGATGACCGTGCCGGTGCCTTCCGGGAGCTTCTGCGCCCAGTTCTTCTTCCTGTACACGTCCAGCGGCAGCACGGCGCTTTCCAGTCCGGAACGGCGTTCCGCCCAGCGCGTGCTGGAGCCCTGCGGGTCGGCGTCGGCGATTACCGTGCGCTGGCCCTGCAACGCCGCATGTGCGGCCAGATGGGTGGCGATGGTGGTCTTGCCCACCCCACCCTTCGAACCGGCCACCAGGATGGTCTTCATGCAGGCCTCGCTTCCGGGAGAACGTTGCCCGAGCGTACACCGGTGCAGGTGAGGGGGATAGTCGCGCGGCTGAACCACCGGCCGGCCACTTTGTTATCGTGGCGCCCCCGAAGGATCGAACCGGCATGAGCGAACTACAGGACCTGAGCGCGCTCATCCGCGCCAATACCCCGCTGATCGTGATCGAGACCCAGGACGAGGGCCGCATCATCGAGCTGTTCCGGCAGACGCTGCTGCATGTATGGCGCGCCCTGCATCGGTGGTCGATCACCGAAGGCCTGCGCCGCATCGACCTGGAGCGCGAGGACGAACCAGTGGGACCGCCCGATGCCAGCGCAGCGCTGCAGATGATCCAGCAGGCGGACCAGCGCGGCATCTACCTGCTGCTCGATTTCCATCCGTACCTCGGCTATGCCAGCCATCAGCGGGCATTGCGCGACCTGATCCAGCGGCGGCACAGCCAGCCCCACGTGCTGGTGCTGATCGGTGCCAAGGTCACGCTGCCCGAGGAACTGGAAGCCCTTGCGACCCGCTTCAATCCACGCCTGCCCGACGCCAACGCGCTGTTGAAGATGTTGCGTGAGGAGGCCGCCGGCTACGCCCGCGAACACGGCGGACGGCGGGTCGAGGTGGACAGCGAAGCGGTCAAGAAGATCCTGCGCAACCTGCAGGGGCTGAGCCTGGTCGACGCGCGGCGGATCGCCCGGCAGCTGATCTATGCCGACGGGGCGCTCGGTGACGATGACCTTCCCCAGCTGGCACGGTTGAAGTTCGAACTGCTCAACCGCAGCGGCCACCTGATGTATGAGTACGACACCGCGCGCTTTGCCGATGTGGCAGGCGCAAACCGGCTCAAACGTTGGGTCAGCCAGCGTCGCATCGCGTTCCTGGCCGGCGCCGCGCCGCTGGGCCTGGATCCGCCGCGCGGCATGCTGCTGCTGGGCGTGCAGGGCTGTGGCAAGTCCATGCTGGCCAAGGCCACTGCCGCCGGTTTCGGGGTGCCGCTGCTGCGGCTGGACGTGGGCGCGCTGTACAACAAATACCACGGCGAAACCGAGTCCAACCTGCGTCAGGCCCTTGCCTCGGCCGAGCAGCTGGCGCCGTGCGTGCTGTGGATGGACGAGATCGAGAAAGGGCTGGCCAGCGGTGGCGAGGACGGCGGGGTATCGCGGCGGGTGCTTGGCACCCTGCTGACCTGGATGGCCGAGCGCAAGGCGCCGGTTTTCATCGTGGCCACGGCCAACCAGGTGCATGAACTTCCCGCCGAGCTGCTGCGCAAAGGACGCTTCGATGAGATCTTCTTCGTCGACCTGCCGACGCCGGATGTGCGCGTGGAGCTGCTGCGCCTGCACCTGCTGCGACGCCATCTGAATGCCGATGATTTTGCCCTGCCCGCCCTTGCCGCGGCGGCCGAGGGCTTCTCGGGCGCGGAGATCGAGCAGGCCATCGTGGCCGGCCTGTATGCCGCGCATGCCGACCAGCGACCCTTGGACACGCCATTGCTGATGGCGGAAATACGCGGCAGCCGGCCGCTTTCGGTGCTGATGGCCGAGAAGGTCCAGGCGCTGCGCGACTGGGCCGCGCCCCGCACCGTCAACGCCGACGATTGACGTGCAGCCGGCTTCAGCCGGCTACGGCGCGGGCCCTGTACAGCCGACTGACGCCGGCTCTACAGGTCGCCGTCGCGCGATGTCACGGCCATGCCGGCGGCTGCGCAGCCCAGGCCTTCTGCACCTGCGCCAATGTGGCCCGCTCGCTGTCGCGCCAGCTGGGCAGCAGGCGCGCATAATTGGCGTCGGTGCTCCACTGTGCCGGTTCGGTGCGTACGGCGGCGGCATACCACTTCACCGCCTCCTGCTTTTCTCCCAGCTCCCACAGGGCAAGCGCATAGGTCGGCGGAATCCATGCAGGATTGCCACGCAGCGCGCTGGCGGCCGCATGCCATTGCTCCAGCGCGGCATCGGCCTGCCCTTGGCGGAACAGGTCCCAGCCATGATTCCAGCGCACCATCCGGCCCGACGGAGTGTTGGCCGGTGCCGTCTGCAGCGCCTCGGCGTACAGCTGCTGGCCCAGCTCGGTACGGCCCTGTGCGATGGCCACCCCGGCCAGCTGCACCGTGGCTTCCAGCTGCCTGCGGCCGCGCTCGCGCTGGCGCACCAGCTGGCTGACCAGCTCATCGCCGTCTGCCTGCACCACCACCACGGGCGCGGCTGCCGGATCGGCATCGAAATAGAACTCCTGCGGCGCAGGCAACGCAGGTGCAGCCCATGCAGCGGCCGCCCCTGATACCAGCATCATGCCGGCCAGGAACTGTCTGATCATTGACATCCAATTTTCCCCAGGTTGAAACAACAACCTCCCACCTGCCGATCCTAACCGCGTTCTGGTGCCGGATGCGAGTGCCGGTCCGCCGCCGACCCGCTGTTACAATCCGCTGCTTCCGGTCCTGCAGCAGCACGGCCGACGCCAGCCGTTGCCAACCAGGCCAGCCATGACCAGCACCGCCCAGCTCACCTCGCCCGATTCCGCCGACACGCTCGATCGCGACTACACGCTCGACCACAAATATGCGCGCGAAACCGGGCGGATCTACCTGAGCGGCGTGCAGGCGCTGGTCCGGCTTCCCCTGATGCAGCGCCTCCGCGATGCCGCTGCCGGCATCGACAGTGCAGGGTTCATCAGCGGCTACCGCGGCAGCCCGCTGGGCGGTTTCGACCTGGAACTGTGGCGCGCGCGCCAGCGCCTGGAAGCGGCGAAGATCAAGTTCACCCCGGGCCTCAACGAGGACCTGGGGGCGACCATGGTGTGGGGCACCCAGCAGACGAACCTGTTCCCTGGCGCCAACGTGCAGGGCGTGTTCGGCATGTGGTACGGAAAGGGCCCGGGCGTTGACCGCTGCGGCGATGTGTTCAAGCACGCCAACGCGGCGGGCACCTCGCGCCTGGGCGGCGTGCTGGCGCTGGCCGCTGATGACCACGCCTGCCGCAGCTCCACCCTGCCGCATGGCAGCGAGGACGAGTTCGTCAGCGCGATGATGCCGGTGCTGAACCCGGCCGGGGTGCAGGACATCCTGGACATGGGGGTGCTCGGCTGGGCCATGAGCCGCTACACCGGCCGCTGGATCGGCTTCAAGACCATCGCTGAAACCGTGGAATCCTCGGCATCGGTGGACGTTGATCCGCTGGCACGCCGCATCGTGCTGCCCGACGATTTCGAGATGCCTGCAGGTGGCCTCAACATCCGCTGGCCCGATCCGCCGATGGACCAGGAGATGCGCCTGCATCGCTATGCGGTCAAGGCAGCGCAGGCGTTCGCGCGGGCCAACGGCATCGACCGCACCGTGCTCGATTCGCCGCACGCGCGACTGGGTATCGTCACCACCGGCAAGAGTTACCTGGACGTGCTGCAGGCGCTGGAATACCTCGGCCTGGATGAGGCGGCCTGCGCCGCCATCGGCATCCGCGTATACAAGGTCGGCATGACCTGGCCACTGGAGCCGGAGGGCATCGCGCGCTTCGCGCAGGGCCTTGAAGACATCATCGTGGTCGAAGAAAAGCGCGCCTTCATCGAGCGCCAGATGAAGGAGCAGTTCTTCAACTGGCCTTCCCGCTGGGGCCAGCGTCCGTCCATCGTCGGCAAGTACGACGAATCCGGCGAGTGGATCCTGCCCTCCACCGGCGAACTGACACCGGCCACCATCGCCGGCGTGATCGGTCGGCGCATCCAGCGCATGCTGCAGTCCAGCGGTGGCGGCAGCGAATCGATCGAACAGCGCCTGCGCTGGATGGATGAGAAGGAAGCCGAACTCGCCCTGCCACGCGCCGCGTTCCCGCGCGTTCCGCACTACTGCTCCGGCTGCCCGCACAATACGTCCACCACCGTGCCGGAGGGCTCGCGCGCGCTGGGTGGCATCGGCTGCCATTACATGGTCACCTGGATGGACCGCAGCACCGACACGTTCACCCACATGGGCGGTGAAGGCGTGACGTGGGCCGGCCAAGCCGCCTTCACCGACACCCCGCACGTGTTCCAGAACCTCGGTGACGGCACGTACTTCCACAGTGGCTCGCTGGCCATCCGCCAGTCGGTCGCCGCTGGCGTCAACATCACCTACAAGATTCTCTACAACGACGCGGTGGCAATGACCGGCGGCCAACCGGTCGACGGTCCGCTGAGCGTGCCGGACATCGCCCGGCAGATGCGCGCCGAGGGCATCCAGACCATCGTGGTGCTGTCGGACGCCATCGCGAAGTGGGAAAGCCAGCGTGGCCAGTTCCCGGAGGGCGTGGCCTTCCATGACCGCAGCGCGCTGGACGCGGTGCAGAAGCAGCTGCGCGAGGTCAAGGGTGTTTCGATCCTGATCTACGAGCAGACCTGCGCCACCGAGAAGCGTCGGCGTCGCAAGCGCGGCAAGCTGGAAGATCCGGCCAAGCGCGTGGTGGTCAACTCGCTGGTGTGCGAGGGCTGCGGTGACTGCGGCAAGAAGAGTTTCTGCGTGTCGGTACTGCCGAAGGAAACCGAATTCGGCCGCAAGCGGGACATCGACCAGTCCAACTGCAACAAGGACTACAGCTGCACCACCGGCTTCTGCCCGAGCTTCGTCACCGTGCACGGCGGCAAGCTGCGCAAGGGCAGCCGACGCGATGGCAGCGCGCTGCTGGACAACCTGCCGGCACCGGTGGTGCGCGGCACGCTTGAGCGCCCCTGGAACATCCTGATCACCGGCGTCGGCGGTACCGGCGTGGTGACCATCGGCGCCCTGCTGGGCATGGCCGGCCACCTTGAGGGCAAGGGCTCCTCGGTGCTGGACCAGACCGGCCTGGCGCAGAAGGGCGGCGCGGTCACCACCCACATCCGCATCGCGCGCAGCCCGGCGGAGATCCATGCCGTGCGCATCGCCGCAGGCGAAGCGGACCTGGTGCTGGGCTGCGACATGGTGGTGGTGAACGATTACTGGGCGCTGTCGAAGGTCCGCGCCGGCCGCACCCAGGTCGTGCTCAACACCTACGAAGCCATGCCCGGTGGGTTCACCACCCGCCCGGACATGCAGTTCCCCGCGGCCGACATCGTCGCGGGCATCCGGGTGGCGCTGGGCGGCGAAGATCCCCTGCTGCTGGACGCAACGCAGCTGGCCACGGCACTGCTCGGCGATGCAATTGCTTCGAACCTGTTCATCCTTGGCTACGCATGGCAGCAGGGGCTGGTACCGCTGTCATTCGACGCGTTGATGCGTGCCATCGAGCTCAACGGCGCGGCCGTGGCCATGAACCAGCAGGCCTTCGCCTGGGGTCGGCTGGCGGCGGTGGACCCGCAGGCCGTGCAGCGCGCTGCGGGCCTGGTCGGCAACATGCATACCGATGCCGAAGTCACGCCCGGCCCACTGCGCGCGCTGCCGCCGGGACAGTGGGAAGGTAACGAGTGGGGTGCCACCTCGGCGCCACGCAACACCGGCGACGAGCGCGAGCTGCGCGGGCTGCCCAGCTCGGCGCAGGGCGAGATGGCGTTCGATGCACTGGACGACCAGCATCTGTCACGTTCGCTGGATGAGATGATCGCGCGGCGCAGCGCGTTCCTGGTGGACTACCAGGATGCGGCCTACGCCGAGCGCTACAGGACGCTGGTGGCGCGCGTGCGTTCGGTCGAGCAGGAGCAGGTTGGCGGCTCCACCGCCCTGACGGAGACCGTGGCCCGTTACCTGTTCAAGCTGATGGCCTACAAGGACGAGTACGAGGTGGCCCGGCTGTACACCAGCGGCGACTTCCAGCGCCGCGTGCAGCAGCAGTTCGAAGGCGATTACCAGTTGCGCTTCCACCTGGCCCCGCCGCTGTTCGCGAAGAAGGATGAGCACGGGCGACTGATCAAGAAGGAATACGGCCCCTGGATGCTGAAGGCCTTCGGCGTGCTGGCGCGGTTGAAGTTCCTGCGCGGCGGCCCGCTGGACGTGTTCGGCCGCACCGAAGAGCGGCGCAGCGAGCGCCAGCTGATACGTGATTACGAAGCCACGGTGCAGCTGCTGCTGGACGGCCTGGATGACACCCGGTTGGCCTTGGCCGTGGAGATCGCCAGCATCCCCGAACACATCCGCGGCTACGGACACGTCAAGGACGCGCACCTGGAAAAGGCCAAGGCGCGGGAAGCCAGCCTGCTGGCGCAATGGCGCAACCCGAGGGCGCTGCACATCGTGCAGGTGGCTTGATGCTCCACACCGTTGGATCGCTTGGGGTAGTGACGGGCGCTGGCCGTCAGTCCGTTGCCGCAGCGCTCTTCAGGCACTCCCCGGCCCGGAACGGGGCTGACGGACGCCTGCCGCGCGCCAGGGCCCGCTTTACAGGCAACTTAGCGATCACTTGATCGAGGATGCAACCTATAGATTGCGTTATGGAAATGCAATTTATAGGTTGCATAGACGTTGGCAAGTTATTGACTGCCATCCAGTCATGCAACCTATAAGTTGCCAACCGTTGTGGCCGAAGGTAGCGTGGTGCCACGCGACCTGGAGTGCCCCATGGCTATCAGCCTCATAAGAACGCCTCAACAACTGGCGCCGCTCATGCGCGCCTATCGCCTCAAGGCGGGCCTGAGCCAAGCCGCGCTGGCGGAGCGGCTGGGTATTTCCCGCCAAGCCGTCAGCGCACTCGAAAGAGCACCGGAATCGGCCACCTTCGAGCGTCTGATGAAAGTGTGGGCCTTGCTCGGTATCCAGGTCACCCTGCAGGAACGTGATTCCGGTCAGGCCCCTACCCCGGCGGACCTGGAGTGGTAACCCATGGGTGAGCTGCGTATCTGGATGAATGGCCTGGAAGTAGCCAGCTGGGAACAGCGGGCCGGGGCACCCGCCCGGCTCACGTACTCCGACGCCTGGCTGGCGTCGCCCTCCCCTCGCCCGATTTCCCTGGCGCTGCCCCTGCTTCCTGCCGGCCAGAGCCATCGAGGCCAGGCAGTCGCGAATTATTTCGACAATCTGCTTCCGGACAACGACGCCATCCGCGCACGGATTCGTGATCGATTCGCCACCGGTTCCACGGATACGTTCGAACTGCTGCAGGCCATCGGCCGCGACTGTGTCGGCGCCGTGCAACTGCTGCCACCCGGACAGCCTCCGCGTGACATCCACACGATCACCTGCAGGCAACTGGAGGAGTCGGACGTGGCGCGGGTGTTACGGGGCGTGACGGCGTCGCCTGTTCCCGGAATGCCACAGGCAGATGCCGATGACTTCAGGATTTCCATCGCGGGAGCCCAGGAAAAGACTGGCCTGCTTTGGCATGAAGGCCGTTGGTGCGTTCCCTACGGCAGCACGCCAAGCACCCACATCCTCAAGTTGCCGCTCGGATTGGTCGGCAACATGCGCGCTGAAATGCATCGGTCGGTTGAGAACGAGTGGCTGTGCATGCACCTGCTGGCTGCCTTTGGCGTGCCCGTGGCGGCCACCGCGATGCATCAGTTCGAGGACCAGCGCGCATTGGCGGTGCAGCGCTTCGACCGTCGCCTCGCCCGCGACGGACAATGGTGGCTGCGCCTGCCCCAGGAAGACATGTGCCAGGTGTTTGCGCTGCCGCCGTCAAAGAAGTACGAGGCCGATGGGGGGCCCGGGATCCTGCGGATAATGGAACTGCTGCGGCAGTCCGAACAGCCTGAGGACCGCGCCAGTTTCTTCAAGACACAGATCCTGTTCTGGATGCTGGCGGCGACAGACGGCCACGCGAAGAACTTCAGCGTGCACATTGAAGCGGGCGGGCGATTCCGCATGACGCCGATCTACGACGTTCTTTCCGTGTACCCGATCCTGGGTCGCGGCGGACAGCAGTTGGATCCATTCAAAGCACAGTTGGCCATGGCCGTCATTGGAAAGAACCGGCACCGACACCTGCTGCGCGTCCGGCGTCGTCATTGGAACGAAACGGCTCGCGCGTGCGGCATCGGGGCAGGCGCAGAACCTTGGATCAGCGAACTCCTGGACCGGGTGGAACCCGCGATAGGCGAAGTAGAGGCGCTTCTGCCAGACGGATTTCCCGAGCAGGTATCAATTCCCGTGTTCGATGGCCTTCGCTCGGCTGCCGCGCGACTGGCTGCCATGGCCCCCGACGCCTGATCACCCCAACCGCCACACCAGCAGTCGGTTGTTGGCTGGCATCGCCACGTCTTCCAGCAGACTGAATCCCCGCGCCTGGGCCAATGCCTGCACCGCTTCGAACGCCCTTATCCCACTGCGCGGATCACGCGACTTCAGCCAGACATCGAACTGCGCATTGCTGTCACTGGTGTAGTGCCCGCCGTAGTTGAAGGGACCGTAGGCCACCAGCAGCGCCGCGGGCTGCATCACGCCGGGCAGGCCGTCGAACAGCGCCTGTACATGGTCCCATCCCATGATGTGCAGCGTGTTGGCGGTGAACACCGCATCGTACGGCCCCCTGCCATCGGGTAACGCCAGTGGAGGCGCCGGGGGCAGCATCGCCTGCAGGGCGAAGGGTGCCTGCAGATTCTGCAGGGCGGCATCCTTCCGCCATGCCGCCACGCCGGGCAGGTGATCCGGGTGGTCGCTGGGCTGCCACTGCAGCCAGGGCCAGCGGGCGGCGAAGAACACCGCATGCTGGCCGGTGCCGCTGCCGATTTCCAGCACCTGGCGACGATCGGCCATGTAAGGGTCCAACGCAGCGGCGATGGGATCACGATTGCGCTCGCACGCGATGGAGTACGGTTTTTCGGTCATGGTTCGTGACGGACGTGGCAGAACGCCATGGTAGCTGTGACACGACCATGACTGCAGTCACTTGTGCCTGCCTGCCATGCTGGCGACAGTCGGGTGTCAACTCGGCACGTGGGGTGGTGGCAGTGCGACGTCGTGATTTCCTGGCCTTTACCGGTGCCGGTCTGGCGGGCCTGATGCTGCCGCACGGTCGGCTGATCGCCGCCGAGCAGCTGCTGGAGGCGGGTGACCCGGCCCAGGGCAAGCGACTGGCCGATGCCGCCCTGCAGGCGGCGCGCAGCGCCGGCGCCAGCTATTGCGACGTACGCATCGGCCGCTACCTGAGCCAGGGCATCATCACCCGCGAGCGCAACGTGGACAACGTGACCAACCGGGAGTCGGCCGGGGTGGGCGTGCGGGTGATCGTGGACGGCGCGTGGGGCTTCGCGGCCACCCACCGGCGCACGCCGGAACAGGTGGTGCAGGCGGTGGCGCAGGCGGTAGCCGTCGCCCGGGCCAACGCCCGCGTACAGACCCGCCGCGTGCAGCTCGCGGCCACGCCGGGCGTAGGCGAGGTCAGCTGGCGCACGCCGCTGAAGAAGAACGCGATGGCCGTTCCGGTGCAGGACAAGGTGGCCCTGCTGCTGGACATCAACGGTGCCGCGCTCGACGCGGGTGCGGACTATTTCAATTCCACCCTGTTCCTGGTCAACGAGCAGAAGTACTTCGCCTCCAGCGACGGTTCGTGGATCGACCAGGACATCCACCGCATCTGGTTGCCCTTCACCGCCACGGCCGTCGACAAGGCGAGCGGGACGTTCCGCACCCGCAATGGCCTGTCCGCGCCGATGGGCATGGGCTACGAGTTCCTGGACGGTGAACCCGGTGGACGCCATGAGCTGCCCGGCGGCGTGGTCGGCTATGGTGCGTCCTACGACCCGCGCGAAGACGCGCGGGCGGCGGCCCGCCAGGCCCGCGAGAAACTGACCGCCCCGTCGGTCAAGGCCGGGAAATACGACGTGGTGCTGGACCCGTCCAACCTGTTCCTGACCATCCACGAGAACGTGGGCCATCCGCTGGAACTGGACCGCGTGCTGGGCTACGAAGCGAATTACGCCGGCACCAGCTTCGCCACGCTGGACAAGCGCGATGCCGGCTTCCGCTGGGGCAGCGATATCGTCAACTTCGTCGCCGACAAGACCCGTCCAGGCAGCCTGGGCGCGGTGGGCTACGACGACGAGGGCGTGCGCACGCAGCAGTGGGACCTGGTCCGCGACGGCATCCTGGTGGATTACCAGGCCACCCGCGACGAGGCGCATATCCTGGGCCGCGATGCCTCGCACGGCTGCAGCTACGCCGACTCATGGTCCAGCGTGCAGTTCCAGCGCATGGCCAACGTCTCGCTGGAACCGGGCAAGGCACCGCTGAGCGTGGCCGAGATGGTCAAGGACGTGGAGAACGGCCTGTACTTCCATGGGCGTGGTTCGTACTCGATCGACCAGCAGCGTTACAACGCGCAGTTCGGCGCGCAGCTGTGCTACCAGATCAAGAACGGTCGCATCACCGGCATGGTCGAGGATGCGGCCTATCAGATACGCACCCCCGAGTTCTGGAATGCCTGCGCGGCGATCTGCGACGCACGCGATTTCCGCCTCGGCGGCTCGTTCTTCGACGGCAAGGGCCAGCCGTCACAGGTGTCCGCCGTCTCACACGGCGCGTCCACTACACGCTTCAACGGCATCAACATCATCAACACCGCGCGCAGTCTGGGCGCATGAGCACCGTCACCCTTCCTTACCCGGAGAGCCGCCTTGCAACGACGTGATTTCCTCGCCCTGACCGGGCTTACCGCGGGCGGCCTGTTGGTGCCGTCCTTCTTCGGCAAGGCGATCGCCGCCGAGCAGCTGCAGACGGTGCTGGACCCGGCGCTGAAGAAGCGCCTGGCCGACGTAGCGCTGCAGGCCGCCCGCAGCGCTGGCGCGACCTACTGCGATGTGCGCATCGGCCGCTACCTGCGGCAGTTCGTGATCACCCGCGAGGACAAGGTCCAGAACGTGGTCAACACCGAGTCCACCGGGGTGGGCATTCGTGTGCTGGTCAACGGTGCCTGGGGCTTCGCGGCGACCAACCAGCTGGCCAGCGCGGACATCGCCCGGGCCGCGCAGCAGGCGGCCGGCATCGCACGCGCCAACGCCGGCATCCAGACCGCACCGGTGCAGCTGGCTGCCGCACCCGGCGTCGGCGAGGTCAGCTGGCGCACGCCGATCCAGCGCAACGCCATGGAAGTGCCGATCAAGGACAAGGTCGACCTGCTGCTGGACGTCAACGCGGCGGCGGTCAACGCCGGCGCGAGCTTCGTCAACTCGATGATGTTCCTGGTCAACGAACAGAAATATTTCGCCTCCACCGATGGCTCCTACATCGACCAGGACGTGCACCGGATCTGGGTGCCGATGACCATCACCGCCATCGACAAGGACAGCGGCAAGTTCCGTACCCGCGAGGGACTGTCCGCGCCCATGGGCATGGGCTACGAGTACCTGGACGGCGCCGCATCGGGCAAGGTCACCACCCCCAACGGCGTGGTCAACTACTCTACCTCGTACGACATGAAGGAAGACGCCATCGCCGCCGCGCGCCAGGCCCGCGAGAAGCTCAAGGCGCCCTCGGTCAAGCCGGGCAAGTACGATCTGGTGCTGGATCCCTCGCACACCTGGCTGACCATCCATGAGGCGGTCGGCCATCCGCTGGAGCTGGACCGCGTACTCGGCTATGAGGCCAACTATGCCGGCACCAGCTTCGCCACGCTGGACAAGCGCGAGCAGCGGTTCCAGTACGGCAGCGAGCTGGTCAACATCTTCGCCGACAAGACCCAGGAAGGCAGCCTGGGTGCCGTCGCGTACGACGACGAAGGCGTGAAGTGCAAGCGCTGGGACCTGATCAGCGACGGCAAGCTGGTGGACTACCAGACCATCCGCGACCAGGCCCATATCCTCGGCAAGACCGAATCCGACGGGTGCTGCTATGCCGATTCGTGGTCCAGCGTGCAGTTCCAGCGCATGGCCAACGTGTCGATGGCACCGGGCAAGCAGAAGCTCAGCGTTGACGAGCTGATCAAGGACGTGGAGAACGGCATCTACATCATCGGCGACGGCTCGTTCTCGATCGACCAGCAGCGCTACAACGCGCAGTTCGGCGG
>JAZBLM010000057.1:0-20958 GCA_037033225.1 Pseudomonadota bacterium
ATTGACGGCCAACGGCCGTCACTACCGGGGCGTGGGGTTGACGGCCAGCGGCCGTCACTACCGTCAGGTGAGCAGTTCCAGCAGGTCGAGCTGACCATCCGCGAGCCAGTCCACGCAGAGCACGACAACCATCAGCACGCCCAGGGTTGTCGCTCCATGCACGATCAGGATCGCGTGCGCCAGCGCCCGCGCCGATCGCCCCATGCCCAGCGTTGCCTTCGCAAAGCGCTGCAGGCGTCCGGTCACCTCGTGGGCATGCGCGCGCACCGGCGCCTGCGCGCCGTCCATCGCCGCCGCCATCAATGCCTGCAGGTGCGCAGGACGCTCGGCGTAATATTTCGCAACGCCGTAACCGAACATCAGCCAGTCGCGTGCCTGGGCTTGGGCAAGATCCATGACTTCCAGCGGATCTTCCTCGAAATCGATGAAACCGATCTTCTCGCCATCCCATGTGAGGTTGCGTGGCAACGGCTGGCCGAAGTAGGCACCGCGCGCGTGCGCCTCCGCCATGGCCTGCATCGCTGCGGACACCAAGACATCGCGGCCGGCCTCGTCGGCCTCACGCAGGCAGGTGTTGAACGAGTTGCCGTTGTCCCCGAGCACCAGCGCTGCGTGGCCGCTGCCCAATATGGGCGGCACATTGACGCCCTGCGCCTGCAGCTCGCCCAGACGGCGCGCCTCGGTCCGGCGCGCGGCATCGCCGCCGCGATGGGGTGGTGGACGCAGCGCATCCAGCTGGAAGCGCCTGGCGACGAAATTGAGCAGGCCCAGTGCAACCGCACGGCTGCCTTCGCCGTACTGCTTCAGCCACGCACGCTGCCCTTCGAGGGTAATCGGTTCAACCACGGAGACCTCCAGAACGCAGTACGGCCCCGAAGGGCCGTATGGGCGTTTTCACGATGTCGTGACAGCAGACATCAATACCGCAGCAGGGCCGAACCCCACGTGAAGCCGCCACCGAACGCCTCCAGCAGCAGCAGCTGTCCGCGCTCCACGCGCCCGCTGCGGACCGCGTGATCCAGCGCCATGGGTACCGAGGCCGAGGAGGTATTGCCGTGCTTGTCTACCGTCACCACCACCTGCTCCATCGGCATGTCCAGGCGCTTGGCCGTGGCTTCGATGATCCGCAGGTTGGCCTGGTGCGGAATCAGCCAGTCCAGGTCCGCCTTGCTGAGCGCGTTGGCTTCCAGGGTCTCGTCGACCACCGAATCCAGTGCCTTGACCGCGTACTTGAACACGTCATTGCCCTTCATCAGGATGGCGCCACGCGCCTGCTCGCCTTCGCCGAAGCCCGCTGAAACGCCGACCGGATTCCACAGCAGTTCCTTCTTGCTGCCATCCGAATGCAGGTGGGTACTGAGAATGCCGGTTTCTTCGTCGGCCTTCAGCACCACCGCACCGGCTCCGTCGCCGAACAGCACGCAGGTGGTGCGGTCATTCCAGTCAACGATACGGGTGAGCGTTTCCGCACCGACGACCAGCACATGGCGTGCGTCACCGGAACGGATGAATTTGTCAGCCACGCTCAACGCGAATACGAAGCCCGAGCAGGCCGCATTGACGTCGAAGGCGGGGCATCCGCTCGCACCGAGCTTGGCCTGGATCAGGCACGCGGTGGAGGGAAAAATCAGATCAGGGGTGGTCGTCCCCACCACGATCATGTCAAGCTGGCTGGCATCGATTCCAGCCGCTTCCAGCGCACGCATCGCAGCGCGATGGCCGAGGTCGCTGGTGGTTTCTCCAGCGGCGGCGATGTGCCGCTCTTTGATGCCGGTGCGCGAAACAATCCACTCGTCCGACGTCTCGACCATGTTTTCCAGGTCGGCGTTGGTCAGCACTTTCTCCGGCAAATAGCTACCGGTGCCCGCGATCCTCGAGTAGATCCGCTTGCTCATCGACATTCCTGTTGCGCAGACACGCCAGACGGCCTGTCCGGAGGGATACGGCAAAGGCCGCTGCCTGTACGGCAGCGGCCTTCACACACATCAATCTTCTTCGACGGAAGACGTCTTGGTCTGGATGACCTTCTTGCCGCGGTAGAAACCGTCAGCAGTGATGTGGTGACGCAGATGCACTTCGCCCGTGGTCGGGTCGGTCGACAGCTGCTTGGCGCTCAGGGCGTCATGCGCACGGCGCTGGCCGCGGCGGGACGGGGTAACACGGGATTTCTGCACAGCCATGGGATTGCTCCAAACTCGGTTCGATGTTCTTCGTCGTTTCGTCGCACAGGACGCCAGCGCCCAGCACACTTTTCGCTTTCGCCGCAGCCGCCGACGATACCCGGCTGCTGATGTTTCAGTCTTTCTTCTTCAACGCCGCCAACGCCGCGAACGGGTTGACCTTGTCGGTTTCTTCCTTCGTCGGTGCCCATTCCTGGTTCACCGCCTCGCCATCAGGCGAGAGGGGCACCACGGGGACTGCCAACACAAGTTCGTCTTCGACCAGCTCCAACGGCACCAGCTGGCCATCTTCCGGCACCAGCAAGGCCTCGAAGTCTTCCGGAAGCGACGATTCCTCGTCTTCCTCGCGGATCAGGCCGATCTTCTGCACCAGCTTCACCGGCAGCAGGAAACGCTGCAGGCTGCGCTGGCAGATCAGCGGCAGCTCGGTATCGATGGTCAATTCCACATAGGATACCCGCAGGATGTCGTCGTGCGAGAATTCCAGCGCAAACGTGCACTGGCCTTCAGCATCGGCAACAAGCCCTTGCAGGCGGGTGAATTGAGCCAGATCGACCTGGCCGTCGAAGCGCCTTCGCGCTGCGACCATCCGCCAAGCATCCAGCGTTTCGGGCACGTTCGCGGACATAAGCCGCTGAATGTTAAGGACCGTTGAGGCAGCTGTCAAATGTCTTCAGATCCAGGCTTGTGCGGCGGCTCCGCGCGGGTCCAGACTGGCGCGCCCAGAGCCCTGATTTTACACATGAACAGCCTGCTGCTGGCCTCCACTTCCGCCTACCGGCGTGCGCTGCTGCAGCGCCTGCACGTCCCTTTCGAATGCGCACGGCCGGAGGTGGACGAGGCGCCCCTGCCCGGCGAAGCGCCTGCTGCGATGGCCTCCCGGCTGGCTGCTACCAAGGCCGCCGAGGTGGCGCGGCGACACCCGGGGGTCTGGGTGATCGGATCGGACCAGGTGGCCGACCTGCACGGCCGCCCGCTGGGCAAGCCGGGTACGGCGGCGGCGGCGAGGACGCAGCTGGCGCAGATGTCAGGCGGCGCGGTCCGCTTCCACACCGCGCTGTGCCTCATGCGCGACGCGGAACACAGCGAAGCACTGGACACCACCACCGTGCGGTTCCGCACGCTGCAGGCAGAGGAGATCGCCCGTTACGTCGACGCCGAGCGGCCGCTGGACTGCGCGGGCAGCTTCAAGTGCGAAGGCCTCGGCATCGCATTGTTCGACGCGATTGAAAGCCAGGACCCGACCGCGCTGGTCGGCCTGCCCCTCATTGCGCTGTGTCGGCTGCTGCGCCAGGCGGGATTCGTCGTGCCCTGACACGCCCCGCGACGGGTCTGCCGCTGCCCACGGGTCCTCCCTGATGGAGCGCCTGGACAGCGGGAGCAGCGTGCTGGCCTGCGATCGTCACCCGCCAGGTGCGTCGTTGCCGGATCGCGGGGCAGGTACGACGAACGGCTGCTCCTGCCAGGATTCGACGCTGCCGTCGTGGGCATGCAGGCGCATTCCCAGCCAGTGGCGCCCGGGAACCAGCCCGCGCGTATCCAGGCGGGCTCCGAAGCCCACGTTGGGGTGCTGCGGGTCCGTGCTTTGCGGCCACGCGGGGCGGATGTCGAGGCGACGACCATAAACCGCGTCAGCAACCGGCTTCCCGTCCAGCAGCAGCTCCACCCGCGACAGCCCCACCCCATCCTTGAACGCCCAGCCGCTCACCTGCAGGTCACCTTCGACCACCGCCCCGGCGGCCGGCGTATCCAGCCACGCCATCGCCGGGGTCACGCAGGCACCTTCCACACGCCGGGCCGGCAGGCGGAACAGCAGGAAGCGCTGGAAACCGTGATCGTTGCTGACCACGCGCGGCGGCGGCAGCGGCCCCACCTGCGCGCAGACCGCGTGGTAGCGCGCCAGCAGGTCGCGGTAACGCTGGTCACTGGGCGACAGCACCAGCAGCATCGGCCCTGCACGCACACTGTCGTGCAGCAGACCCCACAGCCCCAGCTGGACGCTGCGCCCGTGCTTGTCGTTGAGCGGGTGCGGCAGCACCTCGATGTCCGCGCTGCCGAGCTGGAAGCCCAGTTCGGCACCGACCTTGAAGTTGCCGGCCAGCACCCGCGTGCCCGGCGGCATCTGCTGCAGCTCATCGCGTACGGCGCTGGCCAGCGGCTGCCAGCCGGCGAAATTGCGCGGATAGTATTTGTAGCCGGCGAGCTGCTCGCGCAGCTGCGGTGAAGACGCCATCAGGTAGTAGCCGAACGCCAGCGCCAGCCCCGCCCCGGCCGTCCACCATGCTGTGCGCCGCAACCAGCGCGGCCAGCCATTGAGCACCACCGGCACCGCCACCAGCATGGCCAGATATCCCGGCAGCGGCCAGTGGAAGCTGATGCGCTCCACGTCGGTGAAGAAGCCCAGCGCGAAGATCGCCAGCGTCGAGACACCGCCGACCAGACCGAAATAGCGCCACTGCGCCCGCGCGCCCTCGCCCGCCCGTGTGCCGGCCAACGCCACTTTCCACATGGCAAGGCACAGCAGCGGGGTCACCAGCATCGGCTGGATGACAAGGAACCACAGCCCGGACCACTGGAAATCCCAAGGGTGGCGGTCCACGACCTGGAACTTCAGCCCTGCCTCGTGGTTGTCCGCATTCCAGGCCAGCAACGGCAGCCACGCCACCACGCCCACGGTCAGTGCCACCCAGATGCGCGGATCGCGCAGCATGCGGCGGCCCTGCGGCATCAGCAGCAGCGCGATGAAGCCCACGGCGATCACGCCGATGAAGCGGTAGTGGCTGAGCGCACCGATCAACAGCCCCAGCGCCAGCCGTATCGCAGCGGCGGCGTCCACGCTGCGCAGCAGTCGGGCGCCGGCCCCGAGGCACAGCACGGCCGCCATGGCCATCGGTACGTCGGGCACCGCCAGCATGCCCAGCGTGGCCGACAGCGGCATCAGCAGGGTCAGGCTGCCGGCCTGCCAGCCGGCGACGTTGCCGAACCAGCGCGTCGCAATGCGTGAAACCGCCCACGGCAGCCACGCGCCAATGGCAAGGAACGGCAGCCGCAACGCCAGCACGTGGTGGCCGCCGAGCTCCACGCCCAGTCGCGCCAGCCAGGCCGTCAGCCCGGGCAGGTCGGAATACGCCGCGGCCAGGTGCTGGCCTTCCTGCCAGTAGAAGGCCTCGTCCACGAACAACGGCAGGCGTGCAGCCACGACAAGCTTCGCCGCGGTGATCAGCGTCCATAACCAAAGAAATATCGTGCGCGCGCGTTGTTCGCCCTGCATTGCTCTATAGAATCGAAGGAAGACCGAGCCAGAGACGACGATGGAATCTTCGCCCCCAGTGTCCCGCATGCTAACCGATGAACTGCGTCAGGCTCTGCAGGACGCGCAACAGCAGGTCAACGCACTGGTCCTGGGCAAAGCCCACGAAGTGCGCCTGGCTTTCGTGGCCCTGTTGTCCGGTGGGCATCTGCTGATCGAAGATCTGCCCGGCCTTGGCAAGACGACGCTGGCCCACGCGCTCGCGTCCAGCCTTGGCCTCGGCTTCCAGCGGGTGCAGTTCACGTCGGATCTGTTGCCTGCCGATGTGCTCGGCGTGTCGATCCTGGATCCGGGCAGCCGCGAATTCGCATTCCATCCGGGCCCGGTGTTCACCCACGTGCTGCTGGCCGATGAAATCAACCGCGCACCACCCCGCACCCAGAGCGCCCTGCTGGAAGCGATGGCCGAACAGCAGGTCACACTGGACGGGCAGACCCATGCCCTGCCCGATCCGTTCTTCGTGATCGCCACGCAGAACCCGGTGGATCTGTCCGGCACTTTCCCGCTTCCCGATTCGCAGCTGGACCGCTTCCTGCTGCGCCTGGCCATGGGCTATCCCAACGTGGACGCCGAGCGCGAGCTGCTGCGTGGCGTGGATCGACGCGACCTGATCGCGCGGGCGACGCCGAAGCTGGACGACCACCAGGTGCGCGCGTTGCGCGAGGCCGTGCTGCAGGTCCATGCGAGCGACGCACTGATCGACTACGTACAGGCGCTGCTCACGCGCAGTCGCCAGCACGCCGGCGTGCGCGTGGGGCTGTCGCCGCGCGCCGGCCTGGCGCTGCTGCGCGAGGCGCGTGCCCATGCGCTGCTGCTCGGCCGATCCCATGTGATTCCCGAAGACGTGCAGACGCTCTTCATCGGCGTAGCCGGTCATCGACTGGTCGGCGAGGCGGAGGCATCGGCTGGCGCGGCTCTGGCCCGCGCGATCCTGCAGACGGTGCCAGTGGATTGAACGGCGCCGTGCCCCCACGCCGGCAGTGGCTGATGAACCTGGCGCGGCCGCGGCAGCCGGAGAGCCTGCCGCAGCGGCTGGACCGCCGGCGCATCTACGTGTTGCCCACGCCATTTGGGCTGTTCGTCGGTGCGCTGCTGGCGGCGATGCTGCTGGGCGCCCTCAACTACAACAACAACCCGGCCCTGCTGCTCGCGCTGTTGCTGGCAGGCGCAGGCATCGCCAGCGCCATCAGCGCCCATCTCACACTGTCCGGCATCGGCCTGGATGCCATCAGCGCCGAGCCGGTGCCCGCGGGCCAGCCGCTGCGCGTGCGCGTCGCCCTGTCCCAGAACGAACAACGCGCGCGCCCCGGCCTGCAGCTTGACCATGGCAACGCGCGCAGCTGGACGGCATTGCCTGCCGACGGCCGGGTCGACGCGGAACTCGAGCTGCCCACCGCGCAGCGAGGCTGGCTGGACCTGGAGCGGATCCGCCTGTCCACCACCCAGCCGCTGGGGCTGGTACGCGCATGGTCGTGGTTCTGGCCGGACCAGCCGCTGCTGGTCTATCCGCGCGCGGAAAGCCAGGGCCCGGGGCTGCCCGAGCAGGGCAGCGATCCGCTGCACAGCCGCGCCGATGCGGCGGGGGAAGAACTGCATCAGCTGCGTCCGTATCGTGCCGGGGATCCTCGGCGCAGCATCGCGTGGAAACACTCGGCGCGGCGCGACACCCTGCTGGTGCGCGAGTACGAGAAGCCGATGGGCATCGACGTGATGCTGGACTGGCGTCAGCTGCACGGCCTGGACAACGAACAGCGCATCGCGCGCCTGGCCCGGTGGGTTGACCTGGCCGAGCAGGACGGACGCCGTTATACCCTTGCGCTGCCCGGTCATCCCCTGATCGGGCCGGGCCAGGGCGCCTCCCATCATCATCTCTGCCTGCGCGCCCTGGCGCTGTTGCCCCATGACTGAGCGCGCGCCCCTGCTGGACCTTCATGCGCGTGGCTGGGCGCTCGCCAGTACCGGGCTGGCCCTGCTGCCCCTGTTGCTGCAGCTGCCGACCGTGCTGGCGGGCACCATCGCCGGTGTGGCCCTGCTGACCGCACTGGTCTCGCGCCGGGGACTGCTGCCGGTGACGGTGCGCCTGGTGCTGGTGCTGGCGATGCTGGCACTCATTTACCTGCAGATGGGCATCCGGCCCGGCCGCGACACCGGCTGCGCGCTTCTCGCGGCCATGCTGGCGATCAAATCCAGCGAACTGCATTCGTTGCGTGATGCGCGCAGTCTGCTCGGCTTCGCTCTGTTTGCGCCATTCGCCGCTTTCCTGCTCGACCAGGGACCGCTGACCACCCTGCTGGCGACCCTCGCCGGCCTGTGCGCACTGCTGGCGCTGCAGCGCCTGGCTCAAGTGGAGGGTCAGGCACGGCCGCCCGCCCTGCGCCAGCAGCTGCGCGGTGTGCTGCGGCTGCTGGTGATCGGACTGCCGCTGGCGATGGCCACGTTCTGGCTGTTCCCGCGGCTGTCGCAGCCGCTCTGGGGGCTGCCGGACCGCGCGGTGAGCCGTCCGGGGCTTTCCGACACCATGGAGCCAGGCCAGTGGCTCGACCTGATGGCCGACGATACCCCGGCCCTGCGTGCGCAGTTCCAGGGCCCGGTACCGCCGGCTGACCAGCGCTACTGGCGTGGCCCGGTGCTCAGCCACTTCGATGGACGCCGCTGGATCCGTGACCGCCACAGCGAAGGCCGCGCGCCGGCCCCGGTGCAGTCGGGTCCACCGCGCTGGACGTACACGATCGATTACGAACCGACGGATCGACGCCAGCTGGTGGCGCTGGACCTGCCGGTCAGCGCGCCCGCAGGCGCACAGCTCACTGCCGACTACAGTCTGGTCAGTGACCGCACATTGTCGTCGCTGAGTCGCTGGACGTTGCAGTCAGCGCCGCCGCAGCTGTTCGGCACGAACCTGTCGCCCTGGCAGCGCCAGCTGGCCCTGCAGTTGCCGGATGGTTTCAATCCACGGACGGCGGCGTTGGCGCGGCAGTGGCGGGCCGAGGCAGGCAACGATGATGCCGCGCTGGTCCGCCGCAGCCTGGACTGGATCCGTGCCGAGTTCGCCTATTCGCTCGATGCCGAGTTGCCTGGCCGCAACGCAGTGGACGAATTCCTGTTCGACCAGAAAGTGGGTTTTTGTGAACACTTCAGCTCGTCGTTCGTCGTGCTGATGCGCAATGCCGGCGTGCCGGCGCGGGTGGTGACCGGCTTCGCCGGCGGCGTGCGCAACCCGCTCGGCAACTACTGGGTCGTGCGCCGCATGGATGCCCATGCGTGGGCCGAAGTCTGGCTGCCGGGCCGCGGCTGGGTGCGCGTGGACCCCACGGCGGCAGTGGCGCCGGAACGCATCTATGACACGCTCGAAGACCGTCTGGGCGCCGAGGCCGGCGGCATGCAGGGTGCCTGGCTGCAGACCGGGCAGGCTATGGACTGGCTGCGCCGCGGCTGGAACGAAATGGTGCTGTCCTTCGACGCCAGTCGCCAGCAGCAGCTGCTGAAGCCGCTGGGCGTTCCGGACCTGTCGCCGGCCCAGCTGATCAGCGGCCTGGTGGTGACCACGATGCTGGCGCTGGGCGCGATGGCGTGGGTGCTGGCAAGGGGGGAGCGCGAACGCGATCCCCTGCTGCGCGCCTGGCATCGGCTGGGCCGCCGCTACGCGAAACTGGGCCTGGCACGAGAACCCTCCGAGCCGGCCATGGAATGGGCACACCGCGTTGACGCCCACCGGGGCAATCCTGAGCTGCTGGCGCTCAGCCAGCGTTTCGTCCACGCGCGCTACGCTGGCACTCATGTCGACCGCGCTTCATTATTGGCCGACCTGCGCAGGCATCGTCCGTCTTCCGGAGCCACACCATGAACATCAAGATTCTGCTTCCCCTGGCCGCTTCGCTGGCGCTGGCGGCCTGCGCGACGGCACCCAAGCCGCTGCAGGGACAGTTCGCTGCGGTGACCCCGCGCGACACCGTCGCCACCCAGCAGGTGGGCGCGCCGGTCCGCTGGGGCGGGCGCATCATCGAAACGCTGCCGGGCCAGGGCCAGACCTGCTTCCAGCTGCTTTCGCGACCACTCAACGCCAGTGGTCGCCCGACCACCTCCTCGACGGACGCGAGCGATGGCCGCTTCGTCGCCTGCCGCGCGGGCTTCTATGATCCGGCAGTATTCGAGGAAGGGCGCGATGTGACCTTCATCGGCCGCGTGGACGGCTACGAGAACGTCAAGATCGGCGAGTACGACTATCGCCTGCCCAAGCTGGCCGCGGATGTGATCTACCTGTGGCCGGAGCAGCGCCAGGTCGACGTGGTGCCCTACCCTTACGGCCCGTGGGGCCCAGGTCCCGGTCCGTGGGGACCGTGGGGATACGGCCGTTACGGCTGGTGGTGATCGCGATTGCGTCACGATGAAAAAAGCCGCCCTCGGGCGGCTTTTTTTGTACGCGCGGTTTACTGTCCCGCAGAAGCGGTAGCGCCGACCCATGGTCGGCGAGGGCGCTCAGGCCCCTGCCCCCGGCATCTGCCTGCCAAGGTTCGGCGCAGGCGACGGTCGTTCGGCTTACTGCCCCGGCGCGCCGAAATGGCCCAACGGGGCGCCCGCCAGCAGGTGCAGATGGATGTGGTACACGGTCTGCCCGGCGTGTTCGCGGCAGTTCATGACGATACGGTAGCCGTCTTCGGCCAGGCCCTGCTCACGCGCGTAGTGCGCGGCGGCCAATGCCAGCTTTCCGATCAGGTGGGCCTGCCCAGGCTGCACGTCGTCCAGGGTCGGGATGATCTCGTTCTTCGGGATGAACAGCACGTGCACCGGCGCCTGCGGGGCGATGTCGTTGAAGCCCAGCACCTCCTCGTCTTCGTAGACGATGGTGGCGGGGATTTCGCGGCGGATGATCCTGCTGAAAAGCGTCTCGTTGCTCACTTTGATTCCTCTTCGTCAGTGGCCGTCACGGCGAGGGCCATCGGCACGGGCCGCCACGCGTCGCGGCCGTCGATGCGTCTACTCACGCACTTCGCTGCGCGTGCCGAATGCATGTGACAGGGTGCCGCGGTCCACGAATTCCAGCTCGCCTCCCAGCGGCAGCCCCTGTGCGAGACGGCTGGGGCGCACCTGCCGTGCGCGTGCCATCTGCGCCAGGTAATGCGCCGTAGCCTCACCTTCGACGGTCGCACTGGTGGCGATGATCATCTCCACCACCTCGCCCGCCGCCAGCCGTTGTGCCAGCTGCTCCAGCCCCAGTTCGCGCGGGCCGATGCCGTCCAGCGGCGACAGCCTGCCCTGCAGCACGTAGTACACGCCGCGGAAGCCGGTTGCATTCTCGATGGCGAGGCGGTCGGCAGGCGACTCCACCACGCACAGCTGGCTGCGCTCGCGGCTGCTGTTGGCGCAGGTGGCGCAGAGCTCGCTCTCGCTGAAATCGCGGCACTGCGCGCAGTGGCCGATGCGCTCCATCGCCTGCGCCAGAAGAGCGGACAGTTTTTCGCCGCCTTCGCGCTCACGCTCCAGCAGGTGATACGCCATGCGCTGCGCGGTCTTCTGGCCGACGCCGGGCAGCACGCGCAGCGCTTCGATCAATTGTTCAAGCAGGGGTGCGGACATCAGTCGGCTCTAGGGGAGCCGGGCGATGCCCGGCTGCTGCGCATCAGAAAGGCAGCTTCATGCCCGGAGGCAGCTGCATGCCGGCCGTGGCCGAACCCATCCGGGTCTTGGATTCGACATCGATCTTGTTGGACGCGTCATTGATCGCGGCCGCCACCAGGTCTTCCAGCATTTCCTGGTCGCTCAACAGGGACGGGTCGATGCGCACCTTGCGGCACTCCTTGGCCCCTGTCAGGGTGATGCTGACCATCCCGCCACCGGCGCTGCCGGTTACTTCAAGCTTGGCGATTTCTTCCTGGGCCTTCTGCAGGTTTTCCTGCATCTTCTGGGCCTGCTGCATCATCTGGGCGATATTGCCGCGCATGGTTCTCTACTCTTCGAATGGACGGATGGAATCGGACACGAGCCGGGCGCCGTGCTGCTGGATCAGCAGCTGCACTTCCGGATCGGCCATGAAGAACGCCTCGGCGGCCTGCTGGCGTTCGCCACGCTGACGGTCGGCACGCTGGTGCAGGGTCTCGGCCGTCGCCTGCGCGGTATCGACCACGATCTTCGGCGGCGAGCCCAGCGCCTTGCCCAGCATGTCCGACAGTGCAGCCAGCGCGCGTTCGGTGCTCAGGTACTCAAATCCGGGCGACAACGCCAGTTTCAAGACCCCGTGCTGGAAGCTGATGAAGGCGGCATTGGCGGCCAGCTGTCGCGAGGGGCCACTCAGGCCACTCCCGGCCACCAGCTCCAGCCAGTCCTCGGCACAGGCCAGCTCGGCCGAACCACGCGTCGCCGCAGTGTCCGGCTCGCGCGCTGCTGCAGGGGCCGCGGGGGTGATCGCGATGCCGTCGGCGCGGAACGGTGCGACGGGGCTCGATGCCCCTTCCGCCGGCGCCTGCCAGGGCGCGAGCATGGCCGCGTCCGGTCCGGCCCGCTCGGCGGCCAGCGCGACCTCGCGCTGTGCGCTGTCCTCGACTGCATCCACCTGCCATGGCGGCAGATCGGCATCGTCGGTACCCGGCGGCGGTTCTTCCACAGGTACCGGCGGCGCCGGCGCCGGGTCGTTCACCGGAACGTTTTCAGGTTCGGGGCGCGGCCGCGGCGCAGCCATAGCCGGTGCAGCCGCCGCATTGATCGCAGCAGGCGCCACGGTTGCGGCCAGGTCATCGAGAACCGGGACCTCGACGAGCTCCTCGACAGCCGCAGGCGCGGCTGTTGCAGCCGCCGAAGGGGACTTCGCAGCGGCGGCGATATCCGGCACGCTGCTACCGCCAGCGCTGCCGCTGGAACGCTCATGGCGCGGGTCGTCGCCACCTTCCGGCGCACGCGGCACCGGTGGTACCGCGGCCGCTGGACGGAACGCCAGCATGCGCAGCACGGCCATTTCGAACCCGGCGCGAGGGCTTGGCGCCAGCGGCAGGTCACGACGGCCATTGAGCGCCATCTGGTACCAGAGCTGCACCACTTCCGGGCGCACGCGCGAAGCAAAGCCAGCCAGGTCCAGGCCATCAGCGGCGATGGCGCCCGGCACCAGCTGCTGCACCTGGATGCGGTGCAACGCATCGGCGAGCGCTTCCAGCACGCCGCTCCAGTCGGGCGAGAACTCCGCCAGGGCGGCGACCACCTTCAGCAGCCGCTGGCCATCGCCTTCTGCCAGCGCGTCCAGCATCGCGGCGACCTGGGTGCGGTCCACGGTGCCCAGCATCGTGCGCACCACGTCCTCGCGCAGTGCCCCACCGGCGTAGGCAATGGCCTGGTCCAGCAGCGACAGGCCATCACGCAGGCTGCCGTCCGCCGCCTTGGACAGCTGCACGATGGCGGTTTCGTCGGCCTCGATTTCCTCGGCGGCCAGGATCCGGGTCATCTGGCCCTGGATCTGGTCCTCGTCCAGGCGCTTGAGGTTGAACTGCAGGCAGCGGCTGAGCACCGTCACCGGCAGTTTCTGCGGGTCCGTGGTGGCGAGCAGGAACTTGACGTGCTCCGGCGGTTCTTCCAGCGTTTTCAGCAGCGCATTGAACGCTGCCTTGGAGAGCATGTGCACTTCGTCGATCAGGTAGACCTTGTACTTGCCGCGCGAGGGCATGTACTGCGCGTTCTCGATCACCTCGCGGACATCGTCCACGCCGGTATTGGACGCCGCATCGATTTCCAGCAGGTCGATGTAGCGGCCCGAGTCGATGTCCAGGCAGGCCGCGCACTGGCCGCAGGGATCAGCACTGGTGCCCACTTCGCAGTTCAGTGACTTGGCGAAGATGCGCGCGATGGTGGTCTTGCCCACCCCGCGGGTGCCGGTGAACAGGAAAGCGTGATGCACGCGGCCGCTGTCCAGCGCATTGGTCAGCGCGCGGACCACGTGTTCCTGGCCCACCAGCTCGGCAAAACGCTTCGGACGCCACTTGCGGGCAAGGACGAGATAGGACATCAGGCCACCGGCTTCATCAGGACGTCCATTGTGCCACGCCTGTCC
Organism: Pseudomonadota bacterium; assembly: GCA_037033225.1. Lineage (GTDB taxonomy): Bacteria > Pseudomonadota > Gammaproteobacteria > Xanthomonadales > Xanthomonadaceae > Stenotrophomonas. The sequence goes on from JAZBLM010000057.1 coordinate 13,520, forward strand.
AGCCCCCCACCCCGGCAACTGCAGGCCCTTGTGTCCTGCCACGCAGCCAGCTAGAATCTGCGGCCCCTGCAACGGCATTGTCGTTCCGCAGGGGATCCGGAGAGGTGTCCGAGCGGTTGAAGGAGCACGCCTGGAAAGTGTGTAAGCGTCTAAACCGCGCTTCGGGGGTTCGAATCCCCCTCTCTCCGCCAGACAAATAAAAAGGGCTGCCCATCGGGCGGCCCTTTTTATTTGCCTGACGGAGAGAGCGGCAGATGAGAAGCCACGGGGTTCGATGGATCTGCAGGAGCAGATCCGGACAGCCGAAGGCTGGCCCTGCAGCGCGCAGCGCGGAGGGGGTGGGTGCAGGAGGCACCCAGCAATCCCCCTCTCTCCGCCAGACAGAAGAGTTTCCTGCTGCAGCGATCGTCATACGCACGCTACGCGCCGCGAAATGCCCATGGCTCATGTCTGAGGCAAACTGACCGCATGGATACGATCCGGACCTACCGTCCCGACGACTTCAGCGCCTGCCTGGCGCTGTTCGATGGCAACGCGCCGACGTTCTTCAGCGCTGGAGAACGTGCTGACTTCGTGCGTTTTCTAACGCACCATGCCGCCGCCTGGCATTACCGGGTCATTGAACGTGCAGGCCAGGTGGTTGCATGCGCGGGCTACTCGATCAGCACCGATGGCACGACGGCCAGCCTCGGCTGGGGCATGGTCCACCCGACGCTGCATCGACAGGGGCTGGGGACAATGCTGCTCCTGGCTCGGCTGGAAACCCTGCGCCTGACGCAGGACATCGAACACGTCGTGTTGGACACCAGCCAACATACCCAGGCCTTCTACGCTCGCTTCGGTTTCGTCGTGAAGCAGATAGAGCAAGATGGTTACGGTGTGGGCCTGGACCGGCGGGATATGGCCCTCGACCTGAAGGCCGCGACATAGCGCTGCCCCGACGATCTGCAGGCTGAGCGGCTATCAGCCCAGCGCCCGCACCACCCCAAGGGTACGTAGGAATCGACCGGCAATCCTCCACTTGCCTGACAGGAGACACACCACGCCGCAACGCTTTGGTTGTCATCTGCTTCGGCGTCGAAGGCCTTCATCATTTCGGAGGCTGCAACACGTGTGGCAGGATCCAGCGATTCGACACCCGCAGGGAATGCATGATGGCCAGGACGATTCATCGATACGCATGGGTGCTGGCGTGCGCCGCCGGTTTGAGCGCGTGCAGCCAGCCGGACGCGCCCGCCGCGCAGGCACGACCGACATCGTCGCAGTCCGTAAGCGCCGCTCCAGCTCCAGATGCCGCCCCGGCAACGCCGGCCGTGGCTGACCAGGCTCGCCTCCCAGCGCAGCCGTCCAAGGCGTGCATGATTGCCGGTGAGTTCAACCTGCTCGGAACGGTCGTCCGTTCCCGCGATTGCGTGCAGTCCACCGGTGCATCGAGCCATGCCGAGCTGACGAAACTGTGCCAAGGACTGGCGAGGACCTCGGCGCAGATGGGCGGTGAGGCCGGAACGATCACCTATCTGGACGCGTGCCCGGCACCCGCCCAGGGTCGTTGCGCGGGATTGTTCGGGCTTGCGTTCGACGGGTACTACTACGAACGCTCAGCCGACAATCTGGCCGGACTCCCAGCCAGCTGCAGCCAGGGCGGGGGTCGCTGGAGCGAGGACTGAGCCTCGCAGAAAGCGCGCCTATCCCGCAGCATCGAGTGCACCCGGCATCGCCCGCATGTAGCTCCCATCAATCCCCGGATGCGTACAACAACGCGATATCCCGATGGTGCAGTTCGCAGTGCGCTCCCTCACGCTTCACCACCGCCCGCGCAGCGTCCACCACGACCTCGCAGCCTCCAGCAAACCGATACACGCGGTCGCCCTCGGGCGATGTGGCCTGTTCCGGCACTTCATCCATCGGCCGATCGGGAGCCGCCGGTTGCGCAGACGCGGTCCTGCCCACGTCCGGCACATTGGGTGCTTCCGGCGCGGCGGGCGCAGAGGGAGGCGCTTCCGGGGTGCACGCGACCAGCACGCAGACCGCCCCGGCCGCGCTGGCAACGCGCAACAGGTGGGCCGCACGCCGCATCATGGACTGCACTTGCATCGTCGCCATCGCGTATTCCATTTGCCGATCAGGTGATCTCGATACTGGCGAGGCGGGTATAGAGGCAGCGCGAAGATCCCGTTCAAGGCCTGGAGCCGCACTGCTACGCTGCACACAATCCTGCTGCAGACTGATACTGATGGCCACCACACTGCGGCTTCTACGGCTTTACCAGTTCTACGTCGGTGGCACCGCGGGGCGCGCCAACATCGAGCTGCACGATGTGCAGTTCGCTGCTGCCGTCCGCGTCCAGGACGCCTACCCTGCCCTGCGTGCGGCCTGGTTCGGCGAGCCTGGCAGCCTCCACCTGGACGGATACATGCCCATTACCTGGGCCGACGGCTTCGACGTGTCGCTGCAGCCCGGCGCCGACCCGTCCGGGCTGACCCTGTTCTTCGTCAACATGGGGGGCTACCGCAAGGACAGCTTGGCCGAACTGCATGCCTTCGGACTCTTCGTCGCCCGCGACGCCGCAGGGGCCAAGGCCAAGGCCCGCAGGTCCCTGTTGCAGGGAGCCGATCAGCTGCACAAGGACGACCTGCGGGACGTCGACAACTGCCTTGCCCTGAGGGCGTTTGAAGGCCTCCACGTCCACCTCGCCGCCAACCCGGCCGGGCGTGCGGTGCTGCCTGAGTGGCAGGGCTATCGACGCATCGGGCGCACGGCGGCACAGAAATAGGGAATCAGCGTTCCACCCGCCACGATTGCTCGACGTCCAGAACTTACCGATAGTAGGTTACCAACGGTAACAAATGGCTCCGCCTCATGCATACCCTCATCGTCATACCGCACGCCAACCCCGACTCACTCACTCACGCTATCGCCGCGCGGGTGGCAGAGGGCATCGTCCTCGGCGATCCCACCGCAACCTGGGAGCTGGGCGATCTGCATGCTGAAGGCTTCGACCCGGTCTTCAACGCTGCCGACATCGCGTACTTCGAAAAGCGTGCCGGCGCCCCTGCGGACGTCGTTGCCGAGCACGCTCGTCTTGACCGTGCACAGGCGCTGGTCCTGGTGTATCCCATTTACTGGTGGTCCTTTCCGGCACTGCTCAAGGGCTGGATTGACCGGGTGTTCTCCAATGGCTGGGCCTACGAGGAGAATCCCGATGGCAAGGTGATCAAGAAGCTGCAGCATCTGCGGATCCACCTCGTTGCGGTGGGTGGCGCTGATGCGGGCATGATCGAGCGTCACGGTTACGACACGGCGATGTCGACGCAGATCGACCACGGCATCTTCGACTATTGTGGAGCCCCGGTCGTCAGCTCCAACCGCCTGCTTGCCTCTGATCCCGGTTATCCGGCGGCGCTTCTGGACAGCGCGCTGGCCATCGGCAAGCGCATTCCCCACCTTACGGAGTAGTTTCTTGCCGCTACGCCCCGCTCCCGTCGCGTCGCCCCCCGCCACCCGGCAGCGCCTGCCGCGCGAAGCTCGAACGCGTCAGCTGCTGGATGTCGCCTGGACGATGATCCATGCTGCCGGCACCGACGAACTGACCCTCGGCCGGCTGGCGGAAGCGGCCGGCGTGACAAAGCCGGTGGCGTACGATCATTTCGCCACGCGCAATGGCCTGCTGGCGGCGTTGTACGAAGACTACGACGCGCGCCAGACGTTGGTTTTCGATGCCGCCGTGGACGCGGCGCCCTCGACGCTGGATGACAAGGCGCGGGTCGTGGCGGACAGTTACGTCGACTGCGTCCTGAGCCAGGGGCACGAGATATCCGCGGTGGTGGCCGCGCTCAGCGGTTCGACCGAAATGCGGGAGGTGAAACGGCGCTACCAGCAGGCCTTCATCGCGAAGTGCCAAGGCATCTTCGCGCCGTTTGCCGCAGGCGGACACATTGAGGCGGCCGGCATGTGGGCCGTGCTGGGTGCGGGCGACACCGTGTCCGACGCGGCCATGGACGGCGACATCACCCGGGCGCAGGCAAAGGAAGCCCTGCGCCATGTGATCCTGTCGGTGCTGCGCGCAGCATGAAGACGCCCGCTCTGCAGAAACGGCTGCCTCCTGACCGTGCGTGGGGCTGGCTGCAGCCGGCTGCACTGCAACGTTCCCGCTTCAGCCGGTCGACGACACCTTCATCAACACCAGTCCGCAGACGATCAGGACCGCCGCAGCGATCCGCATTGCGCTGACCTGCTCACCCAGGAACACGATCCCGACCACGAACGCACCGACGGCACCGATGCCGGTCCAGATCGTGTACGCCGTGCCCAACGGCAGCGTGCGCATGGCCACCGCCAGCAGCCAGAAGCTGGCGATCATGCCGGCCAGCGTAATGAGCGTGGGCGTCAGCCGGCTGAAGCCTTCGGACTGCTTCATCGATACGGCCCACACGATTTCCAGCAGCCCAGCGAACACAAGGTAGATCCAGGCCATGGCGGCCTCCTCGAAAGGGGCCAGGCCGTCCTGGACAATGAAACCCGGTAGGGGGAGGTCGTCCTCCGCTAACGATTCTAACAATGCGGACGCATCGGAGACTGATGAACGCAGGAAGGGTTACAGGCAGTTCATCGCGTTTGTTCTGGCTAACGCTGCAGCGCATGCGCTAGAATGCGCGCCTGCCGTCGCACTGCGATGCGCACGTCTCTATGGTGGCCCCGTCGGCCCCTCGCGACGCTAGGTCGAAAATCCCGCCAGGGCCGGAAGGCAGCAACGGTATCGATCGACGCGGGCGCCGAGGTCAGCCGGCGGGGTCGCCACCTTTTCAGCCCCAGCGCAGTAGCGCCGAGCCAGACTCGGCGAATCAGGGCGCCTGCATGGCTGTGGGCGGCGGCAACGACACGCATTCGCCCGGCATCGCCACCCGGTGTCCGCGCGCCCGCAGCGCATCGCCATCGGTCACACTTGCGTAGTGGTAGAGCATCATCCGCGCCTGCAGTGCAGCGCTGTACTCGCGCTCCAGGTCATCCACGCCGGTGTGCGACGGGTTGCCGTGCAGGCCGCAGTCGTGAGCGATCAGCTCGTTGTCGTCAGCGAAGCGCGCCAGCATTTCCGGTATGGGCCGCGTATCGCCGCTCCAGGTCAGGGCGCCCTTCAGGCGCAGCCCGTAGGCGGTTTCCGGCCAGTGATGGCGGGCAGGAAACACTTCCAGCCGCACGCCGTCGTGCCAGAACGCATCGCCCACCACGATCAGCTGGAAGGCATCCCAGAAATTTGCCCCGCCCTCGGCCAGGACGTTGGGGTAATCACCGATCCGCTTGTGCAGCAGCGGAACGACCGGTGCAGGCACGTACAGCCGCACCTTGCCGCAGCGCTGCGGATTGAAGAATGTATCCACGAACAGCCGCTCGAACCCCGCCACGTGGTCCAGGTGCACATGGGTGACGAACAGCGCCTGTGGCATATGGCCGTAATGCACGTGGAACGCGGTAAGGCCCTCGCCCCCACAATCGATGGTCAGCCAGGGCTGGCCGCCGCGCTCGATCACCGCCATCGGCGAACCCAGCTCCACCGCCGACGCATTGCCGACGCCAAGAAAACGCAACGCCCAGTCCATCAGGTCCCCCGGTTCCAGGCCAGGTCGTAGGCACGGCGCAGCCGAGCGAAGTCCTTCTCGACGTCATCGATCGTGCGCTCGCCGCGAAGTTTCAGCAGTGAACGCAGCAGACGCTTGAGGTTGCGCTCGCGCCATGCGGTGGCCGGAATACGCTGCACGCCCCGATCGAAATCGATCAGCCAGCCGTGCCCGTTGCCATCGAACAGGATGTTGTGGGCGTTGAGATCGGCGTGGTCCAGGCCGGCTCTGTGGAAGCGGGCGATCAACCGTCCGGTCTCTTCCCAGGGCGCGCCGCGGCCGGCCACCTGCGCGCGGTCGGCCAGCGAGCGCACGTCCTCGATCCGCTCCATCAGGATGGCGCAGCGGTAGCGCAGGCCTTCGCGCATGTAATAGGCCGCGATCGGCCGGGGCACGGGGAGCTTGAGTTCGCGCAGCGCGCGCATCAGCCGGAACTCGGCGAAGCTGCGGGTGTGCTGGGCGCCGCGCCACAGGTAACGATCATGGCTCAGCCGCGCCGCCAGCCCACCCCGCAGGTAGTGCCGCAGCACGCTGGCGCCAAACGGCGCGTCGACGAACCAGGCGCTGCCGCGACCGCCTTCGCCCACCGGCCGCGCGCGCTCGCCCCAGTGCTGCGGCGAGAACAGGCTGGCATCGGCTTGCCGCAGCCGTTCGCGGTCGAACAGAATGGCCCCCATGCCGCTTCCTTCGCGGCAGGGCGTCAGTGCTTCATTGGCGTCGAATGCGACCATTCCTTCGAGTCTAACAACACCATGGCATCACCGTCCTCTTCCCTGTGCCTGCTGCGCCTGTCCGCGCTGGGCGACGTGACCCATGTCGTGCCCCTGGTCCGCACGCTGCAGGCTGCGCGGCCCGGCGCACCGATCCACTGGATCATCGACAAAGGGGGCCAGAAGCTGCTTGACGGCCTGCCTGGCGTGACCTTCCACGCCTATGACAAGAAGAGCGGCGTGGCCGGCATGAAGGCCCTGCGTGCCCAGCTTCCCGCGGGTGGTTTCGATGCGCTGCTGCAGATGCAGGTGGCCTTGCGCGCCAACATCCTGTCGGCCTTCATACCTGCCCGTCGCCGGATCGGTTATGACCGCAGCCGATCCAAGGACCTGCATGGCCTTTTCATCAACGAGCGCATCCCGGACCGGCCCGGCATCCACGTGCTGGACGCGATCGGCAGCTTCTGCGAACCACTGGGACTGAAGCAGACCACGGTCAGCTGGGACCTCGCCGTGCCAGCCGAGGCCACCGCCTGGGCCCAGGCACAGTGGGAGGATGACGGCCGGCCGGTGCTGATGATTTCGCCCTGCTCCAGCCACGAGCGCCGCAACTGGTATCCGGACCGCTACGCCGCCGTGGCCAACCATGCCGCCCGCCAGGGCTGGCGGGTGGTGCTGTGCGGGGGCCGCAGCGAGCTGGAGCGGCGCACCGCCGATGCCATCCAGGCGCAGCTGGAGCACCCGGCGCTGGACCTGGTGGGCAAGGACACGCTGAAGCAGCTGCCTGCCCTGCTGGCGAGGGCAGCGTTGGTGATGACGCCGGACTCCGGTCCCATGCATATCGCCAACGCGATGGGCACCAAGGTGCTGGGCCTGCATGCGGCCAGCAATCCCCATCGCAGCGGCCCTTACTCCGACCGCCGCTATTGCGTGGACCGCTACGACGACGCGGCGCGCAAGTACCTGGGCAAGCCCGCGAGTGCGCTCAAATGGGGCACGAAGATCGAGTTCGACGACGTCATGCAGCTGATCACGGTGGATGACGGCATTGCGGCGTTCGAGCGTTACGTGGCCGATCACGGCACCACATCGCCCCGGTAACGCTGACCGGTAGTGA
>JAZBLM010000058.1:0-20849 GCA_037033225.1 Pseudomonadota bacterium
AAGCGGGCAATGTCGATCCTGGGAGCCAAAGGATTGATGGCTCAGCTGGCCTGATTTCGCAGGAAAGCAAAAACGGCGCCTAGGGGCGCCGTTTTGCCTGGAACGTCTGCGCAGCTTGCTGCACAGCCTGCGCTGACCGTCAGAACGCAATCGGTAGTGACGGCCGTTGGCCGTCAAAAAACAATGACGGCCAGCGGCCGTCACTACCTTGGGCGCGTGCCTTACAGCGACAGCGTCTTCTCGATGTCCGCAAGGACCGCGTGTGCATCGACGCCGATGGCGATCGACTGCATTGCCTGGTCGTCCCACACGCTGGGGCCGAATGCCATGCCGGCCGGCTTGGGAATGGTCATGCCGCGCGCCACGCCGTCGGTGGCCACGCGCACGCTGGCATGCTCGAACTCGAAAAGCTCCGGCCGGGTCAGGGCAATGCAGGCACAGCAGTCGTGCACCACCATGCCCTTGTGGCCGGCCTGCAGGTAGAAGTCCACGTAATCCTGTGACAACGCGCGCACCAGGTCGGCATCGGCGCCACCGGAATGTGCCAGCGCGTCCAGGCCATGGCGGTCCATTTCCACCTGCGTGGTCACGTCCAGCCCGATCGCGACCAGCGGCCAGCTGGCGGTGAACACGATGTCCGCCGCTTCGGCGTCGCCCCAGATGTTGGCTTCCGCCGCCGGCGTGATGTTGCCATTGACGTGGAAGGCGCCGCCCATGATCACCACGCCGCGTACCAGCGAGGCGATCTCGGGCGCGGCACGCAGGGCCAGTGCAAGGTTGGTCATCCGGCCGACCGCGACCAGGGTGATCTGGCCGGGCTGCGCACGCACCATGTCGATGATCAGTTCATGCGCGGGGCGTGGATCGGCAGCGACGTCCAGCTGCGCCGGCACCGGATGGTTGCCCAGCCCGTTGTCGCCATGGATGTGGACCGGCCACGCTTCCGGTTGTGCGTCCGGCTGCAGCGGACCGGCGGCACCGCGCGCCACGGGCGCGTCGAAGCCCCAGGCCTGCTTCAGGAACAGGGCATTGTGGGTGGTGGATTCCACGGCGGCGTTGCCGAATACGGTGGTCACGGCCAGCAGGTTGATCTGCGGATGCTTGTGGAGGTACAGCAGGGCCAGAGCATCGTCGACGCCCGGGTCCGTATCGAAAATCACGTTGTGCATCATGGTGTCGTCTGTCTTCGTGCGTGCAGTGCGCATTGTGTCATGCGCGCGCCTGCAGGTCGCAGCGACGCGTTCCGCGGCGCACCCCGGCGGCACCCGGGCCGGTGCGGCGTTCCGGCCGCACCGTCTCGCCGGTCAGTACCGCCAGCGCAGGCTGAAGGCCACGAAGCGCGGTTCACCGTAGTTGTTGTAGTCCAGATTGGCCCAGTAGGTCTTGTCCAGCGCGTTGCGCACGCTCAGCGTCGCCGTCCAGCTGTCACTGATGCGGTAGTTGGCGTTGAACTGCACCAATGCATACGCGGGCTGGTTGACGGTCACCGTGCCGCCGGTCGGGTAGGCCACGTTGAATGCCTGCACCTTGCTCTGCCACTGCACACCGCCACCCAGCGTCAGCCGCTCCCAGGCGCCACGCAGGCGCACGCTGGTGTTGAGCTGCAGGAAGTCCTCGGGCAGGTTCGCGTACAGCAGGTCGGTGGCGGCGCGGGTCACCTTGACGTGGGTGAAGCCGGCGTTGACCGTCCACCCCGGCAGGATCTCGCCATTGAGGTCCATCTCCCAGCCGCGCGCCTTGGTGCCGTTGATGCCGATGTAGGCCGAGCTGCCATCGCTCAGCGAGCCTTCTGGCACGCTGGCGTCGCGCACCGCGTAGTTGTCCTGCTTCGCTTCGAACACGGCGGCATTGGCGGTGAACCGACCGTCCAGCCACTGCGACTTGATGCCGGCTTCCACGTTGGAACCTTCCACCGGCGCCAGCAGGTTCTCGTTGCGGTCCTTGTAGTTCTGCGGGTTGAAGATTTCGGTGTAGCTGGCGTAGCCGGATACGTTGGGCGTGATGTCATATACCAGCCCGAGGTATGGGGTGACCTCGTCATCCACCTTGTAGGCGCCGCTGGTGGCGGTGTAGCGGTTGGCGGTGTTGTAGGCGCGGGTGCGCGTTTCCCACGAGCTCAGGCGTGCGCCGGCGATCAGCGAAAGCGGCTCGGCCAGGCGCAGGCGGGTGGACGCGTACACGCCACGCTGGGTGGTGCGTGCATCACGGTGGGCACCGGTACGGCTGACCACCAGCTCCGGGGCATTGCCGTCCCAGCGGCGGATGTCCGGGATGTCGTGGCGCCAGCCGGCGGTCGGGGTCAGGGTCCAGGCGGTGGACTGCAGGTCGGAGAAGCTGCCGCCCAGCACCACGTCATGCTCGCGTCCGAACAGCGCGAAGGTGCCGGACAGATAGACATCCAGGCCCTTGCGGGTGTCTTCGCTGTCACCGGCGGCGCCGAGCAGGTACACGCCCGCGCCGGTGGTGGGATCCGGGTAGCCACTGCCGTACACGCGCACGTTCTGCACGTTGCCGCGGGTATGGGCGGTGTTGACCTTCAACAGCCAGTTCTCGCCGAAGCGCTGCTCCAGGTTGGCAAATGCGGTGCTGGTCTGGCGCTGCCAGCGCGCCCAGTCCGGGGCCAGGTTGGTGCCGCGCGGCAGGTGCGCGAAGCTGCCGTCGCTGTTGAAGAACGGCACCGTGCCCCAGGTGCTCCCGATCGGGTTGTTGTCCTGGGTCTGGAAGCCGACCGTGACCGTGGTGGAGTCGGTCAGGTCGCCTTCCAGCATCGCCATGCCGGACATCTTGTCTTCGCTGTAGCGGTCGTAATAGAAATCCTTGTCCTGCCAGGCCGCCACCACGCGGCTGCGGAAACGGCCATCGGCGGTCAGCGGCGCGTTGACGTCGGCCTGCAGGCGGCGGAAGTCCCAGCTGCCGGCGCTGACCGCGAAGGAGGCATCGAAGTCCTTGCCCGGGCGCTTGCGCAGCAGGTTCACCGTGGCCGAGGGCACGCCGGCGCCGCTGAGCAGGCCGTTGGCGCCGCGGATCACCTCGATGCGGTCGTAGAAGGCGGTGTCGTATTCCTGGTTGGTCGATCCGCTGTAGGTAGGCAGGCCATCGACCTGGAAATCGGTGATGCTGAAGCCGCGCGCGTAGTACAGCGGGCGCTGGGTATCGTAGAAGGACACATTGACGCCGGTGACGTTGCGCATCACGTCGTTGATGCTGAACAACGATTCGTCCTGCAGGCGGGTCAGGCCGATGACGGTGGAGGACTGGGGCGTCTCCTGCAGGGTAATCGGCAGGCGCGTGGTGCTGGACGGCGCGGCGCGGCTGCCGTGCACGCTGACCCGGTCAAGCGTGGTGGCATCGGCAGCGCCGCTGGCATCCGCGACGGGGTCGGCAAACGCAGGCGCGATCGAGAGGGCTGCCACGAGCGCAGCGGTCAGCGGTGCAAGGCGAGAGGCGTAGAGGGTCATGTCGGTTTCGCTTGAAGGTCGGGCAGGGCAAGGCCGGCCGGCGGGCCAGCACAGGTGGGGAGTGGGGATGCCCGCGTGGCGACCCGCGCGCAACGCGGATCGGCAGGACAGGCTGCCTACGACAGGCGCCAAATGTAAATGATTATCGAAAACTTTACAATTCGCATCGAACGGGTGGTTGCCGCCGTGGATCAGCGTGTTGTGCTGGCGGTTTGCCGGGCCCTCAAACGGTAACGGCCACCCGAAGGTGGCCGTTGCGAGTGCCGGACGTGAAACGCGCTGGCTTACAGCGCCTGCAATTCCTCGTTGCTGTTGCGCTTCTGCGCAGGGGGGGCAGGGGCCACGGCGGGGCGGGCCACCGTTGACGGGATCGCCGCCGGCTGGATCACGTCCGCAGGCACGTCCAGGTAAGGCAGCTTGAGTGTCTGGCTGGTCAGGCTGCGGATCTCATTCGTCAACGCTGTACTTTCATTGAGCCTGCGGCCGTAGGACGGAACGATCTCCCGCAGCCGGCTTTCCCATCCGGCCTTCATTTCCTCCGGGAAGGCCTTGGCCATCAGATCCAGCATGATCGGCGGCGACGTCGAGGCGCCCGGCGAGGCACCCAACAGTGCGGCCAGCGTGTGGTCCTTGTCGGTCACGATCTCGGTACCGAACTGCAGCACCGGACCCTTCTGCGGATCGCGCTTGATGATCTGCACGCGCTGGCCCGCAGTGACCAGTTCCCAGTCTTCGCGCTTGGCGTTGGGGTAGTACTTGACCAGCTCGGCCTGGCGATCGTCATCGTTCAACTGCGCCTGGCTCATCAGGTACTTGACCAGGTCCAGGTTGTCCGCGCCGACATTCAGCATCGGGCCGACATTGTTGTGGGTGACCGACGAATACAGGTCGAACCACGAACCATGCTTGAGGAACTTGGTGCTGTAGAGCGCGAACGGTCCAAACAGCACCACCGGCTTGCCATCCAGCTTTCGCGAATCCAGGTGCGGCACGGACATCGGCGGTGAACCGGTCTCCGCCATGCCGTAGGCCTTCACGCCGTGGCGCGAGGCCACGTCCGCGCCCTTGAACGCCAGGAACTGGCCACCGACCGGGAAGCCGGCGTAGTTCTTCGATTCCGGGATGCCGGACAGCTGCAGCAGCTTCAGCGCGGCGCCGCCAGCACCGATGAAGACGAAGCGGGCATGCGTGGTGGTCTCGTTGCCTGACGCAAGGTCCTTGACGGTAACGTTCCAGGTCTTGTCGTCGTTCTGGCGCAATGCGCTGACTTCATGACCCAGGTGCAGGCCGAAGTTCTGGCTGCGCTTCAGGCCGTCGGTCAGCTGGCGGGTGATCACACCGAAGTTGACATCGGTGCCCAGCGGCATCCAGGTCGCGGCGACCTTCTGCGCGGGGTCGCGTCCCTCCATCAGCAGCGGTGCCCAGGCCTTGATCTGCGCGGGATCCTCGGAGTACTGCATGCCATAGAACAGCGGGTTGTGGACCATCGCCTGCTGGCGCTTGTGCAGGAACTTGATGTTCTCCTCGCCCCAGACAAAGCTCATGTGCGGGGTCGCGTTGATGAAGTCGCTCGGCTGGCTCAGCCGGCCCTGGCGTACCTGGTGCGACCAGAACTGGCGGGAAACCTCGAACTGCTCGGCGATGCCCACCGCGCGCTTGGTCTCGATGCTGCCATCGGGAAGCTCCGGGGTGTAGTTCAGTTCGGCAAACGCCGAATGGCCGGTACCCGCATTGTTCCAGCCGTCCGAACTCTCTTCGGCCACGCCATCGCGGCGCTCGTAGACCTGGATGTTCCAGTCCGGCTGCAGTTCCTGCAGATAGGTGGCCAGAGTGATGCTCATGATGCCGGCACCAACCAGCACCACATCGACGGGTTTTTCGTTGCTCGCGGGCGGTACCGAGCGCGTGGTCAGCGGCCAGTACAGGAACAGTACCGACGCCACCAACAGCAGCACGAGCAGGGCAGCGAGAGCCTTGCCAAATTTCTTCATGGGGGACGATTCGTTTGGGGAGGGAATCAGGATGCGTGCCGGACAGGGCTGGCGCGTGAAAACGCGACAGGGCGGTGCCGTCTACGGCGTCCAGTGACGCATTTTACCCGTTTCTGGTACTGATTTGGTGCGACGCAGCATCCTGCGGACCGCCACGCCGACGCCAGCGAGCCCACGTTGCGGCGGTCTCCTTCACGCCAGAGTGCCGTGGCGCCTGCCAAGGCAGGCCGTGCTTGGCCACGCGCTTGCAGCGTTCGGCCGGGCAGGCCGGACACCATCGCGGTCCGCCCTGCGGATCCTTCGGCGGGTCAGCGACGGCGACGGATCAGCGTGCTCGACGCGCCCAGCACCGCGCGCGTCAGCAGTGACATGGTCTGCACGTCTCCCTTCCAGTGCTGCCAATACAGCGGCACGTCCTCCCACGCCCTCTGGCGCACGTGGACCAGGCGCCCGGCGTCCAGGTGCCGCTTGACCAGAGGCAACGGATTCATGGTCCAGCCGAGTCCGCCCAGGTTGGCCTGCACGAACGCCCGGGTCGACGGGATCCACCAGGTGGGCGCCGTATTGGGGACTTCGGCGCCGGCCATGCGTCGGGCGAACCGCGCCTGCATGTCGTCCTTGCGGTTGAAGACCAGCACCGGCGCCAGCGCCAGTGCCTGCGCGGTGACCCCCTTGCTGAAGTGGCGTTCGCGAAACTCCGGTGTGCACGTGGCAGCGTAGCGGATGCTGCCCAGCGCATGGATCTGGCAACCCTGCACGGGCTCGTCCAGGGTGGTCACTGCGCCCAGCACGGTGCCCTGGCGCAGCAGTTCGGCGGTGTGGTCCTGGTCTTCCACGCGCAGGTCCAGCGTGGTGCCGGTCACCAGCGCGAACTGCTGGGCGGCTGCCGGAAACCAGGTTTCGAGGCTGTCATGGTTGACCGCCACCGGAATGCTGGCCTGTGGCAGGTCCTCGTCGGCCAGTCCCATGCGGTGCAGTGCATCATGCTCCAGCAGCGCGGTCTGCTCGGCCAGCTGCACCAGCACCTGGCCTTCGGCGGTGGCGGTGGCCGGCGCGCCGCGCTTGACCAGCAGGCGGCCGACACGATCCTCAAGCGCCTTGACGCGCTGGGATACGGCCGAAGCGGTGACATTCAGCGCCTGCGCGGCGCGTTCGAAACTGCCTTCGCGGATGACGGCAGCGAGGGCACGCAACTGGGCATGGTCGACACGCATGGGAATTAAGTTCTGCTAAAGACACTTAAGCAAGTTTAGCTTTTCTTGAGATTGGTGCAACGCGACAATACGCCCCGTACCCGGTGCTGTCCGCCTTCGCGAGGCACCGTCTTCCCGCGTCACGAGGTGGTTCCCATGTTTTCTGTCATTGCAGCCAGCACCGGCCTTGCAGCCTGGTTCAGTGGTGCCGCCACCGGCATCGGCCTGTTCGCCGTGGTCGGCGCGCAGAGCGCCTTCATCCTGCGCCAGGGCATCCTGCGCAAGCACATCGTGCCCGTCGTGGCCACCTGTGCCGCGATCGATGCGGTGTTCATCTTCGCCAGCGTCGCCGGCCTGCGCACGCTCATCCAAGCGGCGCCCTGGCTGACCAGTGCGGTGCTGTGGACCGGAGTCGCGTTCCTGGCGTGGTATGCCATGAAGTCGGCCCGCCGCGCGATCGCCGGCGGCGGTGGCATGGGCGAGGCAGACAGCGACGACGGCAGCCGTCGCGCGGTACTGATGGCCGCCGTAGGGTTCTCGCTGATCAATCCGCACTTCTGGCTGGACATGATGGTGATCGGGTCCATCGCTGAAAACTTCGGCAATGACCGCATGGCGTACGCCGCCGGCGTGGTCACCGCGAGCTGCATGTGGCTGACCGCGCAGGGACTTGGCGCGCGCCTGCTGGCCCCGCTGTTCCGCAAGCCGGGCACCTGGCGGGTATTGGACGGCACCATCGCGGTGATCCTCAGCATCCTCGCCCTGACCCTGGCGGTCCGCGGCGTGCACTGATTCCACGCTCTCCAAGGTGTGTGGTGTGTGGGGCGGCATCGGCGACGGTGCCGCTCTTTTTTTTCAGGATTTCCTGATTCCCAATCCATTCACGTCCTGTTTAAAATCGCCGGATCGCGGACATGGTGTCCGCAGGGATCGGGATAAGGATGCTCAAGACGATGCTGGCGGCGGTCATCGCCGCGATGGCCCTGCCGACGATGGCGACGGCTGCTGATGTGGATCTCGAAAAATACCTGCGCCGGGACACCTTCACCGATATCAAGCTGTCGCCGGGGGGCGAGTACTACGCAGCCACCGTGCCGTTCGAGAAGGAGACCGCGCTGGCCATCCTGCGGGTGGACGACGGCAAGCTGGTCGGTCGGTTCATGCCGCCGCAGAACAACCATGCCCGCCGGTTCGACTGGGTCAGCGATGACCGGGTGCTGATCGAGCTGGGGCAGAAACTCGGCTCGCTCGACATGCCCGTGCCCACGGGCGAGCTTTACTCCCTGCGCGCCAATACCTCCAGTGGCGAGCTGCTGGTTGGCTACCGGGTAAGCGCGCAGGAGACGGGTTCGCATATCTCCGGGAAGAAGGCCGAGGCGGTCGCCGCCTTCCTCACCGATGACCTGCCCCGCGATGACCGCAACGTACTGATCGCGGTGTCGCCGTTCACGGCCGACCCGTACACCCGCCTGGAAAGGATGGACGTCACGACCGGTCGCCGTATCCCGGTGACCCGTTCGCCGGTCAGGCGCGGCAGCTTCACCACGGACAATGAGGGGCAGGCCAGATTCGTTCACGGCGCCGGCGCGGACAACGTCAACAAACTGTTCTACCGCGAACGCAACGGTGAGAATTGGACGATGATCAACGATGAGGCCGTCACGGGTCGCATCGAAGCGGCGATCGGCTTCTCTGAAGACGGCACACTGGCCTATCTGCAGATCGAACAGCCGCAGGGACCAGACAAGATCATCAGCTGGAACCCGGCAACGGAAGAGCGGAAGGACGTGCTGCGTGACCCGCTGGTTGACGTTGACCGCATCATTCATCGCCCCGGTACCGCCATCCCGGTCGGAGCGCTCTACCTGGGCGAGGCGCCGCGTACGCGGTTCTTCGATGAAAATTCCGCCGACGCGCGTCTGTACCGCAGCCTGGAGTCGGCGTTCGCCGGGGACGCGGTCTTCGTCACCTCCAGCTCCCGTGACGGAAACAAGGTGCTGGTGGAGACATTCTCCGCGCGCAACCCGGGTGACTTCTTCATCTATGACCAGAAGGCCAAGGCCGCCCAGCACGTGGTCAGTCGCAGCCAATGGATCGACCCGGAGCAGGCCGCGCAGGTGCGTCCGATAACGTTGAAGGCGCGCGACGGCCTGCCACTGCATGGCTTCCTGACCACGCCGGCGGGGCACACGGGGGGCCCGCTGCCGATGGTGGTGAACCCGCACGGGGGGCCGTTCGATGTGTTCGACGACGGCCGATATGACGTTGAAGCGCAGATGCTCGCTGCTGCAGGTTATGCGGTGCTGCAGGTCAATTTCCGCGGTTCGGGCAACTACGGGCGGGCATTTGAAGCGGCCGGCGCCAAGCAGTGGGGCAAGGCGATGCAGGACGACGTCACGGATGCCACGCGCTGGGCGATCAGCGACGGGGTCGCCGACAAAGGAAAGATCTGCATCTACGGCGCAAGCTATGGCGCGTATGCCGCGCTGATGGGTGTCGCCCGCGAGCCGGACCTGTACCGGTGCGCTGCGGGGTATGTCGGTGTGTATGACCTGCCGATGATGCACGCCCGGGGCGATATCCAGGATCTCGATTCCGGGCTCAACTACCTGCGCGACTGGGTCGGCGCGCGCGAAACGCTGGGCCCGGTCTCGCCAGTGAACCTGGCCGCACAGATCAAGGTGCCGGTGTTCCTCGCGGCCGGGCGCGAAGACGAGCGCGCACCCGTGCAGCACACCGAGCGCATGGAAGCCGCGCTGAAGAAGGCCGGCGTACCCGTGCAGAGCCTGTACTACCCGCGCGAAGGGCACGGCTTCTACGTGGATGCCAACCGCCGCGAGTACTACAGCAAGCTCCTGGCCTTCCTCGCCCAGAACCTGGACTGAAAAAGGGGACGGAGGGGATTAATTTGAATTAATCCCCTCCGTCCCCTTTTTCTGCATCATGCGGCGCAGGAGGGGGGCGCTGGCGAAGGCAAGCACTGCGCAGCCCAGGCCGATCCACATCATCAGCCAGAACAGGTGGGCGTAGCTCGCGGAGGCGCTGGCAAGGTCGAGGGTTTCGCCCTCCGGCACGTCGATGGCGGCGAGTTTGCCGAACAGCGCCGCCAGCGTTTCCGAAAATGCGGTGGCGAGGAACCAGGTGCCCATCATCAGGCTGACCACCCGCGGCACGGCCAGCTCGGTGACCGCTGACAGCCCGACCGGCGAGAGGCACATTTCGCCGCTGGCCAGCAGGAAATACGCCAGCACCAGCCACCATACGCTGGCCATCTGCCCGGTCTCGCCGACCTGCTGCGCGGCCAGCGCCAGCGGCACGAAGGACAGTGCCCCCAGCACCAGGCCGATCGCCGACTTCACCGCTTTGCCCGGCTCGGCGCGGCGCCGTTCCAGCCATGCCCACAGCAGCGCGAAAAGCGGTGCCAGCACCACCAGGAACAGGCCGCCCAGGTACGTCAGCGAACCGGCGGTCTGCGGGATCACCAGGCAGTCGCGCACCAGCAGCACCAGCATCACCAGCACGATGCCGATGAACATGCGGCGCGGCAGTGGCGAGCCGGGCACGCGGTCGGACAAGCGTGCACTGACCACGAAGCCGAGCGGAGCCAGCAGCAGCGAGGCGATGGACCAGGGCAGCGGCGTGCCGTCGCGGATCACCAGCGAAGGCACGATGTCCTTGGTCAGCAGGCGGTCGGTGAAGGTCACCCATGAGCCATAGGTCTGCTCGTACAACGTGAAGAACACCAGTGCCATCAGGATCAGCGCCATGAGCGCGATCATCTGTCGGCGCTGCACCGGTGTGCAGCGGGTGCCGGTGAACCACGCGAACCACAGCAGCACCCCGCCCAGCACCACGATCATCAACAGCAGGGCCAGGCTGATCTCCCCGCCCAGTGCAAAGGCCCCATTGCCCGCGGCCCACATCAGCCACGCCACCGGCAGCACCGCAAGCACGGCCAGCGCATAGATCAGCCACTCGCGCGGCAGGCCCAGCACGCGCTCGCGCAGCAACGCGGGGTCGCGCGCTTCAGCGTGCCCGTGCAGGTATTTCTGGCCCCACAGAAACATGCCCAGGCCGACCAGCATGCCGATGCCGGCCGCACCGAAGCCATACTTCCAGCCATAGGCTTCTCCCAGGTAGCCACAGACCAGCGACGCGAACAGGGCGCCCAGGTTGATGCCCGCATAGAACAGCGAGAAGCCCGAGTCGCGGCGCGGATCGTCTTCGGCATACAGTTTGCCGACGATCGTGGAGATGTTCGGCTTGAGGAAGCCCACGCCCATGATGATCAGCGCCAGCGACACGTAGGTGACGGCCAGGGCGCCGGTATCGCGCACCACCCCGCCGTCGTGCAGGTAAGCCGCATGGCCTTCGAACGCCATGCCGAGATGGCCCAGCACCAGCAGCACGCCGCCGAACAGCACGGCCCGCCGCATCCCCAGCCAGCGGTCGGCCAGCATGCCGCCGAACACCGGGATGCAGTAGACCAGCCCGCCGTAGGCGCCGAGCAGGTCCAGCCCGGCCTTGTCACCGAACAGGTGGTACTTGGTCAGGTACAGCAGCAGCAGCGCCTTCATTCCGTAGAACGAGAAGCGCTCCCACATTTCGGTGAAGAAGCAGACGTAGACGCCCTTGGGATGGCCGAGGAAGTCGTCGGTGGCAACAGCGGCGATGGAATTCATCGCCGGGATTATAGGCGTGCGCCGCAGGCATGCGCCGAGGAGCGCCGGGCCATACCCGGCGAGCGCGCAGCGTGGTCACTTGCCTCACCCCGGCATGGCCGGCTCTACCGTTCAGAGGTAGCGCAGCCAGGCCAGGTCGCGGCGACGCGCTTTCAGGGCGGCGAAGGCACGCGTGGGCAGGTACAGCGCCAGCCCCAGCACGATGCTCACCAGCAGCAGCGCGGCGACCGATTCCACCGCGAACACGTCTCCGTGCGTGGGTCCCCACGTGGCGAGCGCGGACAGGTACATCAGCTTCAGCACGTAGAGATGGACCAGGTAGAAAAACATCGGCGCGGCGCCGATGTGCGCCAGTGGCCGCAGCGCAGCTGCCACGGCAGGCACTTCATACAGGCGCAGCATCAGCAACCCCACGCCCAGCGTGGCCAGCAGGAACAGCAGCGACGGCGGGTACTTGGTGATGTTGACGAGGCTCATCAGGGTCTGCAGCGCCGTGGCCTGCATCTGCCACGGCGCGTCGCCATACACGTTGAGCGCGCGCAGCAGCACGAAGCCGGCCAGTGCCCCGGCACCGCCCAGCAGCAGCCATCGCTGGCGTTGTGCGGCCGGCCGCGTGGCGGCGAACCATGGGCCCAGCAGGTAGCCCAGCGTGATCACCCCGATCCACGGCAGCAACGGATAGGACGTGCGCAGGCGCAGGTCCTCGCCCAGCGTGATCCAGTCGCGCTGGTGCAGCACTTTCCACAGCGTGGCCAGCACGCCATCGCCCTGCACGTGCACGCCGTCAAGCAGGTTGTGGCCGGCAATGAGCGCGACGGCCAGCGGCAGCAGCACCGCGCGCGGCAACCAGACCAGGCCGGCCAGCGCGATCATGCTCAGGCCGATGACCCAGATCACCTGCAGGTAGATCGTGTCCGGGGGGAACTGGAAGGTCCAGGCGAAATTGACCAGGGTCAGTTCGAGCACCACCAGGAACAGACCGCGCTTGAACAGGAAGCCCGCGATGGCGCGGCGTGGATCGGCCTGGCGCTGGCCGTACAGCCACGCCGACAGGCCGGTAAGCAGCACGAACACCGGAGCGCACAGGTGCGCCAGCAGGCGGCACGCGAACAGCGCCGGACTCACCGTGGTGACATCCATCGGGTCGCTGACCTGGTGCTGGAGGAAAAAGGTTTCGCGGACGTGGTCGAGCAGCATCAGCAGCATGACGGTGCCGCGCAGCTGGTCGATCGACGCCAGCCGGGAGGACAGGGAAGGGGGCATGCAGGCGGAAGGTGTAGGACGTAAAGGATATAACATATCATCTTGCCGTCCCCCGCCGCGACTCCCGGCGCGCCGCGCGCTGGACTTGCCGCAGCCCGGACGCTAGCGTTGCAGGGATATTTTCGCCTCAGGGGCTTCAATGAACAACGACGCTGCGCCCAAGCAGCTCACGTTCCGCGCGGTGGTGCTTGCCATCGTGCTGGCCGTGGTGCTGTCGGCCGCCAACGCCTACCTTGGCCTGTTCGCAGGCCTGACCATCGCCACCGCCATCCCCGCCGCCGTCATCTCCATGGGCGTGCTGCGCCTGCTGGGCGGCGGCACCATCCTGGAAAACAACATCGTCCAGACCGGTGCCTCGGCCGGCTCGTCGATCGCGGCCGGCGTGATCTTCACCATCCCGGCGCTGGTGATCATGGGCTACTGGCCGGACTTCAAGTACTGGTGGGTGCTGGGCATCGCCGGTCTGGGCGGCCTGCTGGGCGTGCTGTTCTCGGTGCCGCTGCGCCGTTCCATGATCGTCGAAGATCCGCTGCCGTTCCCGGAAGGCAAGGCCGCTGCCGAAGTGCTGAAGGCCGGTGAGAACCCCGGCCCGGGCCTGAAGATCCTCGGTATGTCCGCGGTGATCGGCGCCCTGGTGAAGGTGTCGGCCGCCAGCGGCATGCGGCTGATCCCCGATGCGTGGGCGACCTCGGCCTACGTGGGCAGCTCGAAGGTGACCGCCTTCATCGGCACCAACCTGTCGCCAGCGCTGCTCGGCGTGGGCTACATCGTCGGTCTCAATGTCGGCATCGTGGTGGTGTCCGGCTCGATCCTGACCTGGCATATCGCCATTCCGATCTACCAGGCCTTCTTCCTGCAGACCGATCCTGCGCTGGCAGCGTCCATCGCCACCGCGTCCTCGACCGATGCGGCGTTTGCCATCTGGGGCGCGAAGATGCGCTACCTCGGCGTGGGCGCGATGCTGATCGGCGGTATCTGGACCCTGTTCTCGCTGCGCAAGTCGCTGCTCAGCGGCGTCAAGAGTGGCTTCGCCGCCGCACGCAAGAGCACCGGCCCGGCGCTGGCCGAAACCGAACGCGACCTGCCGATGAAGTGGATGCTGGTCGCGCTGGTGGCCTTCACCCTGCCGCTGCTGGCGCTGTACCAGGCGATCGTCGGCCAGTGGCATGTGTCGATTCCGATGACGATCATCATGATCGTGGCCGGTTTCCTGTTCGTGTCCGTGTCCGCTTACCTCGCCGGCCTGATCGGTTCGTCCAACAATCCGGTATCGGGCATCACCATCTCCACCATCCTGTTCGCTTCGGCGGTGCTGGTGGTGCTGCTGGGCAAGGATGGCCTGACCCCGGTCGGTGCCTTCGGCGCGCCGCTGGGTGCGGTGGCGGCGATCATGATCGGCGCGGTGGTGTGCTGCGCTGCGGCCGTCGGCGGCGACAACCTGCAGGACCTCAAGGCCGGCTACATCGTCGGCGCGACGCCGTGGAAGCAGCAGCTGATGCTGGGCATCGGCGCGTTCTCGTGCGCGCTGATCATGGCGCCGGTGCTGAACCTGCTGGCCACCGCCTACGGCATCGGTGCGCCGACCCCAGAGCATCCCAATGCGCTGGCGGCGCCGCAGGCCAACCTGATGGCGTCGGTCGCCCGTGGCCTGTTCGGCGGCGAGTTGCCGTGGAACTTCATCATGATGGGTGCGGTGGTCGGTGCGGCCATCATCGCCCTCGACGAGTGGCTGAAGAAGACCGGCAAGCGCTTCCGCGTGCCGGTGCTGGCCGCGGCGATCGGTATCTACCTGCCGCTGGAACTGATGGTGCCGATCTTCCTCGGTGGCCTGATCTCCCACCTGGTGGAGCGCTTCCACAAGGTCCGTGCGGACGATGAAGAAGGCCGCGACCGCGTGCACAAGCCGGGCGTGCTGTTCGCCGCAGGCCTGATCACCGGTGAAGCACTGATGGGCATCGCCATCGCCGTGCCGATCGTTGTCAGTGGCCGCGCCGACGTGCTGGCGGTGCCGTTCGCACTGCCGGCCGCGCAATGGATCGGCCTGGCCGTGCTGTTCCTGGTCGGCTGGCTGATCTACCGCACCGGCAGGAAAGCCCACGCCTGAGGCGGCTGACCCCGCCGGAGCTTGCAGCCCCGGTGGGAATCGCCGGGCGCTGCCGGCCAGGGGCATGACCGATGGCCTTGGCACGCTGGCGCGCCGGGGCCTACCATCGACGTTTTGCCGTCCCGCGGAGAACCCGATGAAACTGCGCCATGCCCTGTTGCCGTTGAGCCTGCTTGCGGCGCTGCCGTCCGTGGCGGCTGCCCGTGGCCTCGATGTCCGCGACCTGATCGCGCTGGACCGGGTGTCCTCGCCGGTCCTCAGCGCCGACGGTGGCAGCGTGGTCTTCGCCAAACGCAGCGTGGACAACGCGCACAAGGCCAGCACGGCGCTGTTCGTGCGCAACCTGCGCACCCGCGATGCGGCGCCGCCGCGCCAGCTCACGCCCGCCGGCTGGAACGTCAACTCCGCCTCGCTGTCGGCTGATGGCCGGACCGTGTATTTCCTCAGCGCCAAGGGCGGCAGCCAGCAGCTGTACGCGCAGGCCATGGACAGCACGACCCCACGCCAGCTGACGGATTTCCCGGTCGACGTGGACAGCTATCACGTGTCGCCGCAGGACGACCGCGTGCTGTTCAGCGCCGGCGTGTTCCAGGACTGCGGCTCGGACCTGGCCTGCACTGAGAAGAAGCTGGCCGCGGTCAAGGGCACCAAGGCCAGCGGCCAGGTCTTCGACTCGATGTTCGTCCGCCATTGGGATACCTGGAACGACGGTCGCCGCAACACGCTGTTCGTCGCACCGCTGCCCACCGGCAACGCCGCCGGGGTCAAGGGTGCGTCCGCGCTGAGCGCCACCCTGGCCGGCGATGCGCCGTCCAAGCCGTTCGGCGGCAACGATGATTTCGCCTGGTCGCCGGATGGCACCAGCGTGGTGGCCAGCATCCGCGTGGCGGGTCGCGAGGAACCGTGGTCGACCAATTTCGACCTGTACCGTTTCGATGCCAGCGGCAAGCAGGCCCCGGTGAACCTGACCGCAGACAACCCGGCGTGGGATGCCGGGCCGGTGTTCAGCGCCGACGGCAAGACGCTTTTCTATCGGGCGATGAAGCGTCCGGGTTTCGAAGCCGACCGCTTCGGCATGATGGCGATGGACCTGGCCAGCGGCACGCGGCGCGAGATCGCCCCGGACTGGGATCGTTCGGCCGGGGGCATCGTGTTGTCCGCTGACGGCCGCACGGTATTCACCACCGCCGACGACATGGGGGAGCATCCGCTGTTCGCGGTCGACGTGGCCAGCGGCAAGGTGAGCAAGCTGATCGGCGACGGCAGTGTCACCGCCGTGGACGTGGCCGGAAACAGCGTGGCCATCACCCGCAACAGCCTGAAGAGCAATGACCAGGTGCTTGTCGGGCAGCTGCCGGAAGCCGGGCAGCCGATGGGCGCGCTGCGCGCGCTGACGCCGGCAGCCAATGAAGTGCTCAAGGACGTCGCCTTCGGCGACTTCGAGCAGTTCTCGTTCAAGGGCTGGAACAACGAGACCGTGCACGGTTACGTGGTCAAGCCGCATGACTACCAGGAGGGCCGCCAGTACCCGGTCGCGTTCCTGATCCACGGCGGCCCGCAGGGCAGCTTCGGCAACGGCTGGAGCTACCGCTGGAACCCGCAGACCTATACCGGCCAGGGCTATGCCGTGGTCATGATCGACTTCCACGGCTCCACCGGCTATGGGCAGGCGTTCACTGATGCGATCAGCCAGCACTGGGGCGACCGCCCGCTGGAAGACCTGCAGAAGGGCTGGGATGCGGCGCTGAAGCAGTATTCCTTCCTGGACGGCGACAAGGCCTGTGCGCTCGGCGCCAGCTACGGCGGCTTCATGGTCAACTGGATCGCCGGCAGCTGGAACAGCCCGTTCAAGTGCCTGGTCAACCACGACGGCGTGTTCGACCAGCGCATGATGGGCTACGCGACCGAAGAGCTCTGGTTCACCGAGTGGGAGCAGGGCGGTACGCCGTTCGCCAAGCCGGCCAACTACGAGAAGTTCAATCCGGTCAACCACGTGGCGGACTGGAAGAAGCCGATCCTGGTCATCCATGGCCAGCTGGATTACCGCATCCCGGTCGAGCAGGGGCTGGCGGCGTTCACTGCGGCACAGCGCCAGGGCATCGAGTCGAAGTTCCTGTATTTCCCGGATGAGAACCACTGGGTGCTGAAGCCGGCCAACAGTGTGCTGTGGCATGACACGGTCAACAGCTGGCTGAAGCAGCACATCGGCCAGTAAGAGCGACGCGGAGCAGCCGACGTCGGTCGGCTGCTTCCGGCGTTGCGTCAGGAGCAGTCGACCATGGGTCGACTCTACAGGCGCTGTGTCAGGAGCGACCGGCGCTGTGCCAGGAGCAGTCGACCATGGGTCGACTCTACAGTCGCTGTGCCAGGCGCAGTCGACCATGGGTCGACTCTACCGGCACCTTCGCGGTTCCAGATCCCCAATCAACCCAGGACGTGCTGCATGCCGTCGACGCCTTTGATCCAGAACGACATCGTGGTATTCGGCCTGATTGCGGCCACGCTGGGGGCGGTGTTCTGGACCGCATCGCGGCAGCAGGGACCATGGAAGCGCTTCTATGCCGTGGTGCCGGCGCTGCTGCTGTGCTATCTGCTGCCCGGCATCTACAACACGGTCGGCCTGATCGACGGGCAGAACACGCGGTTGTACAACCCGATCGCCCGCGACGTCCTGCTGCCGGCCGCCCTGGTGCTGTTGACCCTGGCGGTCGACATCAAGGGCATCCTCCGGCTGGGTCCCAAGCTGGTGCTGATGTACCTGGGAGCCTCGGCCAGCATCATGATCGGTGCGGTGGTGGCCTTCCTGCTGATGCGCGCTGTGCACCCGGAGACCGTCGCCGGCGATACCTGGGCCGGCATGGCCGCGCTGGCCGGCAGCTGGATCGGGGGGGGTGCCAACATGCTGGCGATGCGCGAGGTGTTCGATGTGAATGCCACTACGTTCGGCCAGTTCGCGGTGGTCGACGTGGGCGTGGGTTACGTATGGATGGCGGTGCTGATCTTCCTTGCCGGGCGCTCGGCGCAGATCGATGCACGCAGTGGCGCCGACACGAGGCCGATCGATGAACTGAAGGTGCGCATCGCGCGCTTCCAGGCCGAGCACGAGCGCATTCCCACCCTGACCGACCTGATGCTGATCGTGGCGGTGGCCTTCGGCGGGGTAGGGCTGGCCCACGCACTCGGTGCGCCGTTGGCGGCCTGGTTCAAGCTCAACGTCAGCTGGGCATCGCAGTTCAGCCTGGACGCGCCTTTCGTGTGGGTGGTGGTGCTGTCCACCACGTTCGGCCTCGGCCTCAGCTTCACCCGGGCACGTACGCTGGAAGGCGTCGGCGCGTCGCGGGTCGGCTCGCTGCTGCTGTACTTCCTGATCGCCTGCATCGGCATGCAGATGGACCTGCTGGCGCTGCTGGACCGCCCGTGGCTGTTCCTGCTGGGCATCATCTGGATCGCGGTGCACATCGTGATGCTGTGGCTGCTGGCCAAGCTGCTGCGCGTGCCGTTCTTCTATTTCGCGATCGGGTCGCAGAGCAACATCGGTGGCCCGGCATCGGCGCCGGTGGTCGCCGCGGCGTTCCATCCGTCGCTGGCACCGGTCGGTGTGCTGCTGGGCACGATGGGCTATGCCACCGGCACGTACCTTGCGTACGTAGTGGGCATCACGCTGCGCGCGTTGGCCGGACAGTAGTTTTTGTTCGTACGCATGCGGTGCCGGGGGAGGCGGGGATCAGCGGGACACGCCGCAAGTACGTCCATGTAGGCTACGTCGCCGCATCCATGCGGCTCAGTGTCCCGCCGACCCCCGCCTCCCCCGTCAAGCCAGCATCGCGCCGGCGGAGGGGAAAAGAAAAAAGCAAAAGCAAAAGCAAAAGCAGGTAGCGCCGAGCCGTGCTCGGGGGATCCATCCACGACCGTCAACAAAGAGTCGCCGATTCCGGCAGACAGCTGATAGTTGTCGGGTGGAGGGAGCCCCTGAGTCAGGGGCGGCCGCGAAGCGGCGGGGTGTGGGTGATGGTGAGAAGGGGCCCACAGTTTGCACAGCAAAGCGTGGGGCGACAGCGCGAATGCGATGACGCGCACCCGTGTCCCGTGCCGTCTGGCCCGCCCTCAGCCCACCAGTACACACGGACACAAAAAAAAACAGATCAGCCGACCAACAACCCCCGCTCGACCAGCCACGCCCGCGCGTCCTCGGCGTCCTGCTCGAACCACGCCCGCGTGGAACCCAGCCGGTACGTATACCCCCAGGCATCCATGTCCGCCATCAGGCGCTCGCTGCCCACGCCCGCCAGCTGCCCGGCGAGCACGATCTGCAGGTAGCAGGTCGCGTCCTCTTCAGGCACCGAATCGGTTGCATCGGTATGCACCAGCGCACGCCGTTCCGGCGGCAGTACGATCAGGTGGCAGGCCTCGTGCAGCATCGAGTGCACCGGCGTGTCATCGCGTACGTAGACATCGCTGGCGATGATGCCAGCCTCCGGCTCGCCCCAGTAACTGCCAGGGATCGACGCCCCGGCAGGCACATGGTGCAGGTGCAGGCCGTGGCTGGAGAGCAGGCGCGCGGCATCGGCGAAGGCGATGTCAGCTACCCGGGTAACCTGCGGTTCTGCAGTGGCGTCGTTCATGGCATCAGTCCGTGCCCCGCCCGCAGAAGCGGGCAGGGCAGGCGGGAAATCAGGGCTTTTCAGGCCCTTCCGGCAAGGCCACGGAAATGTCGAGCACATCGTGCTCGCCGTCCTTGACCAGGTCGACCTTGACCGCGTCGACATCGATATTGACGTACTTCCTGATCACTTCCAGCAGCTCGCGCTGCATGAGGGGCAGGTAGTCCGGGCCACCGCGGTGGCTGCGTTCCTGCGCGATGATGATCTGCAGGCGGTTCTTCGCTGTCTCGGCGGTGGTCTTCTTGGCTTTCAGGAAATCGAACAGGCCCATGCTTACCCTCCGAACAGCTTGCTGAAGAAGCCCTTCTTCTCCACGGCGGTGAAGCGCATCGGGCGGTCTTCACCCAGGATGCGAGCGACGGCATCGTCATACGCCTGGCCGGCGGGGGACTCGCCATCCAGGATGACCGGCTCGCCCTTGTTGGAGGCATTGAGCACATCGCCGGATTCGGGGATCACGCCGATCGCCTTCAGGCCCAGTACTTCCTCCACGTCGGTGATGCTGAGCATCTCGCCGGCTTCCACGCGTACCGGCGTGTAGCGGGTCAGCAGCAGGAATGCAGGCACGTCATGGCCGGTCTCGGCCTTGTGCGTCTTCGAATCCAGCAGCCCGATGATGCGGTCCGAGTCGCGTACCGACGACACTTCGGGGTTCACCACCACGACCGCACGGTCGGCGAAATACATGGCCAGGAACGCACCCTTTTCGATGCCGGCCGGCGAATCGCAGATGACATATTCGAAGCCATCGGCTGCCAGGTCCTTCAGGACCTTGCCCACGCCTTCCTGGGTCAGCGCATCCTTGTCGCGGGTCTGCGAGGCCGCCAGCACGTACAGGTTGTCAAAGCGCTTGTCCTTGATCAGGGCCTGCTTGAGGGTGGCTTCGCCGTGGACGACGTTGACGAAGTCGTACACCACGCGGCGCTCGCAGCCCATGATGAGGTCGAGGTTGCGCAGGCCGACGTCGAAGTCGATCACCGCCACCTTCTTGCCACGACGTGCCAGGCCGCAGGCAAGGCTTGCGCTGGTGGTGGTCTTGCCGACGCCGCCCTTGCCGGAGGTGACTACGATGATTTCAGCCAAAGGACTTCTCCTGCTCTTGTTCTGGTTGGGGCTGCGACAAAGTCAATCCAGCGCAGCGATCTTGATCTGGTCCTGTTCCAGCCAGACCTGCACGGCCTTGCCACGCAGGTTGTCCGGTACATCGTCCAATACCTTGTAGTGGCCGGCAATGGCCACCAGTTCGGCATGGAAATCACGGCAGAAAATACGCGCCGTGGTATTGCCCTGGGCACCGGCCAGCGCGCGTCCGCGCAGGGTGCCGTAGATATGGATGCTGCCATCGGCGATGACCTCGGCGCCTGCGCCGACAGTGGCCATCACGGTCAGATCGCAGTTTTCCGCGTAAAGCTGCTGGCCCGAGCGCACGTTGGCCAGCTGCATGCGGCCGGGTTTCGGCGCTTCGCCCGCCGCCGGTGCGGCAACGGGGGCCGCCGC
>JAZBLM010000059.1:0-20810 GCA_037033225.1 Pseudomonadota bacterium
CGGAACGTTGATCGGCGACCGCGCCAAGTCGATCATGGATCGACGCTACCGACCTCGACATCTCCCGCGCTCTCACACCGCTGCTTGGGCGCGCACAGCCTGTCCAGCAGCGCCAGCGTCACTCCGTTGCTCCAGCCGAAGCCATCCTGCAACGGGTATTCCCCGCCGCCGCCGCCGCCGGCGGATCCGTCCACCACGTACTTCTCCACCAGTTTCTGCTCCCGGTCGTAGACCGATTGCACGGTGCGCAGGAACCGCGTGCCCAGCTGGCGCGCCAGGCGATCCTGCCCGTAGCGCTGCAGCCCGTCCACGGCCACCCACTGCAGCGGTGCCCAGCCGTTCGGCGCGTCCCACTGCTGGCCCGTGCGCTGCGTCGTGGTCAGCAGACCACCCTCCTTGAGCAGCTGCTGCTCAACCGCTTTGGCCGTGCGCCGGGCCTGCGAGGTGCCCGCCACCTCCAGCCACAGCGGGAACATCGCTGCGGCGGTCAACGCTGGGCGCGTCTGGCCGGTCGCAAGATCGCGATCCACATACCAGCCTTGTGCGTCGTCCCACAGGTGCCGGTTGATCGCGCGCTGGCGTGCGTCCGCCTGGCGCTTGAACCCGCGTTGCGCGGCGGTATCCCGCGCAACTTCACTGGCGTGGGCGAGGGTACGTTCCAGATGGAACAACAGGCTGTTCAGATCGATCGGCACGATGTCGGTGGTACGGATGCTGGACAACTCAGCCGGGTCATCAAGCCAGCGCGAACTGAAATCCCAACCGGACTCCGCACCCGCGCGCAGGTCGCGGTATACCTGCGAAGGTGCACGCTGAGGCGCCTTCGCTGCGGTCGCCAGGTCGTCGGTCCACGATTCGGTACGTGGCACGGCGCGTGCGTCGTAGTAGCGGTTGAGCACACTGCCATCAGCCAGCTTCACTGCCCGCGCGTGCTGCTGGCCGGGCGTCAGCCCTTCCGCCCCTGCCATCCAGAACGCGTGCTCGGCACGCAGCTGCGGCAGATAGCGCGCGTATGCCGCCTCACCTTCGTGGCGGGCCAGAAGTTCCACCATCAGGCTGAAGAAAGGCGGCTGCGAGCGGCTGAGGTAATAACTGCGGTTGCCGTTGGGAATATGCCCATGCGTGTCGATCTGATACGCAAAGTTGTCCACCATGTCGCGCACGCGCTGCCATTCCCCGCTGGCAGCAAGACCGAGCAGGGTGAAGTAACTGTCCCAGTAATACACTTCGCGGAAGCGCCCACCGGGCACCACGTACGGTCGCGGCAACGGCAGCAGCGAGCCGTTCGGATCCACCGTGCCGGTCTGCCGGGTCAACACCGGCCACAAGCCTTCGATATGCGCGCGCAGCGTTTCTCCCGGCGGTGGCACATAGGGCGTCGCGTCGGAGGGAATATCGAAGTTGTCGCGTACGAACGTTTCCAGCGAAAAGCCCGGCTGCAGGCGTTCGCGCTTCCAGTGTTCCAGCACGGTTGCGATAGGGCGGCGCGGCACCGCGTCGGCAAAGGTCTTCTGGTCGGCGAACAGATGCGCGCCCTGCACCTGCTGGAACAATGGCTGCAGGCGCTGGTCGGGCGGCGCGGGATCGGTCGCGGCAGCGGTGCCGCTCCACAGCATCGGTGCCAGCAGCAGGCTGGCAAGGCAGTTGCGTGGGCGCATGGGCAGGCCTCGGTTGAGCGTGGATTCCACTGTAGTACAGCCCGCCGCGTCGGCCAGGTGATGGGCCGGACCGGCCGACGCGCCCGGGTAGAGTCGATCCATGATCGACTGGGTGGCCGGTAGAGTCGATCCATGATCGACTGCGGGAAATTGGCGACCCGTGGTCGCACTATCAGGCCACGAGCGGCCCGTGGCGTCTAGACTCCGTCATGACGTTTTACTCCCGGAACCCGGTAACGCATGGAACGCACCCCGCCGACGCGATCACGCCGTGCAGCCGTCGTTCTCTCCTGCGCCCTCCTGGCGCTGGTCATCGCGGCCGTGCTGCTGTGGCCCCGGTCCGCGCCGCCGGCACCTGCGTTGGACACGCACGCGTCCGCTTCACCGTCTTCGCCTGCACGTGCAGATGCGGGGCCCGCTCGCGTGGGGCAGTTCGAATCGACCGGCAGGGCAGGTGCGGCAACCACCCTGGCGCTGCACCGCGATGCGGCTGCAGGCGACCCGGTCGCCATGCGGGAGCTGGCTGAAGTCATCCTGGAGTGTGGCTTTGGTGCGTGGCAAGGCGCTGCCATCGGCCAGGCTGTCGATCAGGTCAGCGCGCACGTGCAACCTGCGCATCGGCCCCAGTTGCGCGCCGCTGCGAAGCGGGTGGAAGCGAAGTGCCAGCACCTGCCGGGTACCCGGCAGCAACTCGCGGTGCAGTACCGCCAATTGTTGCAGGAGGCCGCTGGCAAAGGAGACCTGATAGCGCGTCTGCGCCAACGCAGCCGCGCCTACGGCGACGAACGGCAGGCGCTGCCGGATGATGCGGCCGAAGTGGTCGAGGAAGCGTTGATCTCGGAGGACCCGGCCGCGCTGTATGAGCTGTCCAATCTCTATGCGCAGCTGCCGGCGGAAGCGTCCTTGGCGGGCATCGGCAGCAGTACGCTCAACAACCCGGCCTTGATTCTGCTTGCCTGCGAGCGTGGGCTGGACTGTGGGCTCACATCGCGTCATGCCGACCAGATCTGCCTCAACAGCGGCGAATGTGGGCAGACGCTGGAGGGACTGCTGTGGCGCGCTGCGGACGCCGAGGGCGAGACGCAGG
Organism: Pseudomonadota bacterium; assembly: GCA_037033225.1. GTDB lineage: Bacteria > Pseudomonadota > Gammaproteobacteria > Xanthomonadales > Xanthomonadaceae > Stenotrophomonas. The sequence goes on from JAZBLM010000059.1 coordinate 2,746, forward strand.
CGCTGCAGGCGCGGATGGACGCGCTGCGCAGGATCCTGGATGAAGTGGATCGCGCACGCTGAGCGGCACGTTCCACCGAACTCGCCGCGTTTGTGCCGGTCGCATGGCCGGGTAGAGTCGATCCATGATCGACTGCAGGTGCCTGACGACCAGCGGTCGTCACTACCAAAGAGCAGGCACCTGACGACCTGCGGTCATCACTACGTCAGCGTGCCGGGATGCGCATGCCTTCGATGCCCGGGATGCTTTCGCGGATGGCGTCCAGGAACAGCTGCAGCCGCGCCGGACGATGGCGTCCGGCCGGGAAGACCAGGTGCACCGGCAGGGGCGCTGCTTCCCAGCCGGGCAGCAGTTGCACCAGCCGGCCGCTGCGCAGGTCGTCCATCATCAGCCACGTCGAGCCGATGCCCACGCCCAGTCCGTCGCGCACCGCCTGGTGCAGCACGAACAGGTTGTCGGTCAGCAGCCGTGGCTGGAAGGTGATGCGTTCGTGCGTCTTGCCCGTGCCCGCCCCGAGGCAACGCTGAAGCTGCACGCTGTCGCGGTAGAAGCCGGTCAGTGACACCCACGGCAGCGTCGCCAGTTCGGCCGGCGTGGCCGGCAATGGATCCGGCGCATCCGCCGCAGCACAGACCACGATGCGTGGCACATCGGCCACATGCACGGCGACCACGTCCTGCTGATCCTGCGGGCCCATGCGGATGGCGCAGTCGATCCCGTCGGCGGCCAGATCGGTGAGTCCGTCATGCAGGCGCCATTCCAGGCTGATCTGCGGATGGCGACGCAGGAAGGCCAGCATCGGCGCCATCAGCTGCCCCTGTCCGAACGCGTGCGGCACCACCACGCGCAGCCGGCCGCTGGGCTGCTGGGCCGCACCGCGCAGGTCCTGTTCGATGCCTTCCCAGCTGTCCAGCAGCGCCCGCGCATGCTGCAGGCAGCGCTCGCCGTCATGGGTCAACTGCATGCCGTGGGTAGAGCGCTGCAGCAGGCGCAGGCCGAAGTGTTTTTCCAGCGCCTGCAGGCGTCGGCTGATGGTCGGCTGGGTGGTGCCGAGCTGCAGCGCGGCAGCAGACAGGCTGCCGGCGTCGACGATGCGTACAAAGGTGCGCAGCAGGTCGATCCGGTCGCCATTGAGCAGGGGAGCAGGGGTGGTCATGCGTATAGCGTATGGGACTGATGCGGCCGAGCCTACTACACGCCACGGCTGGCGGCGAGGAAACTGCGCACCATCGTCTTCCAGGAATATTTTCCATGTCCATTGTGCATGACACCGCCCATCCTTCATCGTCCGCCCGGATGCCCCGCGCCTGGGTGCCGGTCATGGCGGCAGGTGCCGGCTTCAGCGTGGCCTCGCTGTATTACGCACAGCCGATGCTGGGCGCGATGGGCGCCTCACTGGGCGCCAGCGACGCCTCGATCGGGCTGGTGCCGACCCTGACCCAGTTGGGCTATGCGGCGGGCATCGCCTTGCTGGCGCCATTGGGTGACCGCTTCGAGCGGCGCCGCATCATCCTGGTGAAGTCGCTGCTGCTGGGCGCGGCGTTGCTGGCGGCGGGACTGGCCGGGCAGCTTCCCGGTCTGCTGCTGGCCAGCCTGCTGGTGGGTCTGATGGCCACGGTGGCGCAGGACGTGGTGCCGGCGGCCGCAACGCTGGCTCCGCCGGAACATCGCGGTGCGCTGGTCGGCCGGGTGATGACCGGGCTGCTGTTGGGCATCCTGCTGTCACGCGTGGTGAGTGGCGTGGTGGCCGAACAGTTCGGCTGGCGCGCCATGTTCATCGCCGCCTCGGTGTCGGTGGTGCTGATGGGCCTGCTGCTGCGCGTGACGCTGCCGCGCTTCACGCCCACTACCACGCTCGGCTATGGCGCGCTGCTGGCGTCGATGGCGACGCTGTGGACGCGGCTGCCCGCGTTGCGCCGGGCAGTAGTGGCCCAGGCCCTGCTGGCGATGGGGTTCAGCGCGTTCTGGTCCACGCTCGCGCTGATGCTGCACAGTGACTTCGGGATCGGCAGCGCCGGTGCTGGCGCGTTCGGGCTGGCGGGTGCCGCCGGTGCGCTGGCCGCGCCGCTGGCGGGCCGCTTCGCTGATCGCCTGGGGACCCAGCGCGTGGCCCGGCTGGCGATCGGCATCGCGCTGGTGGGGTTTGCCAGCCTGTTGCTGGACGGCATGCTGCCCACCCCGCTGAAGCTGGTGCTGCTGGCGGTCAGTGCGGTGATCTTCGACTTCGGTTTCCAGGCGGCGCTGGTGTCGCACCAGACGCTGGTCTACGGCCTGCAGCCGGATGCCCGCAGCCGCTTGAATGCCGTGCTGTTCACCGGTGTCTTCGTCGGCATGGCCGCAGGCGGTGGTCTGGGTGCCTGGGTGCTGGCCCAGGGCGGCTGGCACGGCGTGGTCCTGCTGGCCTGTGCCGCCAGTGCCGCCGCGTTGTGGGTGCGGCGGCGATGACAGCATCCGCCTCGCGCGGTGGACGTGGCCCTGCCGCGCGACTGTTCAGTACCCGAAACGCCCTTTCTGCAACTGCTCGGCACTGTTGCCGGCCGCATCGCGCAGGGTCAGGTCGGCGCCGTCGGCCGCCAGCTGTTCAAGAATCTCCGTGCGCTGGAACAGCGCCGCATACATGGCCGCGGTCTGCCCGGCGTTGTTGCGCTGGTCGGGTGCGCAGGGCGCCTTCATCAAGCGGCGCGCGATGCTGAGTTCACCCTTGAAGATGGCGCCCATCAAGGCCGTGTTGCCCCGCTTGTCCTGGGCACAGGGATCGGCGCCTGCGGCCAGCAGCTGATCCACTGCGGCGCTTTGTCCGTGATACGCGGCAAGAATCAACGCGGTATAGCCCTTCGCGTCGCGTGTCTGCAGGTCATAACCGGCGTTGATGAACTCGGCCAGCATGGCCTGTTGGCCACGCCGTGCCGCATCGAAGTAGTAGCTGCGCAGCTGTGCCTGCGCCTCGGCGGAGGTGGCGGGTGGGGCAGGTGGCGTGGCCCAGCAGGGCATCGCCAGCAGGACGCCCAGCAGGAAGATCAGGGAGGTGGGCATGGAGGGTCCTCAGGGCAGTGCGGCCCGGCTTCCACGTACAGGGTGAAAGAAGCCGGGCCACTGGAACGCGTCGCGACGGCGTCAGTCCTGCAACTGGCTGGCCAGCTGCTTCACGCGGGCCAGGTCACCGCCGGCCACGCGGGCCACGCCGGTGCCGTAGTCCGGATCGGCCTTGTACAGGAACGACAGGATGACGTGCTTGCTCTGGTCGTCCGCGCTGGCCAGCGACTGGCCGAAGCTGGCGACCAGGTCGGCGCGCTGCTTGCGGTCATACGAGCGGTACAGGTCGCCGGCCTGCCTGAAATTCTGTTCGCGTGCGATGCCCTTCTGCTGCGTGCTGCCGGCCAGCGGCAGCGTGCTGTACAGCGCATGCGGACTCTGCGGGCGGGGCTGCAGGCGGCTGGGCTCGTAGTTGACGCCGCTGCTGCTGTGGCCGGCGTTCATTGCGCCATCCTGGTTGCCGTTGTCCACGGTCGCGCGCGGACGGTTCACCGGCAACTGCAACCCATTGGCCCCCACGCGGTACATCTGCGTGTCGGCGTAGGAGAACACGCGACCCTGCAGCAGCCGGTCTTCGGACGGTTCGATGCCCGGCACCAGATTGGACGGCGCCATCGCCACCTGCTCGGTTTCCTGGAAGAAGTTGTCCACGTTCTGGTTCAGCACCATCTGCCCGATCTTCTGTTCCGGCACGTCCGGCCAGATCTTGGTGGCATCGAGCGGATCGAAATCGAAGCCGGCCAGCTGCTCCGGTGCCAGCACCTGGATGTACAGGTCCCAGCGCGGAGCGTCCCCGCGCTTGATCGCCTCCACCAGGTCGTGGGTCATGTGGCTGTAATCGCGGCCCTGGGTCTGTTCCACCTGCTTCGGATCCAGGTTGCGGATGCCCTGCAGGCTCTTCCACTTGAACTTGACGTAGTGCACTTCACCGGCGGCAGTGACCAGCTTGTAGGCATGCACGCCGTTGCCATCCATGAAGCGGTAACCGGCCGGCGTGCCTTCGTTGGAATACAACTGGGTCAACGTGCGGGTGGCTTCGGGCACGTGCGAGAAGAAGTCGAAGCGGCGCGCATCATCGTCCAGGTTGGTGCGCGGGTCCGGCTTGAACGCGTGCACCATGTCCGGGAACTTGATCGCGTCGCGGATGAAGAAGGTCGGGAAGTTGTTGCCGACCAGGTCCCAGTTGCCTTCGCGGGTATAGAACTTGGTGGCGAACCCACGTGGGTCGCGCAGCGTTTCCGGTGAATGGTTGCCATGCACCACTGACGAGAAGCGCACGAACACCGGGGTCGTTTCGCCGGGAGTGAACACCAGGGCCCGGGTCAGTGAGGAAATGTCGGCGCTGGCGGTGAACTCGCCGCGTACCCCGGTCCCGCGGGCATGCACCACGCGTTCGGGGATGCGCTCGCGATCGAAACGCTGCAGCTTCTGGATCAGCTGCACGTCCTGCAGCAGGGCCGGCCCGTTGGCGCCTGCCGTCTGTGAGTTCTGGTTGTCGCCGACCGGGGCGCCATTGTCACGGGTGAGCAGGGTCTGGGCGGCCAGGTGGGCGGTGGGAAATACCAGGGCGGCGGCGAGCAACAGGCGGGCTGGGCGCATGGAAGCGGTCCGTGAAGGGGAGCTCCATCATCTGTTTCCTCCCTCTCCTGATGAATTATTTTTTTATAATTCAATCAATAGGTTGTATGAATTGTCGTGTTCTTGAAATGTCGGCGGGCAGGATGCGTCAGCGCCTGACGACATGAACATCAGGGGTGTCGCTTTTCTGGAAGCGTGGGTGTACAAATGTACACCATGGACCCTATCACCCTCCCTCCCCAACGTGCCGCCGTACTGGCCTGGTTGCGACAGGCCCTGGCTTCCGGCCAGTCGCCGAGCCTGGCTGACATCGCCGATGCCTTTGGTTTTGCCTCGCGCAATGCGGCGCAGAAACATGTGCAGGCGCTGGTGGAAGCAGGCCTGCTGGAACAGGCACCCGGGCGCCGACGCACATTGACGCTGCCGGGCGGACCGGCCGAGCTGCTGCCGCTGGCGGTGCTGGGGCGGGTCGCGGCGGGCCAGCCGATCGGGGCCGACATCGGCCTGGACCAGCAGTTGTGGCTGGATCGGCGGATGTTTTCCCCGCGCCCGGATTACCTGCTGAAGGTGCAGGGCGATTCGATGATCGACGACGGCATCCTTGATGGCGACCTGGTGGGCGTGCATCGCACGCCCAGTGCCCGTGACGGCCAGACCGTGGTCGCACGCATCGATGGCGAACTCACCATCAAGCGTCTGCAGCAGACCGGTGACGGCGTGCGCCTGCTGCCGCGCAATCCGGCCCATGCGCCGATCGTGGTCGAAGCCGGACAGGATTTCGCCGTGGAAGGCGTGTACTGCGGCCTGGTCCGGCAGGGTTGAGATGAACACCGCGCCCGAACTGCAGCAGCTGCTGTCCGCCCAGACCCTGTGGCATGCCGGGCGGGGCAGTGCGAAGGAGGGCGTGGAAGGCGAGTCCACCGGCCATGCGACGCTGGATGGACTGCTGCCCCAGGGCGGCTGGCCGCGCCGCGCGCTGACCGAACTGCTGCTGCCGGCCGACGGCGTGGGCGAACTGCAGCTGCTGCTGCCGACGCTGGCCCGGCTGAGCCAGGCCGGCAGGGCGGTGGCGGTGATCGCCCCACCTTATCTGCCGTATGCACCGGCCTGGCAGGCCGCCGGGGTCAGCCTGCAGCACCTGCAGCTGATTGATGCCACCCCGCGCGATGCGCTGTGGGCCTTTGAACAATGCCTGCGCAGCGGCGCCTGCGCGGCGGTGCTGGGCTGGCCGAAACAGGCCGATGCGCAGGCGTTGCGCCGGCTGCAGGTGGCCGCCGATACCGGCCAGTGCCTGGGCTTTGCCCTGCGCGATCGCCGTCACGCAGCCAATCCTTCGCCGGCCGCGTTGCGGCTGGAAGCGGTACGCGAGGGATTGGCCACCCGATGGCAGGTACGCAAATGCCGCGGCGGCCCTGCGCCGTCGCAGTCGTTTGCGCTGAGGGCCGGGTGAGGTACGCCGATGCTCTGGGCCTGTGTATTGCTGCCGCAGCTGGCGCTGGACGCCGTCCTTCGTCGCCACCCTGATCCGGACACCCCGCTGGCGCTGGTCGGCGGTGCCGTGCAGCTGCGCACCCTGCATGCGGTGAACGCTGCCGCTGCCCAGGCCGGCCTGAAGGCCGGGATGCGGCTGACCGCCGCCTTGGCGCTGCTGCCGGATTTCCAGAAAGTGGAGCATGACGCGCAGTCGGACACCCGCTGGCAGCGTTTCCTGGCGGCCTGGGCCTACCGCCACAGTTCACTGGTGAGTGCGCAGTGGCCGGGCTGCATCGTGCTGGAAGTACGTGCCAGCTTCCAGCTGCTGGGGCCGTGGCCGGTGCTGCAGGCACGCCTGCGCGAGGAACTGCAGGCGCTGGGATTCCAGCACCGCATTGCGCTGGCGCCGACGCCACGTGCGGCGATGGTGCTGGCCGGCATCCGCGACGGGCTGGCGGTGGATGAAACCCCGGCGATGCACGCGCTGCTGGACCGCGTGCCGGTGCGTCGCGCCCGCCTGCCGGAGGATGCCGGCGCGCGCCTGCAGCAGATGGGTATCCGCGTGCTGCGCGAGCTGCGGGCGGTACCCCGCGATGGCCTGCGCCGCCGTTTCGGCCTGCCGCTGCTGGAGCACCTGGACCGGCTGTACGGCCAGGCGGACGACCCGCTGGCCTGGTATGCGCCGCCGGATCATTTCGACTCCCGGCTGGAGCTGGGCTATGAGGTGGAAAACCACATGGCGCTGCTGTTCCCGCTGCGCCGGTTGATCGGCGATCTGTGCACCTGCCTGTCCATCCGCGATGGCGGCGTGCAGCGCTTCGTGCTGCGGCTGGAACACGAGGAAGGCCACACCGACGTGGACGTGGGCCTGCTGGCCGCCGAGCGCGATGCCACGTTGTTGTTCGAACTGACCCGCAACCGGCTGGAGCGCGCCAGCATCGCCCGTCCGGTCGTGGCCGTGCGCCTGCTGGCGCGTGAACTGCCCAGCTTCGTACCGGCCAGCCGCGATCTGTTCGATACCCGCAACCAGCAGCAGCTGCCGTGGCCGCAGCTGCGCGAACGGCTGCGCGCGCGGCTGGGCGATGCGTCGGTGTACCGGGTCGGCCCGGCCGGTGACCCGCGTCCGGAGCGGGCCTGGCTCCGCGTGGAGGGCGATGGCACCGCCATCGTGCAGGCGCCTGCACGTCCACCGCGTCCGTGCTGGCTGCTGCCTGCGCCGGTGCCGCTGCGGGATCCGCGCGCACGCATCGTGTCCGGCCCGGAGCGGCTGGAGAGTGGCTGGTGGGACGGGCACGAGGCGCGTCGCGACTACTACGTGCTGCAGACCTCGCACGGCCAGCAGGCCTGGGCGTTCGCCGCACCGGGCCAGCAGGGCGACTGGATGCTGCACGGCTGGTTTGCATGAGCCGCATCGAAGAACGCGACGATTCCCCGTGCAAGCAGATGCCGCGCGCCTGGGAGACCCGCCAGCGCCTGGCCGCCGCCAACGACGATGCACCGGGTGAAAAGGAACTGCCGGCGTATGCGGAGCTGCACTGCCTGTCTGATTTTTCCTTCCTGCGCGGGGCGGCCAGTGCCGAAGCCTTGTTCAGTCGGGCCAGGCAGTGTGGTTACGAGGCGCTGGCGATCACCGATGAGTGTTCGCTGGCCGGCATCGTGCGCGGACTGGAAGCGTCGCGCGCCACCGGCGTGCCGCTGATCGTGGGCAGCGAGTTCGTGCTGGAATGCGGGCTCAAGCTGGTGCTGCTGGTGGAAAACCAGCACGGCTATGTCCGCCTCTGCGAGCTGATCACCACCGGCCGGCGTGCCGCGGGCAAGGGCAGCTACCGGTTGTCACGGCAGGATGTGCAGCGCGTGCTCGGCAACGCCGTGGATGCGGCGCTGGGATTGTTCGCGTTGTGGGTGCCGGGCGCGGAACCCGATGCTGCGCAGGCACAGTGGCTGCAGCAGGTGTTCGTGCAGCGTACCTGGCTTGCCGTGCACCTGCACCGCGAACGCGATGACCGCGCGCGGCTGGCGCAGCTGCTGCAGTTGGCGGTGCAGCTGGGCGTCCAGCCGCTTGCCTGTGGCGACGTGCACATGGACGTGCGCCGGCGCCGCGTACTGCAGGACACCATGACCGCCATCCGCCACGTGCTGCCGCTGTCCGAATGCGGGGCCTTCCTGTTCCGCAATGGCGAACGCCACCTTCGCACCCGGCGCGCGCTGGGCAACATCCATCCGCCCGCATTGCTGCACAACGCGGTGGTGCTGGCACGACGCTGCCATTTCCGCCTGGACGAGGTGCGTTACCAGTATCCCGCCGAACTGGTGCCGCAAGGCCACACGCCCAGCAGCTGGCTGCGCGAACTGACCCATCGCGGCATGCGCGAGCGCTGGCCTGAAGGCGTGCCGTCGGCGGTAGCCGCGCAGATCGAAAGCGAGCTGCGGCTGATCGCCGACATGGACTACGAAGCGTTCTTCCTGACCGTGGAAGACATCGTGCGCTTCGCGCGGTCACGCGACATCCTGTGCCAGGGACGGGGCTCGTCGGCCAACTCGGCGGTGTGTTTCGCGCTGGGCATCACCGTGGTCAATCCGGCCGAAAGCCGCCTGCTGATGGCGCGCTTTCTGTCACGCGAGCGCGATGAGCCGCCGGATATCGACGTCGATTTCGAACACGAACGGCGCGAGGAAGTGCTGCAGTACGTGTACGGGAAGTACGGCCGCGAGCGCGCCGCGCTGGCCGCCACCGTGATCCGCTACCGCGGCAAGAGTGCGGTGCGCGATGTCGCCAAAGCGTTTGGGCTGCCGCCGGACCAGGTGGCCCTGCTGGCCGAATGTTTCGGCTGGGGCAACGGCGAAACGCCGATGGAGCAGCGCCTGGCCGAGGCCGGCTTCGATGCCGGCAACCCGCTGCTGCAGCAGGTGATGGCGGTGACCGAACAGCTGCGCGACCATCCCCGGCATCTGTCCCAGCACGTGGGCGGCTTCGTGATCAGTGATGCGCCGTTGAGCACGGTGGTGCCGGTGGAGAACGCGGCGATGGCCGACCGCACCATCATCCAATGGGACAAGGACGACCTTGAAACCATGAAGATGCTCAAGGTGGACTGCCTGGCGCTGGGCATGCTGACCTGCATCCGCAAGGCCGTGCAGCTGGTGGAAAAGCACCGCGGGCACCGCATCGACCTGGCGCGCCTGCCGGTGGATGATCCACCGACCTTCGCGATGATCCAGGCGGCCGATACGGTCGGTGTGTTCCAGATCGAATCGCGCGCGCAGATGAGCATGCTGCCGCGGCTGAAGCCGGCCACGTTCTACGATCTGGTGATCCAGGTGGCGATCGTACGGCCCGGCCCGATCCAGGGCGGCATGGTGCACCCGTTCCTGCGCCGGCGGCAGGGCCAGGAGCCGGTGACCTATCCTTCCGACGGCATCCAGAACATCCTGGGCATGACGCTGGGCATTCCGTTGTTCCAGGAGCAGGTGATGGAGCTGGTGATCCATGCCGGCTACCGCCCGGACGAAGCCGACCAGCTGCGGCGTTCGATGGCGGCGTGGCGCAGTGGCGGGGACATGAACCCGCATCGCGAGCGCATCCGCACGATGATGGAAGGCAAGGGCTACGCAGCGGAATTCATCGAGCAGATCTTCGAACAGATCAAAGGCTTCGGCGCCTATGGGTTTCCGCAGAGCCATGCCGCCTCGTTCGCGAAGCTGGTGTACATCAGCTGTTTCCTGAAGCGGCATGAGCCGGCCGCGTTTGCCTGTGCGCTGCTCAATGCGCAGCCGATGGGTTTCTATTCGGCCAGCCAGATCGTGCAGGACGCGCGTCGTGGCAGTGCCGAACGCGGGGGTGTGGAGGTCCTGCCGGTGGATGTGTGCATCAGTGACTGGGACAACACCCTGGAGGGCGGTGATGCGGACCGGCAGCCGGCGATCCGGCTGGGGCTGCGGCAGCTGGCCGGCTGCAGCGAGGCGGCCGCGCGGGCGGTGATGGCGGCACGCGCGCAACAGCCATTCGCCGATGTGGCCGACCTGTGTCGGCGGGCACGGCTGGATGCCAAGGCCCGCCAGGTGCTGGCCGACGGCGGTGCGCTGGCCGCGCTGGCCGGCAACCGCAATGCCGCGCGCTGGGCGATGGCCGGGATCGAACGCGCGCTGCCGCTGCTGGACGGCAGCCCGCAGGAACAGGCGCTGCTGCTGCCGGCACCCAGCGTGGCCGAGGAGATGCTGTCGGATTACCGGGCCAGCGGGCTGACGCTGGGCGAGCATCCGCTGGCGCTGCTGCGGCGCCGGCTGCAGCAGGAGCGCGCGCTGGATTCGCGCCAGCTGCGCGCCACCGCACATGGGCGCGGCGTGCATGTCATCGGCCTGGTGACCCAGCGGCAGAAGCCGGGCACGGCCAATGGCACGGTGTTCGTCACCCTGGAAGACGAGCATGGAATGGTCAACGTGGTGGTGTGGTCCCACCTGGCACTGCGCCGCCGCAAGGCGCTGCTGGGTGCCCGCCTGCTGGGCGTACGCGGGCGCTGGGAATGCGTGGACGGCGTGCGCCACCTGATCGCCGGCGACCTGCGTGACTACAGCGACCTGCTGGCCGGCCTGAACGCCCCCTCCCGCGATTTCCGCTGACCGCCAAAAAAAGGGGACGGAGGGGATTAAGTCGCTTTCGACCGCTTCACGTCAGAAGCGACTTAATCCCCTCCGTCCCCTTTTTTGCCCGGTTTTAGGGTAGGGTGCGCAATCCGCCGGCCCTGCGCCCCGCAGCCCAGGTCCGCCGGATTGTCCTTGGAGGATGCATGAGCAAGTCCGCTACATTGGAAACCACGCCCGGTCCGGTGCTGCTGTCCACTCCGGAAGTACAACAGGCGCAGCATCTGCTGGCCCAGCAGCAGATCGCGGTCGCGATGGAGCGTGCACGGCGCGAGACCGATGCCGATATCGCCGAACGCCAGACCGTCGTATCACGCTGAACGACCGTGCCGGCCGTCCTGGCCGGCACCTGCCGAATGCCGTTCGGGTCAGAACCGCGCGGTCACCCCGAAGAACACACTGCGACCCGCTACGAAATAATCGGTAGCGCCTTCGGCATACAGCTTCTTGTCCAACAGGTTGCTCATGCCCGCGCGCAGGGTCAGTACGTCGTTGACGTTCCAGGCCGCGGTCAGGTCGTACAGCGTGTACGCCTTCAGGAAACTGCTGGCCACCCCGGCCTGCCTGCCGGTGTACTGCGCTGACAGCGTGCTGGAAAATGCCGTGCCCGGCGTCCAGTCGAGCGCGGAGTAGGCCGAGTATTCCGGCGTGTCGATCAGGTTCTCGCCGGTGGTCAGGTTCTTTGCTTCCTTCATCCACGTGGCCGACGTCCTCCAGCGCCACTGGTCGTTGAAGCGTACGTTGAAATTTCCCTCCATCCCGCTGGTGCGCGCGCGTTCGACATTGCTCATGCGCGTCCACCAGAGCTTGTTGAAGAAGCCCAGTGGTTCGTATTCGATCTTGTTGCGGAAGTCGGTGTGGAACCAGGTCAGGCCGACATCGAGCACATCGTTGTCGAAGGAGAAACCGATCTCGCGGTTCGTGCTGGTTTCCGGGTCCAGGTCCGGGTTGCCCGCCATGTAGCAGCCGCCGCTGACATAGCCAAGCGGGCGCAGCGAGGTACAGCCGCGGCCACCGGACTGGGTCGCGGCGGTCGCCGAATTCTCGGTCAGGCTGGGGGCGCGGAAGCCTTTTGAGATACCGCCGCGCAGCGTCCACTGTTCAGCCGGATGCCACACCAGGTAGGCGCGCGGGCTGACATGGCTGCCGAATTGTTCATGGTGGTCCAGCCGTGCGCCCAGGGTCAGCGCCACGGTCGAGTGCAGCTTCAGTTCGTCTTCCACGAACACGGCCCAGGTATCCACCTGCAGGGTCGAGCCGTTGACCGCATTGCCGTCGTAGTCCACCGGGGCGCGGCCGATCGTATCGGTGTTGGTCAGCTCCTGCCGCTTCCACTGGCCGCCGACGCTGAGCTGGTGCTCCACCCCCAGCGTGAACGGCGTGCCGAGGCTGCCTTCAATGATGCGGTCGGTGGCCTCGGAGCGGCCATTCGGGCCGATGTCGTTGCGGTACCCGGTCCAGTACGCGCTGAGTCTGGACGTGCCGAACGCCCACTGCCCGTCGTGATTGAGCGCCAGATTGCTGCGCTTGAGCTCGCTGGCTCCCCACGCACCCTCACCTTCGGCTTCCAGCGCGGGGCTGGCAAAGGCCTGCTGCACGCCATGCCCTGCTTCGAAGGACAGCGCTTGTCGTTCGCCGACGTCCCACTTCAGCAACGCGTCCACGTTGCGGTCCTTTTCGCCGGCGTAGGCATTGCCTTCCACCCCGCCGTTGGAGCGGTCGGACTCGCGCCGCATGCTGTTGGCGCCGACGCGCAGGCCCACCCGCTCGCCGAGCGGCCCGGAGAACGTCGTGCCGATCTGCTGGGTATCGCCGCGCTTGTCGTCCGAAGGACGCGTGTAGCTGTGGGTGGCGCTGCCGGCCCAGTGGTCGCCGATGCGCCGGGTGATGATGTTGATGACACCGCCCATGGCGTCGGAACCGTACAGCGAAGACATCGGCCCACGCACGACTTCGATCCGCTCGATCTGGTCCGGCGCGATCCAGTTGAGGTCCTGTCGACCCAGGTCGGGGCGGTAATTGGTTGACGCCGAGCTGCCCATGCGCTTGCCGTCCACCAGCACCAGCGTGTAATTGGATGGCATGCCGCGCAGCTTGATCTTGGACTGTTCACCGCTGGCGCTGAGGCCACCGGTAACGCCCGGCACGCGGCTGAGCAGGGTAGCCAGGTCGTGCACCGGCTGGCGCTCGATGTCCTCGCGGCTGATCACGCTGATGCTGGCCGGGGCATCCTTGATCCATTGCTGGTTGCCGGAGGCGGTGACGACCACGGTATCCAGCTCGCGTGGCGTCGTGGCGGGGTCCGCTCCCGCATGTGCAACGACTGGTAGCAGGCAGGCAAGGTGCAGCGCGGTGGACAGCACACGGCGGACGGGAAGGGGGGGAAGGAGCATGGATACGATCCGTTGGGGTAGGGCCCAGGCGGACGCAGGTGCAGGTGCCGGAGCAGCCGTTCGCCTCCATCCCTGAGCGACGGGCGCACGGCACATGCCGGCGCGTCGATGGGTGGGTGAGCGGAGAGACCCGTACCTGCCTATGTGTCAAATGATAACAGTTCGTATTAACCTTCATCCAGCGGTGGCATGCGCCAGGCTGTGACGCAGGTATCCTGAATGGGGATAAACGCCGCCGGATGCTTTCGCGCTCGGCTTACACGTACCGCCTTAGACTGAGGCGCACATTTATGAATCAACCGGGTGAGCGTTAGTGGGTTCCTGTGATGAGAGAGATCGGTTGCGGGCCCTGAAGCGCGTTGTGCGGGACGGGGCTGTGCGCCTTGGCGCGAGGTAACGGGATGATCGATACCCCCACCACCGCCCGGCTGGATGCTGGCCTGGCGATGCTGCCGGCGGCTGGGTCACCGTTGCCGATGCCCGAACAGGCGCTCGATCAGGGCGAGCTGAAGATCCGTCGCCACCGCACCTCGCCGCGCATGATCGGCCTGCGCCGTGCGTACCTGTTCGGTGGCACCGCGCTGATGACCGCTGCGGCCACGGTCATGATGTGGCGCGTGCTCTCCCCCAACGGGGTCAGCGTGCTGGAGGCCTGCCTGCTGGTGCTGTTCGTCGGCCTGTTCGGCTGGATCGCACTGGCTTTTGCCAGTGCCGTGGCCGGCTTCCTGACCGCCGTGTTCGACCGCGGCTACCGCCTCGGCATCGACCCGGACGAGCCGTTGCCGCAGCTGCATACGCGCACCGCCCTGTTGATGCCCACTTACAACGAAGATCCGCGGCGGCTGCTGGCGGGCCTGCAGGCGATCTACGAATCGGTCGCGGCCACCGGGCAGCTGGCCAGTTTCGACTTCTTCGTGCTCAGCGATACCCGTCGCGAGGACATCTCGCGTGCTGAAGAACAGGTGTTCGCCGAGCTGCGCGACACCCTGGCGGCGCATGACCACCTGTTCTATCGCCGGCGTGCCGACAACAGCGGGCGCAAGGCCGGCAACATCGCCGACTGGGTGCGCCGCTTCGGCGGTGATTACCCGCAGATGCTGGTGCTCGACGCCGACAGCCTGATGACCGGCGACACCATCGTCCGGCTGGCTGCCGGCATGGAGCACAACCCGGACGTCGGCATCATCCAGACCCTGCCCGCCGTGGTCGGGGGGCGCACGCTGTTCTCGCGCATGCAGCAGTTCGGTGGCCGGGTGTACGGGCCGGTGATCGCGCGTGGCGTGGCCTGGTGGCACGGTGCGGAGAGCAACTACTGGGGCCACAACGCCATCATCCGCACCGTGGCCTTCGCCGAGAACGCCGGACTGCCCGCGCTGCCCGGCAAGGAGCCTTTCGGTGGCCACGTGCTGAGCCACGATTTCGTGGAAGCGGCGCTGATGCGCCGTGGCGGCTGGGCCGCGCACATGGTGCCGTATCTGAAGGGCAGCTACGAAGAGGGCCCACCCACGCTGACCGACATGATGGTGCGCGACCGCCGCTGGTGCCAGGGCAATCTGCAGCACGGCAAGATCGTCGGCAGCCGCGGCCTGCACTGGATCAGCCGTGTGCACATGCTGATCGGCATCGGCCACTACTTCACCGCCCCGATGTGGGCGATGCTGATGTTGATCGGTATCGCCATCCCGCTGTTCCAGGAGGGCATCGACCTCAATGGCGTGCTGCACCTGTCGCCGAGCCTCTACTGGCGCACCCAGGACGAAGTGCACGTGGTGCGCCTGTTCGCGGCCACCATGGCCGTGCTGCTGATGCCCAAGTTCCTCGGTTACCTGGCCACGCTGTTCGAGCCGGGCGACCGCCGTGGCTGCGGCGGCACCGTGCGCATGTTCATCGCCATGCTGCTGGAAACGCTGCTGGCCGCACTGATGGCCCCGGTGGTCATGTACGTCCAGTCACGTGGTGTGGCCGAGGTTCTGGCGGGCAAGGACTCCGGGTGGGACGCGCAGCAGCGCGACGACGGCGGCGTGGACTGGATGGCGCTGGTCAGGGCCTACGGTGGGCTGAGCCTGTTCGGCGCGTTCATGGGCGTGCTGGCGTGGGCCGTTTCGCCGGCGCTGGCGGCGTGGATGGCGCCGGTGGTGATCGGCATGATGCTGTCGATCCCGGTGGTGGCGCTGACCTCCTCGCGCGGTCCGGGCAGCCTGCTTCGCCGGCTGCGGCTGATGGACATCCCCGAGGAGCGCGATCCGCCGCAGGTCCTGGTGCGGGCTGCGCAGCTGCGTCGCGATGCACTGGGGAAACCGCGGCTGTACTGAGTCGCGCATAATGCGGCCTTGGATACCAGGAGTCGCAACATGCTGCAGACGGTGGAACAGGAAACCGGCGCGTCGCCGCAATGGGCGGTCATCTGGCTGCACGGACTGGGCTCGGACGGACACGACTTCGCGCCGATCGTGCCGGAGCTGGTGCGCCCGCACTGGCCCGCGCTGCGCTTCGTGTTCCCGCATGCGCCGGTGCGTCCCATCACCATCAACAACGGCGTGCCGATGCGTGGCTGGTATGACATCGTCGGCATGGATTTCCGCTCGCGTGCAGACATGGACGGCGTGCGTGCCTCGATGGTCGAACTGGACGCGTTGATCGAGCGCGAAATCGAGCGCGGCATTGCGGCCGAACGGATCTTCCTGGCCGGATTCTCGCAGGGCGGGGCGGTGATCCTGAGCGCGCTGCTGCAGCGCCGCGCACCGCTGGCCGGACTGATCGCGCTGTCGACGTATCTTCCGGAAGCGGAGACCGCACGCCGCAGCGAAGACGCCGTACAGGTGCCGGTGTTCATGGCCCACGGCACCCAGGATCCGGTGATTCCGCTGCAGGTGGCCGAACACAGTGCTGCTGCGCTGCGTGCGCTGGGTGTCGAACTGCAGTGGCAGAGCTACGCGATGGCCCACCAGGTCTGCGCAGAGGAAATCAGCGCGCTGGGCGACTGGTTGCAGACCCGCCTGCAGGCGGGCTGAGGGGTGGACACCCCCGCTGTCACCCCGTGGATGCCCGAACTGTGCCGGCTGCCGCGGCTGGCGGCGATGTGCGGGCTGGCCCTGTTGGTGGTCGTGGTGCTGGCCCTCGCACCCGACGAGGGACGGCACTGGAGGCCGGCGCGCCTGCTGTCGGCCAGCGGCTTCGCACTATGGCTGGCGTTGGCGGTCAGCATCGCGCTGTGTGCACTTCGCCGGGTGTTGTCTGCCTTGCCCGCCGTACCGGGTTCGCTGGCCGCTGTTGCGCTCTCGGCGGTGATCGCAGCGTTCGGCGCAGGCATCATCCACGGGCTGTACGCAGCGCTCGGCGACGACTTCGCCAACGGCATCCGGTTCTGGCGCTTTACCCTGGGCAGCGCGGCAACCACCGCCCTGATCAGCGCGGTCGCACTGCGGTACTTCTATGTGAGTGATCGCTGGGCCGCGCAGGTGCAGGCGCAGGCACGCGCTGAAGCCGACGCGCTGCAGGCCCGCATCAGGCCGCATTTCCTGTTCAACAGCATGAACCTCATCGCCAGTCTGGTACGGCGCGATCCGGTGGTGGCCGAGCGCGCGGTCCTGGATCTGTCCGACCTGTTCCGCGCGGCGCTGGGTGCCGGCGAGGGCGATTCGACGCTGCAGGAGGAATGCGAGCTGGCCGAGCGCTACCTGTCGATCGAATCGCTGCGACTGGGCGAACGCCTGCAGGTGCGCTGGACGCGCGGGGACGCCCTTCCCCTGCAGCAGCCGATGCCGCGCCTGGTGCTGCAGCCCTTGGTGGAAAACGCCGTGTTGCATGGCATCTCGCGGCTGCCCGAAGGGGGCACCATCGACCTCGATGTGCGCTGCACCGACGCCGTTCTGCACGTGCTGATCCGCAACCCGGCGCCCGATCCGGAGGCGCCGACGTTGGCGCTGTCGCGCGGGACCGGCCATGCGCTGCACAACATCGCCCACCGCCTGGTCTGGCGTTTCGGCCCGGCGGCGCGGATGACGGCGGGCTGGAGCGGGGGCTACTATGAATGCCGCATCGCCATACCGGTACGATGAGGGGAGCGCCGTGAGGGTAGTGATCGCCGATGACGAGCCGCTGGCGCGCGAGCGCCTGCAGTCGCTGCTGGCCGAACTGCCCGACGTGTCGGTGGTCGCCGAAGCGGCCAATGGCGAGCAGGCCCTGCATGCCTGCGCCGAGCTGCAGCCTGACGTGGTGCTGCTGGACATTGCCATGCCGGGCCTGGATGGCCTGGAAACCGCACGCCACCTGGCGACCTTCGAACCCCGCCCGGCGGTGGTGTTCTGCACGGCCTACGATGCACACGCGCTGTCGGCCTTCGAGGCCGCCGCCATCGATTACCTGATGAAGCCGGTCCGTCCGGAACGACTGGCCGCTGCGATCGAACGCGCCCGGGTGTTCCTGGCCGGACGCGGTGACGCCCAGGGCAACGGCGACGGCCGTGCACGCACGGTGCTCTGCGCACGGCTGCGCGGCGGCTTGCGGCTGATCCCGGTGGAAGACATCCACTACCTGCAGGCCGAAGAAAAGTACGTGGTGGTGCACCATGCCCGTGGCGAAGACCTGATCGAGGAATCACTGAAGTCGCTGGAAGAAGAGTTCGCCAGCCGCTTCATCCGCATCCACCGCAACTGCCTGGTGGCCCGCCACGAACTGATCGAACTGCGCCGGGGACCGGCCGGCCAGGTGCAGGCGGTACTGCGCCATGGCAAGCAACCGCTGGAAGTCAGCCGGCGCTGCGTGGCCACCCTGCGCCAGGACCTGCGCCACCTGTAACGGGAGTACGCCATCGCATTCGCGCTGTCGCTCCCACGCTTTACTGCGCAAACCATGGGCCCCGTCTCACCACTACCCACGCCCCGCCGCTTCGCGGCCGCCCCTTACCAAGGGGCTCCTTCCACCAGAGCCCTTCGCTACCGTTTTTCTTTT
>JAZBLM010000060.1:0-20805 GCA_037033225.1 Pseudomonadota bacterium
GCGCATCCATGCGCGAGAGCGGTCCTGGCCGAGGCCTCCCGCAGCCTCCGGACAAATTCCCGGCGCGTCATGCGCTGCAGACAAAGAAAAAGGAAAAGCAGGGCATGAGCATTGAGCAGCATCAGGTAAAGGCAGCGGAGCTGTTGTCGGCGGCGGGGATCCTGCCGGTGGTGACGGTGCACACGCTGGATCAGGCGCGGGCGGTCAGTGCGGCGCTGCTCGAAGGGGGACTGCCGGCCATCGAGCTGACCCTGCGCACGCCGGTGGCGATGGACGCACTGGCCATGCTCAAGCGCGAGCTGCCGGGCGTGGTGGTCGGTGCGGGCACGGTGCTGACCGTGGAGCAGATGCAGCAGTCGATCGACGCCGGCGCGGACTTCCTGGTGACGCCCGGTACGCCTTCGCACATGGCCGACGCCCTCGCCGCCGCGCCGCTGCCTGTGGTGCCCGGTGCGGCGTCGCCGACCGAGTTGCTGTCGCTCTACGCGCGCGGCTTCCGGGTCTGCAAGCTGTTCCCGGCCACGGCCGTGGGCGGCCTGGCGATGATCAAGGGGCTGGCCGGTCCGGTGCCGGACCTGAAACTGTGCCCGACCGGCGGCATCACCGAAGACAGTGCGGCGGAGTACCTGGAGCAGAAGAACGTGCTCTGCATCGGCGGCTCGTGGATGGTACCGGGCAACTGGATCGCCGACGGCGCATGGGACAAGGTGCGCGATGCCGCCGCCGGGGCGGCGAAGATCGTGGCGCGGGTGCGCGGTCGGTAATGCGGTAGCGTCGAAGGGTGCCGGTCAGGCCGACCGGCATAAGCATGCGCTTCGGGGCAACGGGCGCACGACGATGATCGCCCCCCATCCCGATTACATCGGCCGCGCGGGATCCACCAGGCCATACTGGCTCGCCATGCGCGCCAGGGCGATGTTGTCGTGGATTCCCATCTTCTCGAACAGGCGCGCCTTGTGCGTGTTGATGGTCTTGGCACTCAGGCTGAGCCGGCGCGCGATGTCTTCCTGGCGCAGGCCCTGGGTCAGCAGCAGGGCCACCTCCAGTTCGCGCGGCGACAGGCTGTCGAACGGCGAGGCGCTGCCTTCCACCGTCGACAGCGCCAGGTTCTGCGCGATGTTGCTGCCCAGGTAACGGCGCCCCATCGAGGCATCGCGCACGGCACGCAGCAGCTCCTGCGCGTTGCAGCCCTTGCTGATGTAGCCGGACGCGCCGGCCTCGAGCAGTCGTTTCGGCATCGGTCCATCTTCCAGCACCGACACGATCACCACCCGCGTGCCCTCCTGGCCCCGCACGATGCGTTCGGTGACTTCCAGGCCACTGACGCCAGGCAGGTGCAGGTCGCACAGCACGACGTCCGGCTTGAGCTGGCGGATCTCCCGCAGCGCGTCCTCGCCGCAGTCCGCCTCGCCGATCACCTCGATGTCGGTTTCTCCGGACAGGATCATTTTCATTCCGGTACGGACCAGCGCGTGGTCATCCACCAGATAGAGACGAATCGCCATGCATTTCCCCTTTCACTACCGCTGTCGCCTTCCACGGTAGGTACCGCGCAGACGT
This sequence comes from Pseudomonadota bacterium, assembly GCA_037033225.1. Lineage (GTDB taxonomy): Bacteria > Pseudomonadota > Gammaproteobacteria > Xanthomonadales > Xanthomonadaceae > Stenotrophomonas. The sequence goes on from JAZBLM010000060.1 coordinate 1,561, forward strand.
CCCACAAGCGTGTTACCCGACAACCGGATCAGAACTGCGGTTGCTATCACACTGCCCCGATGACTGAACCAGGAACACGCTGATGATTCCCGTTTCGTGATCAATATAGCCTAACCGGAAAGCCATCTTCACGATTCATTCACGTCACGGGCCCGGTTGGAGGCGAAAGGGTGTCTCGTCCGGAACATCACCAGGTAACAGCCGACGACCCAGACCAGGGCGGCGCACCAGCCGGCGAGGATGTCGGAGGGGTAATGCACCCCCAGATAGATGCGGGAAACACTGACCAGCACGGCGAACAGGGGCGCAAGGAGGGCCACCGGCCAGCGCCATCGCGTGTTCCAGGACAGCAGCACCACCACGCAGGCGAACGTCATCGAGCCCATGGCATGGCCGCTGGGAAAGCTGTAGGTGGATTCCGGGGCGATGGATTCCCACAGCGAGGGGCGGTCACGCTGGAAGAACTGCTTGCTGCTCATGTTCAGCAGGGCCGAGCCGACCAGGCTGATCGCCGTGAAGCTGGCTTCGCGCCAGCGGCGTCGCCACAGCAGCGCCGTCACGATGACGACGTCGGCGGGAATCAGGAACCACTCATAGCCCAGCCGGGTGACGATCACCACTACCTGGTCCAGGACGGGGCCATGCCAGCCGTGCATGCGCCACAACAGGGGGCCATCGAAGTGGAATGACTCGAACTCATGTACCTCGTCGGCCAGGCTGACGAACAGTGCCAGCGGGAGCAGCACCCCGGCGAACAGCAGCACGAACCGCCACGCGTTGCGCGAGAGGTAACGCCGTACCCCACTCGCCTGCTCGTCTCGAGCGCCTGCAGTCTTGTCCTCAGGCGCTGCGGACATACTTCTGCTCGACATAGTCGTCGATCAACCTGACGAAGTCCTGGGCGATGTTCTCGCCGCGCAGCGTGATTTTCTTCTCGCCGTCGACGAACACCGGCGCCGCCGGTGCCTCGCCCGTACCCGGCAGGGAAATGCCGATATTGGCGTGGCGTGACTCACCCGGGCCGTTGACGATGCAGCCCATCACCGCCAGGGTCATGTTTTCCGCGCCCGGATGCTCGATTTTCCACACCGGCATCCGTTCGCGCACGTGGTTCTGCACCACCTTGGCCAATTCCTGGAAGAACTCCGACGTGGTCCGGCCGCAGCCGGGGCATGCCGTGACCAGCGGCGTGAACGCCCGCTGGCCGGTGGTCTGCAGCAGCTCCTGTGCCACGATCACTTCCTGCGTACGCGACTGGCCCGGCTCGGGCGTCAGCGAGATGCGGATCGTGTCACCGATGCCTTCCTGCATCAGCACCGCCAATGCCGCGGCAGAGGCCACGATGCCCTTGCTGCCGATGCCGGCTTCGGTCAGGCCCAGGTGCAGCGCGAAGTCCGAGCGCTGGGCGAGGTCGCGGTAGACGGCGATCAATTCCTGCACGCCGCTGACCTTGGCCGACAGGATGATGCGATCACGCGGCAGGCCCAGGTCCACGGCCATTTCCGCCGAATCCAGCGCCGAACGGATCAGCGCCTCGCGCAGCACCCGCCCGGCATCCCAGGGCTGTTCGCGCTGGGTATTCTCATCCATCAGGCGAGCCGCCAGCGACTGGTCCAGCGACCCCCAGTTCGCGCCGATCCGCACCGGCTTGTCGTAGCGGATGGCCAGCTCGATCAGCTGGGCGAACTGCAGGTCCTTCTTCTTGCCGAAGCCCACGTTGCCCGGATTGATACGGTACTTGGCCAGGGCCTCGGCACAGGCCGGCTCAGCGGTCAGCAGCTGATGGCCGTTGTAGTGGAAATCGCCGATCAGCGGCACCTCGATGCCCATCATCGCCAGCTTGTCGACGATGCGCGGAATGGCTGCGGCCGATTCCGGATTGTTGACCGTCAGGCGCACCATTTCCGAGCCGGCGCGCCACAGTTCGGCGACCTGCTTGACACTGGACGCCACGTCGGCGGTATCGGTATTGGTCATCGACTGCACCACCACCGGCTTGCCACCGCCCACCACCACGCCGCCGATGCGGACAGGCTGGGTCAGTCGGCGCGGCCAGGCAGCGGGCTCGGCGGGCGGGGTCGGTCGGGAAACGGCGTCATGCATCCCGTTATTCTAGCGCTGCCACAGGTCACTGCGGTGACCCGCATTCAGCGCCCAGCGCGCGTGCGGCCTATTGTCGCAGGCAGGGCCTGCCCACAGCGCATAGGATGATGGCATGAACTCACCCGACGCCCCGTTCCTGCAGACACTGTGCAGCCTGCGATGGCTGGCGACCGCCGGCCAGGCGGCGACGATCCTCGTGGCCACGTGGGTGCTGGGTCTGCCGCTGGCCCAGGTGCCGTTGTGGACGGGTGTCGCTGTGCTGGCGCTGTTCAATACCTACGCCCAGCTGCGGGTGCACGGGACCGATACGGCGCCGGCCACTGCTTTCGCGCATATCCTGGTCGACGTGACCGTGCTGACCTGGATGGTGGGCTGGAGCGGCGGGATCACCAACCCGTTCGGTTCGCTGTTCCTGATCCTCATCGCGCTGGCCGCCCTGGCACTGCCCGCGCGCTGGACGCTGGCAGTGGCCGCGGCCTGCCTGATCGGCTATTGCCTCAGCGCGGCGCTCGGACGTCCGCTGCCCGCCGGGGGCTACTTCGCCCCGGAAGTCCTGCAGCAGTGGGGCGTGGTGGCGAACTTCCTGATCTCCGTGACGGTGGTGCTGGCGTTCTCCACCCGGCTGGCGATCGCCCTGCGCCAGCGCGAACACGAGCTGTCGCTGCTGCGCGAGCGCTTCGCCCGCAACGAAGGCATCGTGGCCCTGGCGACCCACGCGGCCTCGGTGGCCCACGAACTGAATACGCCACTGGCTACCATGACACTGCTGGCCGACGACATCGCCGAACAGAACCAGAGTACCGAGGTGCGCGAGGACGTGGAGACCCTGCGCGAGCTGCTGGTGCAGTGCCGCGAGCGGGTACTGGCCCTGGCCGCCCCCGCCTCACCGGATGCGCCCGGACGCGGACCGGCAACGGCGCTGCAGGTACTGGAACAGTGGCGGCTGGTGCGGCCGACGATTACGCTGGTACGTAACGCGGACGCGCCCTTGACCCTTCCGCTTGACCCCGGGGTGGGACACCTGCTGATGGTGCTGCTGAACAATGCAGCCGAGGCCAGCGAGCAGGCGGACCGGAGCGATGTGGAACTTTCCCTGCGCACCGAAGGCGACGCGCTGGTCGGAGAAGTACGTGACTTCGGCCCCGGATTCGATACCCGCAAAGCGGTCCTGCCCGGGACACTGTTCAGTTCAAGCAAGAGTGACGGCATGGGCGTCGGCCTTGCCCTGTCGCACGCCACCATCGAGCGCCTGCACGGCGAGATGTGGATGCGCCCGGCGCAGGGCGCGGGCAGCCGTGTCGGCTTCCGGATTCCGCTGGTCCCCCGCGAGGAAACTGCATGACCCCCGACTTTTCCACCCCGGCGTCCCTGCATGGCGACGGCCTGCTGGTCGACGATGACGAACTGTACCTGCGCACGTTGCAGCGCAGCCTGGCCCGCAAGGGTCTGGAGACCCGGACCGCCCAGGATGCGGCGACCGCGATGCTGCTGGCCCGCCAGCAGCCGCCGGCGTTCGCACTGATCGACCTGAAGCTGGGAAGCGAATCGGGCCTCGCCCTGATCCAGCCACTGCGCGCATTGCGCGAAGACATGCGGATCCTGCTGGTCACCGGCTACGCGAGCATCGCCACCGCCGTGGAGGCGATCAAGCTGGGCGCGGACGATTACCTGCCCAAGCCGGCGACGGTACCGATGATCCTGCGCGCGCTCGGCGAAGACGACGACGGCCCGGCCGACGATGGCGAGCTGGATCTGCCTGACGCGATGATGCCGATCAGCCGGCTGCAGTGGGAGCACATCCAGCAGGCGATGCATGAAACCGGCGGCAACGTCTCCGCCGCCGCGCGGCTGCTGGGCATGCACCGTCGATCACTGCAGCGCAAGCTGGCCAAGCGGCCGAGTCCGGAGCCCTCGCGCTGAGCAACGCGCTCACCGTGCTCATGCGGGGCGAGCGAAGGCCGGGCAACGGCGTGGCGATCGAGGGTCGCCAGGCAGCGGGACAGGCGACGACGGCCAGCGGCCGTCACCGCAACCAACGGCTTACTTCAGCAGGCCCAGCACTTCGCGGGTCAGCGGATCGGTGATCTCCACCGCCTCGCCCTGAAGGGCAGGCAGCAGCTGTCCGGCAAGCTGCTTGCCGAGTTCCACGCCGAACTGGTCGAACGCGTTGATGTTCCAGATCACCGACTGCACGTACACCGCGTGCTCGTACATCGCGATCAGCGCGCCCAGTGCCTGCGGCGTCAGCGCGTCGAGAAGAATGAGCGTGCTTGGCCGACCGCCTGGATAGTCACGGTGCGGGTCGTCGCTGGCCTGGCCATTGGCGAGCGCTTCGGTCTGCGCGAGCAGGTTGGCCAGCAGGGCCTGGTGATTGACCGCGTACGGGTTGTCACTGCGCACGCAGCCGATGAAATCGGCCGGCACCACACTGGTGCCCTGGTGCAGTGCCTGGAAGAAACTGTGCTGGACATCGGTGCCGGCCCCACCCCACCAGACCGGTACGGTGTCGCTGGTCACGGGCTGGCCATCACGCTGCACGCGCTTGCCCAGGCTTTCCATCACGAGTTGCTGGAGGTACGCCGGCAGCAGCGCCAGGCGCTGGTCGTAGGTCATCACCGCGTGGGTTGCGTGCCCCAGCAGATTGCGGTTCCAGATATCGGTCAGTGCATGCAGCACCGGCAGGTTGCGCTCCAACGGCGCGTCGAGCGCGTGCGCATCCATCTGTGCCGCACCTTCGAGCAGCTGCTCGAAGCGCTCGAAGCCGATGGCCAGGGCGATCGGGAAGCCGACAGACGACCACAGCGAGTAACGGCCGCCCACCCAGTCCCACATCGGCAGGACGCGACCAGACGCGATGTTGAACGCCTTGGCAGCGCGTTCCGGATTGGCGCTGACCGCGTAGAGGCGCTCGGCTCCGCCCAGCCAGTCATGCAGGATCTGCCCGTTGAGCAGCGTCTCCTGCGTACCAAAGGTCTTGGAAATCAGCACGCCGGCGGTCGTTGCCGGGTCCAGCGTCGCCAGCGTGCGCTGCATGGCCGCGCCGTCAACGTTTGAAACGAAATGTACGCGCAGGCGGGCGCCGTCGACCGGCCGCAGCGCATCGGCCACCAGGCGCGGACCCAGGTCCGAACCGCCGATGCCCACGCTGACCACGTCGGTCACGCCGCTGTCTTCCAGCGCGTGCACCAGCTCGCCCATGCGCTGGCGCACTTCACGCGCGGTGGCAAACGCTTCGGACGCCACCGGCGCATCGACGGCATCGCCACGCAGCGCGGTGTGCAGCGCTGCGCGCCCTTCTGTCAGGTTGACCTGTTCGCCGCGGAACAGGCGCACCATCGCACCGCCGACATCACGCTCGGCGGCCAATGCCAGCAGGGCCTGCAAGGCGGAGGCATCGTACTTCTGCCTGGCGAAGTTCACGTACAACGGACCGACCCGCAGCGCCAGATCCTTCACACGACCCGGTTCGGCCGCGAGCAGATCGGGGATGCGCGCGCCGCGAAGGCGCTGGGCATGGGAATGCAGGGAGTCGAGTCCGTTGTTCGTAGTCATGCGGCCTGGGTCGGGATGCTGTCGTTGGTGTGGGAGATCTGGTTGTTGCCATCCACATATACCAGCTTCGGCCGGAAGCTGTCTGCTTCCTGCTCGCTCATGCTGGCGAACGCCGCAATGATGATGATGTCACCCACCTGCACATGGCGCGCCGCGCCGCCGTTGAGCGACACCACGCCGCTGCCGGCTTCGGCACGGATGGCATAGGTCGAGAAGCGCGCACCGTTGGTGACGTCCCAGATGTGCACCTGTTCGAACTCACGGATGCCGGTGGCGGCCAGCAGGTTGTCATCGATGGCGATGGACCCTTCGTAGTTCAGCTCCGAATGGGTGACGGTCGCACGGTGGATCTTGGTCTTCAGCAGGGAGAGGTGCATGGCAGCGGGTGGTACGGGTGAGGAAAGCGTCGATTCTACCACCCGGGCAGAAACCGACGCGGGTGGCCGCAGCGGCGTGGGGAGTCGTTCAGTCGGCTGTCCTGAATGCCTCAGGCGCCGGCGCGCAGGCGGTGGCGACCGCTTTGCGAAAGCGCCACTGACCGGCCGCGCATTGAATTGGGGCCCCTTCACTCCAGGCGCTGCCCGCATGGACCCGATCACCGCGAACCCGTCCCAGCCTGCCCAGACCCCGCCGCCCCCGGAGCAGTCACCGACCGGCATTGCCACGACCGCGCCACGGAACGTGCTCAACGAATCATTGTTGGCGACGTCTCCCCAGCATCGGACTGCACCGTCGGCGCAACTGTCCTCGCCTTCCGCCGCCCTCACGATGGTGCACAGCCAGGACCGGGATCGCCTGGGGCAGGCACTTCTTGAGATGCTGGAGCGCGCTGCCACGGTGCCGCGCAATCTGGAAACCGTCCTCGCCCAGGTTGTCGCGGCAGAGCAGGCACCCTCACACTCCGCGCAGCGTGCCGAAGCAGCCGCACGATTGATCGAGGGCCTCTTCGGTGACCCGGCTGCGCTGGCCGGTAAGCTGGCCGGCCCGGCCCCGGCCACCGGCCTGGCCGGCGAGACCCGCATCCGCGTCCTGGAGGGGAAATCCGCAGAGGCGCGCCAGCGCCTGAGTGACGAGGCGATGCAGGCCTATCGCTACTTCGTTACTGGCCGCAGCACGGTCGACGGCTTCATCAACCGCTGCAAGGTCGTGGACGTTGCCTGCGCTCAACTGCCGCCGCTGCGCGGTCCCGATGCGCCGTACGAGGTGGGCCGCACCGCGCTTGCGATGATGCGTGCCAGCGATCGCGATCTGCGTGTGCGCGACGACGCCCAGCGTGCCGCCACGCGCCTGTTGGGATGGTGGACGCCGCTTACCCTGGAAGAATCCTGCAGCGCTGCACGGGCCCGGCAACAGAAGGCCCCCACCGCCCCCGCTTCACTGGAAGCCCTGATCAGCGCGCTGACCCCGGTAACAGCCCCGGACCCAGCAGCTGCCGATGCGGGCCCGATCCGCTGGACGGGCGCGATCCTGGATGCCGCACAGCGCGCACGCGAGGATGCTACCGGGCATGTCCTGGTCGACCAGCTGCAGGCGCTGGAACGGCTGGCAGCCCACGGTGATCGCGCGAAGCTGGCTACCGCGGCGCGAACTTTGTTCGACTTCGCGGCCGAGCATGCTTCTGGCCTGACCCGGCGCCAAGTGGAGTGCCTGGATGATGCTGTGACCGCGATCTTCGCATCGCTTGCGCCGCGTCCGGGGACGCGCGCGGACAAGAGGTGATACGGGCGCATGCACCGGGGAGGGTTCGTGCAGGGCCCTCCGCGCACGGTTCCTGCAAGCGCGGGGACCGAGCGTGCGGTGAACTGGTTGCTCCCTCCAGGAGCTCCCATGTTCGCCACCCTGAGCCGTCCCAAGGATTTCGACCAGCTTGTCCGCCGCTTTTCCGGTCCCACCCGGATCGGCGAGGCGCCTGCACGACCGCGACAGCGGAATCTGCGCTCGAATGCAGTGCGCAACCAGCACCGCCCCCCTGCCGCGGTCCCGCAGCGCCACGTCGAACGCATGACGACCGACGTGCCTGTAGCGGGCAAGGCAAAAGAAGCCATGCGCTTCCCCGCCACCGGCATCTATGCCGCGCACCCGATGCTGCGCAGGATCGCCAACCTGGAAGCCAGGCTGACGCAGGCTGCGTGGGCAGAGGCCGAACACGCGGACGCGGCGATCTCGGTGGCCAGTGGCTTCCGCTACCGGCCCGGCATCCCGGCCGCAGCAGAGCCGCCTGCACCACCGCGCGCGCCCACGCGCCTGGATGACGAATCAGAACGGGCGATGGAGATCGCTGTGCGGATCCACGAAGAACGGATCGCGCGTGGACAGCCGGTCTATCCCGATCGGACCTGGTATCGCGAAGGACTGGTCAGGCGTGCGCTGCAGCAGTTGTGAGAACGTCCAGCGCCTTCCCCGCTTCGCCAGACGCCGTTGGGCCACTCGCGCAGACCCGGCGTGTCAGAACTCCAGGTTGTCGATCAACCGCGTGTTGCCCAGCCGCGCGGCGATCAGCGCAACGCGCGGGCCACCTTCGTGCGGCGGCTCGACGAGGTCGGGCGTGCGCAGGGCGGCGTAGTCGACCAGGAATCCAGCGGCCTGCAGTGTGGCGATCGCATCGGCTTCGATGCGCTCGCGCGACAAGCCCGCGATATAGCCCTCGCGCATCCCCATCAGGACGCGGTGGATGGTGGTCGACGTCACGCGCTGCCCGGCGTCCAGATACTGGTTGCGCGAACTCATCGCCAGACCGTCATCCTCGCGCACGATGTCACCGCCGACGATCTGGATCGGGAATGCGAGGTCCGCAACCATCTGTCGAATCACGGCCAGTTGCTGGAAGTCCTTCTTGCCGAACGCGGCCACGTCCGGCTGCACCTGGTTGAACAGCCGCGACACGACGGTGCAGACGCCATCGAAGTGTCCCGGGCGGTGTGCACCCTCAAGCAGGCCACTGATGCCAGGCACGCTGACATTGGCCGCCAGCTCGATCCCGAACGGATACATCGACTCCACCGTCGGCAGCCACAGCACATCGCAGCCCGCGCCTTCCAGGCCGCTGGTGTCGGCCTCCGGCGTGCGCGGGTAGCGGGTGAAGTCTTCGTTCGGGCCGAACTGGGTCGGATTCACGAATACGCTGGAGACCACGCGGTCAGCGTACTGCCGGGCCAGCGTGACCAGCGAGTAATGTCCCGCGTGCAGATTGCCCATGGTCGGCACCAGGGCCACGCGCAGGCCCTCGCGCTTCCAGCCACTGACGATGGCGCGCAGGTCGGAAAGTTCGGTGACGGTCTGGATCATGAGGCGTATGCGTGCTCGGCATCGGGGAAGGTGCCGTTGCGCACGGCATCGGCGTAAGCGCGGGTGGCCCCGGCGACGGAACCGCCCTCGGCGAGGAAATCCTTGACGAACTTGGGTCGACGGTGGCCGCTGTCCAGTCCCAGCATGTCATGCATCACAAGCACCTGGCCATCGCATTCCGGCCCCGCGCCTATGCCGATGGTGGGCACCGGGACGGTGGCGGTGACCTCGGCCGCGACTGGCGTCGGCAGGCACTCCAGCACGATCAGGCTGGCACCGGCGGCCGCAACGGCCTTTGCATCGTCCACCAGCTGGCGGGCCGCGTCACCACGTCCCTGCACTCGATAACCGCCCAGGCGCAGGACGGACTGCGGGGTAAGGCCCAGGTGCGAACAGACCGGAATCTCGCGCTCGACCAGATGCCGGATGATCTCCAGCTTGAAACCGGCCCCCTCGATCTTGACCATTTCCGCACCGGCCTGCAGCAGCTGCAGCGACGCATCAAGTGCGCGCTCGGGCGTGGCATCGGCACCGAAGGGCAGGTCCGCCACCAACAGCGCGCGCTCGAGTACGCGGGCAACCGCGCGGGTGTGGTAGACCATGTCGGCCACCGTCACCGGCAGCGTCGAGTCATGGCCCTGCACCACCATGCCCAGCGAGTCACCGATCAGGATCAGGTCAACGCCGTTCGCGTCGAACGTGCGGGCGAACCCGGCGTCATAGGCGGTCAACATGACCAGCTTCCGGCCGTTGCGCTTGGCCTCGACCAGCGCCGGGACCGTCCAGGGCTTGCTGTCTGCGTGAGTGCTCATCAGAAAATAACCGGGGGTGATAACGCCGCCATTATCCCCTTATCGGAACGATCCCGCTGGTCGGCACGCGCATCACTATGTCCCGCACGCGGCCATGACCAGGAACCATCAGCTCCGGGTCGATCTCGGCCAGGGGCAAGAGCACGAACGCGCGCTCGTGCAGGAAGGGATGCGGCACCTTCAGGCGCGGCAGGTCCAGGACCTGCTCGCCGTACAGCAACACGTCCAGGTCCAGCTGGCGCGGCCCCCAGTGCACCGCCGGGTCGCGCACGCGACCGAAGCGGGCTTCCAGCGCCAGCAGGGCATCGAGCAGATCCAGCGGCGGCAGCGCGGTCTCCACGCAGGCCACTGCGTTGACGAACGGCGGCTGGTCTTCGTTGCCCCAGGCCGGCGTGGCGTACAGCAGCGAGGCGCGCAACAGGGCCGTGTCGACCAGGCCATCCAACGCTTCGATGGCCGCACTGACCGTAGCCTGCGCATCTCCCAGATTGGCGCCAAGCCCTACCCACGCCCTGGCCATCGCGCTTACTCGGCCGGAGTGGTATGGGCGCTGGCGCTGTCCGGCCGGCGACGGCGGCGACGACGCTTGCGCGGCGCGTCTCCATCGCTGCCATCTTCGGCATCGTGTGCGTGCAGGTCGTCCAGGGTGCCTTCCAGTTCACGCCCGGACTGCTGTTGGGCTTCACGCCAGAACATCACGTCGTCAGCGTGCTCGCTGGACGCCACCTGGCGCAGCATCAGGAAATCGAAGGCGGCGCGGAAACGCGGATGGGTCAGCGTGCGGAACACCCGCTTGCGCTGGCGTGAGCTGAAGCGTGACTGCAGCAGCCAGATCTCCTGCATCGGCAGCGAGAACCTGCGCGGCAGCGCAACGGTGGTCAGCTGGTGCAGGGTCACCCGATCGGCCGCGCGGCGCTGCGCCTCTTCTTCGGCCACGCCCTGCTTGAGCAGAGTCGCCTGCGCGCGGCAGAACGCGGGCCACAGCAGCAGCGCGAACAGGAAGGAGGGGGACACCGGCTCGTCATTCGCCACGCGCTGATCGGTATTGGCAAGTCCTGCCACCAGCATGCGGCGCAGTGCACCGCTGCGGTTGGCACGCAGGGCCTTGCCGCTCTCCGGGAACATCACCTCGAACAGGCCATAACGCTCCAGGCCCTCGAAGCTGGCCACGCCGTTGCCGCTGAGGAACAGCTTCAGCACTTCCTCGAACAGGCGCGCAGGTGCGGCTTCGTTGAGCAGCCCGGCAAGCTGGGGGATCGGCGCGGCGGTTTTTTCCTCGATCTGGAAACCGAGCTTGCCGGCAAGACGCACCGCACGCAGCATGCGCACCGGATCTTCGCGGTAACGCTGTTCCGGATCGCCGATCAGCTTCATCAGCCCGGCTTCGACGTCTTCGAAGCCCCCCGTGTAATCACGGACCGAGAAGTCCTCGACGGTGTAATACAGCGCATTACAGGTGAAATCACGGCGCACTGCATCGTCTTCGATGGAGCCGTACACGTTGTCGCGCACCAGCATGCCGTCCTGCATCTCACGGTCACCACTGCCGTCGTCGACATTGGCGCGGAACGTGGCGACCTCGATGATCTCGCGACCGAAGACCACGTGGGCAAGTCGGAACCGGCGACCGATCAGGCGGCAGTTGCGGAACAGCTGCTTGACCTGTTCGGGCGTGGCATCGGTGGCCACGTCGAAATCCTTGGGATGGCCGTTCACCAGCAGGTCGCGCACGGCGCCTCCCACCAGATAGGCGCCGAAGCCGGCATCGCGCAGGCGGTACAGCACGCGCAGAGCGTTCGGGCTGATGTCCTTGCGCGAAATGGTGTGCTGGTCGCGCGGGATGACGCGCAGGCTGATCGGGGTTGTGACGGAGGAAATGATGTTGGCGCTTCCGGTTGAAGTTTCGGGATTGCCCAATGGCATCGAGATGCATATACTAGCGCGCCTGCCCCGGCAGTGACACTTCAATGCTCCCTTCGTCTAGAGGTTAGGACGTGGCCCTCTCAAGGCTAAAACAGGGGTTCGAGTCCCCTAGGGAGCACCAGTCACTGCAGCAGGAAACAGGAAACCCGCCTTGAGCGGGTTTTTTTGTGCATGCGCTGATCCGGACCACTGCGCTCACCGCGTCGGCCAGCGCTGCATGCTCAGCTGTCCATCTGTTCGAGCACCTGGCCCTGATTGCAGGCATGCGCCGACCGGGCATGCTGGCGCGGCGTCGACATTGCGCGCGGCATTCGCCCAGCGCCCGCTTTCGCGGCTGACGCAGCACCCCGGGCCAACCTGTTCTAGAATTGGCAGATTGAAAGACGGATCTGTCCTCCCCCATGCCCTTTGTCGTTACTGAAAACTGCATCAAGTGCAAGCACACCGATTGCGTGGAAGTGTGCCCCGTCGACTGCTTCCACGAAGGTCCCAACTTCCTGGTGATCGATCCCGACGAGTGCATCGATTGCACCCTGTGCGAGCCGGAATGCCCGGTCAATGCCATCTTCCCGGAAGATGACGTGCCGGCCGGCCAGGAAGTGTTCGTCGGCCTCAACGCCGAGCTGGCAAAAGCCTGGCCGGTGCTGACCGTGCGCAAGGATCCGCCGGCCGACGCCGATGAATGGGACGGAAAGCCGGACAAGCTCCCGCTTCTGGAACGCTGACACCCAAGGCGTACACACCCCTCATCGGTAGGGTCGACCCATGGTCGACCAACACGCACGCCCACCGTCGGTAGGGTTGACCCATTGTCGACCAACACGCACACCCACCGTCGGTAGGGTCGACCCATGGTCGACCAACGCACCCTGCCCTCGTTCGGCGCTCGTTGGCCGCTTACGGGGCCAGCTTGGCCTTGAGTGCGGCGATCACCTTCACCGATGCGTCGCCGGTGGCGGGCATGCCGCGCGGGTCGACGGCGGACACGTACGCGCCGCCCGTCACGGACACCACGCGGACCAGGAAGTTGCTGCCTTCGAAGGCGACGTCGTAGGAGCCCAGCAGCTGTGCACGGGTGGAGATCGTCAGCCCGTCGATGCTTTCCAGTGCAGTGCCCACATCAGTGAACGCCTGCTCTTTGGCCATGCCGACATTGAAACCGGTGACCGTATTGGCCGGCGCGGCCGGGGCCTGGCCCGGGGCAGCGGCGGGTGCCGGGCGCGCCGCCTGCGAGGCGAGCGCCGATCCGGTTGCACCGGTTGCGGACTGGGTGGCGCCGGCAGGCGCGGTCAGATCCGGCGGGACTTCCAGCGGACGCACTTCCGGGGCCAGCGCGTAGTCACCGCGCGCGCCCTTCTTGAAGCAACCGGTCGTGGCCACGACGGTGCCCAGGGCAAGGATCGCGATGGACAGCACGCGGAAGGTGGAAACGGATTGACGCATGGGAATCTCCTGGGGCGCCACGAAGGCGATCAGTGGCTGGAAAGGGCTTCAAGCGCGGCGATGTCGCCGACCAGATGCTCGGCCGCGGGCTGGTGCACTGCCGACAGGGGCAGCAACGGCAGGCGCAGCTCATGGCCGATGCCGAGTCGGCGCAGCAGCGCCTTCACCGGGATCGGGTTGGATTGGACACCACAGAAATCATGGTACGGCTGCAGGCGCGCGTCCCAGGCGTCCGTGGCCTCATGGTCGTGCGCGGCCGCCAGTTCGCACAGACGCCGGTACGCGCCGGGCAGCGCGTTGGACCCCACCGAGACCAGGCCATCCATGCCGGCCTGGATCGACCGCGCCGAGGTGCCGTCATCGCCGCTGAGCACGGCGAAACCGGGCGCGCGCAGGGCCAGCAGTGCTTTCACCCGCTCCGCATCGGAGACCGCTTCCTTGATCCCCACGATGTTCGGATGCGCCGCCAGTGCAGCGACCGTCTCCGGCAACATGTCACAGCCGGTGCGGCCAGGCACGTTGTAGAGCACCACCGGCAGGCCGCCTTCGTCGGCCACGGCGCGGTAATGCGCCAGCAGCCCCTCCTGCGTGGGCCGCACGTAGGGTGGCGTCACAACGAGCGCGTGGGTCGCCCCGCCGGCCGCCGCACGGCGGGTCTGGGCGATGGTCCTGGTGGTCCCGGACTGGCCGGTTCCAGCCAGTACCGGCACCCGGCCGCCGATGCGCTCGACCGCACTGACCAGCAGCTGGTCATATTCGCTGTCGGTCAGGGTCGAAGCTTCCCCCGTGGAGCCGGCGACGACCACCCCGCGCACGCCGCCATCCAGCTGCAGCTGCAGCAGGCGCTGCCAGGCATCGGTGTCGAGGGATCCGTCGACCCGGAAGGGGGTCGCCAGCGCGGTAATGAGGCCGGAAAGGGACAAGGCGTACTGCTCTTCAGGTTGGGGGGGGCACGTGCCGACGACAGGGCGCGTCGCCGTACTGCATGTTACTTGCGGCGCGAAAGCGCGGGCAAGTATGCTGGACACCGGTGAATCCCCGCCCGTTGCGGGCATTCAGACTCACGCACGCATTACCCCGGAATCGCCTTGACCGACACCACCCCGCGCCCTTCGCCCAGCGAAAACCATCTCCTGATCAACGCCTACACGACGCATCCGGAGTCCCCCCTGCTGCCCGTGACACGCCGCATTGCCGACAGTGGCTGCAATCTGGTCGACGCGCGCCTTTCCACGGTGGGCCGCGATGTCTCAGTCACCGCCCTGGCCACCGGGTCGTGGGATTCGGTGGCAAAACTGGAGGCCATGCTGACCCGACTCGAGCGCGAGGAAGGCCTCAAGCTGGTCTGGTACCGCACCGAGGCCAAGCAGGCGCAGTCCAACCTGCTGCCCTACATCGTGGAAGTGATCGCCGCCGACAAGCCCGGCATCCTGTTCCAGCTGGCCGATTTCTTCGACCGCCAGGGCATCACCATCGAAAGCCTGCAGAGCACCCGTTACCGTGCCATGCAGACCGGCGCGGAGATGTTCAGCGCCCAGGTCACGATCGGCGTGCCCGCCAACATGCACATCGCCGCGCTGCGCGACGACTTCCTCGAGTTCTGCGACCACCTGAACCTGGACGCGATCATGGATCCGATGAAGTTCTGACCATTTTTCGCGCGTCCATCACGGGCGCGCAGGGTTTCATGCAATTGTAGTGGCGTGCCTGTCTAGTGGCATGCAGGTGATGCAGTTGATGCAGGCTCGACAGAAGGACCCCATGGAAAACGGCGATATCCTGGACCGCTCCACCCTCTCCCTGCCCCTGGCCCTGTCAGGCGGCGCCCCTGCCACCCTCGGCGACTTCGCCGGCCAGTGGCTGGTGCTGTATTTCTATCCGAAGGACAGCACCCCCGGATGCACGACCGAAGGCCTGGATTTCAACGCACGCCTGCCGCAGTTCCAGCAGGCCGGTGCATTGGTGCTGGGTGTATCGCGCGACTCGGTCAAGTCGCACGACAATTTCCGCGCGAAGCAGGGCTTCGGCTTCCCGCTGGTCAGTGACGCCGACGAAGCGCTGTGCAGCGCCTTCGACGTCATCAAGCTCAAGAACATGTACGGCAAGCAGGTGCGTGGCATTGAACGCAGCACGTTCCTGATCTCACCGCAGGGTCGCCTCGTACAGTCCTGGCGCAAGCTGAAAGTTGCCGGCCACGCCGATGCCGTGCTGCACGCACTGAAGGCCGCACAGGCACAGTGACTCCCCTCGCCTACTCCGCACGCCACCTCCCTGCCCCCGCGCAGGTCGGGGTGGTTTTTCCCTGCCCGTCCACCAGGAACCGATGATGACCCGAGGCAAGCGCATCTACGTGCTGGATACCAACGTGCTGATGCACGATCCCACCGCGCTGTTCAAATTCGAGGAGCATGATGTCTACCTGCCGATGCAGGTGATCGAGGAGCTGGACAACGGCAAGAAGGGCACCTCCGAAGCGAGCCGCAATGCACGCCAGGTGAGCCGTTTCCTCAACGAGCTGGTGCAGGCCTCCGGACTGGACAATCTGGCCGACGGCATCGCGCTGCAGCAGCCCAACGGTCTGCAGCTGCGCGGCAAGCACAGCGCCGGCAAGCTGCGCTTCCAGACCAGCCACTTCGATGCCGGCAAGAGTTTCGGCAAGGTCATCCCCGACAATGCCATCCTGGGCGCGATCCTCGCCCTGCAGGAAGAATCACCGGAGATCCCGGTGGTGTTCGTGTCCAAGGACATCAACCTGCGGATCAAGGCCGCGATTGCCGGCATCGTGTCCGAAGACTACGAGAACGACCGCGCGCTGGATGATTTCAGCCTGTTGTACACCGGCGCCACCGAACTGCCGGAAGACTTCTGGAAACGCCACGCCACCGACCTGCGCAGCTGGAGCGACAAGGGCCGTTCGCACTATGAAGTGGAAGCGCACGAAGACGAGGACTGGTATCCGAACCAGTACGTCTACCTGCCCGGCGACGATGAGGTCGAGCTGCGCGTCAGCAAGGTCACCGGCGACACGGTCAACCTGTCGCTGGTCGATGATTTCCGCCATGGCAGCCATGCGGTGTGGGGCATCAGCGCGCGTAACCGGGAGCAGAATTTCGCGCTCAATGCACTGATGGACCCGGACATCGATTTCGTCACCCTGCTGGGCACGGCGGGCACCGGCAAGACCCTGCTGGCGCTGGCGGCCGGCCTGGCGCAGACGCTGGACCAGCAGCGCTACCGGGAGATCATCATGACGCGTGCCACCGTCAGCGTAGGCGAGGACATCGGCTTCCTGCCCGGCACGGAAGAGGAGAAGATGACGCCATGGATGGGCGCCCTGACCGACAACCTGGAGGTGCTGACACAGCCCCAGGAAGGGGGTTCGTGGGGTCGCGCCGCGACCAACGACCTGCTGGCCAGCCGCATCAAGATCCGTTCGATGAACTTCATGCGCGGACGCACGTTCCTGTCGCGCTATCTGATCCTGGACGAGGCGCAGAACCTCACCCCAAAACAGATGAAGACCCTGATCACCCGCGCCGGCCCCGGCACCAAGATCGTCTGCCTGGGCAATGTGGAACAGATCGATACACCCTACCTGACCGAGACCACGTCCGGCCTTACCTACGCGGTGGACCGCTTCAAGAACTGGCCGCACAGTGCCCATATCACGCTGCGTCGTGGTGAGCGCTCGCGCCTGGCCGATTACGCTTCGGAGGTATTGTGAACATGCGGATCCAACGCGCGCTGCCCTGGGCTGCTGCCATCCTGTTGGCCGCCTGCGCCACGGTACAGGGCCCGCCCAGCGTCCCCACGGCCGAGAAGACAGGACAATCGTGGGTGGTAACCCGTCCGGTGATCGCCGCCCAGGTCCTGGACACGTGTTCGCGACCGAGTCCAGGACGTGACGAGGGCCGGGTCACCGGCTATTGGGCGCCCAGCCGGAAGCAGATCGAAGCGCTCGAAGCACAGCTGCACCAGCTCGAAGGCCAGGTCCGGTCGCCGCAGGATTTCGATCGGCAGTACGTGGGTATCGAAGCGGAGGGACGCGAACTGATCTACGTCAACGCATTCCGTCTGCCTGACGGCAGTGGCATCGATCCGGCCCGCGAGGCGATGCGCGCCTGCGATGGCGGCGCCATGTTCTGGGGCGCGGTCTTCGACCCGCAGACGGCGGCATTTTCCGAATTCCACGCCAACGGCGGCCTGAAATGAGGCACCCATGAGCCCGGGGACTCCCGCCTCGGCGCTGACCATCGCCGGTTCCGATTCAGGCGGTGGCGCAGGCATCCAGGCCGACCTGAAGGCGTTCGCCGCCCACCGCGTGCACGGGCTGTCGGCGATTGCGGCACTGACGGCGCAGAACACGCGCGGCGTCAGCGCAATCCACGTGCCGCCGATCGGTTTCCTGAGGGCGCAGATCGACGCCTGCTTCGAGGATTTCCAGGTCCACGCGGTGAAGCTCGGGATGCTGGGCAACGCGGAAGTGATCCATTGCGTGGCCGATGCGCTGGAGCAGCATCGGCCGGCGCACATCGTGCTGGATCCGGTGATGATCGCCACCAGTGGTGCTCGTCTGCTGGAGGACGGTGCGCTGGATGCACTGCGCAGCCGCCTGCTGCCACTGGCCACGCTGGTGACGCCGAACACGCCAGAAGCGGAGCTGCTGGTGGGGCACCGTATCACCGGCGCGGAGGAGGCCGAACGGGCAGCGTCGATGCTGCTCGACGCCGGCGCCGGCGCCGTACTGCTCAAGGGCGGCCACCTGCAGGAGGGCAGCCGCGTTGTCGACCGCTTCTTCGACGGGGTCAGCAGCGAAACATTCATGCATGCGCGACTGCCGGTGGACGCGCACGGCACCGGCTGCACGCTGGCGTCGGCGATCGCGGCACAGCTCTGCAACGGACTCAGCCTCGCCAATGCCTGTGAAGCCGCCATTGACTACGTGGCGCGTGGCCTGCAGCAGGGCTATTGCCCTGGCCGCGGCCCGGTCCTGGTGCTTGATCACTTCGGCGCAGCCCCGCACGCATGACCGCGCAAGGCAGCAGCGCACTGGAAGCCAGGGACGGGCATCGGTTCGAGTTGCTGCACCATGTGCCGCTCGCGGCACGCGCACGCCTGCTGTGGCTGCCTGCGCTCGGCGTTGCGGCGCGCCATTACCTGCCCTTGGCCCAGACCCTGGCGGCGCAGGGTCTCGCGGTCTACCTGCACGAGTGGCGCGGCAATGGCAGCAGCTCGCTGCGCGCTTCCCGCGCGCAGGACTGGGGCTACCGCGAGCTGCTGCAGGAGGATCTGCCTGCAAGCCAGCAATTGATGGAGCTGCACGACCGCCGGGATGGCCCGCTGCCATGGGTGATCGGCGGGCACAGCCTGGGTGGCCAGCTGGCCTGCCTGCAGGCCGGGCGCGACCCGGCCCCGTTCCGGCACCTCTGGCTGGTTGCAAGTGGCACGCCGTTCTGGCGCAGCTTTCCTGCGCCACGTGCGTGGCTGCTGCCATTGGCGTACCGGTTCCTGCCGTGGCTGGCGCGGCGCAACGGCGCCCTGCCCGGCCGTCGGCTCGGGTTCGGCGGTACCGAAGCGCGCAGCCTGATCAGCGACTGGTCGCGCGTGGGTCTGTGCAACCGGTACGCTGCGGCCGGCATGGAGGAAGACCTTGAAGCCCAGTTGCGCGGCGTGCAGGCGCAGGCCTGCGCCGTGCTGATGGCCGACGACTGGCTGGCGCCGCCGGGATCGATGCGTGCGCTGCTGGCCAAGCTGCCGCAGGTCCACGCAACCTGCAGCGTGCTGGATGCGGCCACGCTGGGCACGCGCGCGGACCACTTCCGCTGGATGAAGGCGCCGCAGGCCGTCTGCGCGCAGCTGACGCGCTCCCTTCAACCCTGGCCTTCACAAAAGCGTTGACGGATGCAGCAGTAATCCGCATAATTCCGCTCCTGTTGCAGGGCGCCCGTAGCTCAGTTGGATAGAGTACCTGGCTACGAACCAGGCGGTCGGGAGTTCGAATCTCTCCGGGCGCACCATCAACAGGAACATCGACGCCGCCGTTGATGTGGAAATGGAAAATTCGCTGTCACAGGCGCCCGTAGCTCAGTTGGATAGAGTACCTGGCTACGAACCAGGCGGTCGGGAG
>JAZBLM010000061.1:0-20781 GCA_037033225.1 Pseudomonadota bacterium
CGGCGCTGCCGGCATCGGCCGCACCCGCCACGCCGGCAGCCCCGGCGCCTTCCCCGGCGCCTGCCGGACGGCCATCGCACACGGAGCCGGGACGATGAAGGATTTCCTGCGCTGGGTCGGGGATATGCTGGGGCGCTTCTTCAGCACCCTGGACTGGATGTTGTGCGCGTCGCTGGGTGCGCTGATGCTGATCGGACTGGCGACGCTGAAAAGCGCGGGTGGCGATGGGCTGGTGTTCGCCCAGGGCGCGCGCTTCGCCGTCGGGTTGGCGGCGATGTGGGGCATCTCGCGCGTGCCGATCCTGCGTATCCGTTCGGCGACGCCGATGATCTACGCCATCTCGATGATCCCGCTGCTGGCGGTATTCGCCATCGGCACCGGCAAATACGGTCGCCAGTGGCTGGACCTGAAGCTGTTCTACCTGCAGCCGGCCGAGCTGCTGAAGGTCAGCCTGCCGATGATGGTGGCCTGGTACCTGCACCGCATGCCGCTGCCACCGCGTTTCAACACCGTGCTGGTCAGCCTGCTGATCATCGGCGTGCCGACGGCGGCGGTGATGCTGCAGCCCGACTTCGGCACCGGCGTGCTGATCGCCGCCAGTGGTGTGTTCGTGCTGCTGCTGGCCGGCCTGCCGTGGTGGTGGGTCGGTCTGGGGGTGGGCGGCGTGGCGGCGGTGGCCCCGGTGGCCTGGTTCTGGCTGCTGATGCCGTACCAGAAGGACCGCATCATGATGTTCCTGGATCCTGAAATGGATGCATTGGGCGCCGGCTGGAACATCATCCAGTCCAAGATCGCCATCGGCTCGGGCGGGCTGGAGGGCAAGGGGTGGGGGCAGGGTTCGCAGTCACACCTGAACTTCATTCCGGAGCAGACGACGGACTTCGCATTCTCCGTGCTGAGCGAAGAGTTCGGCTGGATGGGGGTAGCGCTGGTGCTGGCGCTGTACCTGGTGGTCATCGGGCGCTGCCTGTGGATCGCCAGCCAGTCCCGCGACTCCTACTCGCGCCTGCTGGCCGGTGCGACCGGGTTGGCGTTCTTCGTCTATGTGCTGGTCAACGGCGGCATGATTTCCGGGCTGCTGCCCGTGGTCGGCGTGCCTATGCCGTTGATCAGCTATGGCGGCACCTCGGCGGTCTCGCTGCTGGCCGGCTTCGGCCTGGTGATGGCGGTGCGGAGCCACAATCCGGTACACGGCGGCTACCGGTGAGGCGCCTGGCTGCCGGCTGACGCCGGCACACCAGCCAGGGATGGCGGCTTGTCCATCGTCCGCTGTCTTCACCCGTCAGGGTTCGTTGCCCGGGGATGAAGATTTCACATTGCAAGCGTGCTGCGCATCACAGTTCCCGACTCTGTTGATCGGAATCAATGGACTTGTCGCAATCGCCCTGCACAATGGCGCCCGTCAGAGGGGCGCGTTCATCTTTACGCCGACCGGCTGGCGACCCGCAGTACGACCTCACGTTTTGCTGCCTGCTCTGGGGAGACGCAGGCATCAGCATTGGATGGTCCGTCAGGCCGGTTGCGTCCATCGGGGGATGGGGGCGCAACCGGCTTGTCCGTTATCGAAGTACATGCACGAAACGGCCGCGATTCACGCGGGTTTTACAAAAGACGGGGTTGATTAACCAATCCTTTGCTATTCATGGTGTTAGGGGTTTTATTTCATCCATGACCTGCTAACCTGCGGCGATGATCCGACGTACTCTGGCCTGCATGCTCACCCTCGGCCTGGTCGCCTGCGCGACCCAGCCGTCGAGTCCTCCATCGCCTTCGCAGGCTTCCGTGGCGCCGCACAAGCCGGCCCCCGGTCACAACGGCAAGGGTCCGGCAGAAGCCGCGCCCGAAGCGGCCGCTGCCACCGCGCCTCCGGTCGACCTGACCCCGGTCCCGTTCGAAACCGCCCGCGCCAACTTCATCCGCGATACCGCCGCTGCCCACCAGCTGGATCCGGCCTACATCACCTCCGTCCTCGACCAGGCGCAGGTGCGCCAGCCCATCATCGCCGCCATGTCCCGCCCCGCCGAACGGGTGAAGCCATGGAACGAATACCGGCCGATCTTCATTACCCAGGGGCGCATCGACGGCGGCAGGAAGTTCCTTGCCGAGCACCGCGATGAGCTGATGCGCGTGCAGCAGCGCACCGGCGTGCCCGCCGAAATCATCGTATCGATCATCGGCGTGGAGACCAGCTATGGCGCCAACACCGGCAGCCACCGCGTCCTGGATGCGCTGTATACGCTGGCCTTCTATTACCCGCGCAGCGGCGATCCGGCCAAGCTGGAACGCGAAGTCCGCCGCGAACTGTTCTTCCGCGACGAGCTGGCCAAGGCCTTCGTGCTGGCGCGCGATGAAAAGCTCGACATCACCACGCTGAAAGGCAGCTACGCCGGCGCCATGGGCATGGGCCAGTTCATGCCGTCCAGCTATCTGGATTACGCCGTGGACGGCAACGGCGATGGTCGCCGCGACCTGTTCACCAGCTACGACGACGTGTTCTCGTCCATCGCCAATTACTTCGTCAAGAAGGGCGGCTGGGTGCGCGGTGGACAGGTCGCGGTGCCGGCCACGCTGGCCGACGGCCGCGAAGCGTTCAATCCGACCGAATGGGCGCCGACGTGGTCGCTGCAGGAGCTTGCCGCACGCGGCTACCAGCCCAGCGCCGCCGTGCAGCCAGGCGCCACCGCCACGCCGATCACGCTGGAAGGCAGCACCGGCAGGCAGTACTGGCTGGGCTTCCAGAACTACTACGCAATCACCCGTTACAACATCTCGAAAATGTACGCGATGGCCGTGTTCCAGCTGTCCCAGGCCATCGCAGGACAGGAGCTGCCGCCGGCATGAACATCAGATGGTGGGTCCCCGGAGCGTTGATCCTTGCGCTGGCCGCTTGCAGCAGCGCGCCGAAAAAACCCGGTGGAACCGCCAGCGGCCCGGGCAAGCCGAGCGGGGCGGTGGTGCAGGGCAAAGGCAGCAGCCGGCCGGCCCACTGCCCGGATGGCTCGCCCTACGCAGCGGCCGCCGAAGACCTGGCCACGCGCGGCAACTACACGGCCGGCGGACTGTACAAGCCGGGGGTGAAGGACACCACGCCGGATTACATCCCCAACGTGGCCTGCATCCCGGAGCCGGAAGTGCAGGACCTGGCGCGGTCGGCGATCGGCAACCGCAGTCCCTATGAGGTGCTGGGCAAGAAGTACAAGGTGATGGACAGCACCCGCGGCTATGCCGAAAAGGGCACCGCGTCGTACTACGGTGCCAAGTTCCACGGCCGCCTGACCTCCAACCGCGAGGTCTACGACATGTACCAGTTCACCGCCGCCCACAAAACGCTGCCGCTGCCCAGCTTCGCCCGCGTGACCAACCTGGACAACGGCGAGTCGGTGATCGTGCGGGTAAATGACCGCGGCCCGTTCCACGACGGACGCGTGATCGACCTCAGCTACGCCGCCGCCGTGCGCCTGGGCATCACCCAGCGCGGCACCGGCAACGTGGAAGTACGCGCGCTGCAGCCGGGCGAGGGCAATCTGCTGGCCAGCGCCAGGCCGACCGCCGCCGAACGCCGCGCCACCACGATGGTGGCCGCCAAGGAGGCCGCGCCTTCGGCCATCGACAGCCTGGTCAACCGTCTGCCGGCAACGCCGACGGCCGCTGCGACGACCTCCGCTGCGGCACGCACTGCATCAGCAGCGCCTGCCCGCGCCGTCGCGACCGCTGCCGCGCGGCCGGCGGCCCCGGCACGTCAGACAGGCCCGGAAGCCTACCGTTACCGCATCGCCGACAATGCCAAGCCCGGCTCGGCCGACAACTTCGACCGCTGGATGCAGGACAACAACGTGCGCGTCGCCACCGGCAAGGCCGCGGTAGTGACGGCCGCTGGCCGTCAACCCACCACCGCGGCAGCGACCGCCGCCGGCCGCCGATCCACTTCCGCGGAAACCCCCGTAGCGACTGCCGCTGCCCGTCAACCCGCAAAACCCGCCGCATCTCCCACCACGATTTCCCAACAGGTCCTCGGCAACGTCCTCCTGCAGGTCGCCAGCTTCGCCAGCCGTGACAACGCCACCCGCGCGCAGGGCCAGCTGACCGCCGCCGGCATCGTCGGCGCCACCATCAGCGACATCGCCACCGGCGGCCGCACCCTGTGGCGCCTGCGCGTGCCGGCCAACGACCATGCCAACGCCGCCGAACTTGCCGGCCGCATCGCCGGCCTGGGCTTCGGCTCCCCGCAGATCGTCAAGGAATGACCTCCCCCGGCGTGCCCTGAGCGGCCGCCGCGCCCGCCTACCCGACCGCCTACAATGGCGGTCGTTTCCCTTCCCATCTTGGCCGCTCCAGGAGCCTGCCCGCCCATGAAATTCCGTTTTGCCGCCACCGCGCTGGCCGCCACCCTGGTGGTCGGCCTGGCCCACGCCCAGACCGCGCTGCCGACCCCGGCTGCCCCGACGCCGGCTGCTGCGTCCGCGCCCACCACAGTGGCCACGCCGCCTGCGCCGGTTCCCAGCGTGTCCAAGGCCTGGATCCTGATGGACTATGCGTCGGGCCAGATCCTGGCCGGCGAGAACGTCGACGCCCAGCTGGCGCCGGCCAGCATCACCAAGGTGATGACCAGCTATGTCATCGCCGCTGAAGTGAAGAACGGCAAGGTCAAGCCGGACGACCAGGTCATGATGAGCGAACGCGCCTGGCGCGAAGGCGGCGCCGGCACCGACGGCAGCTACAGCGGGTTCCCGGTCAACCAGACGGCGCGTCTGGAAGACATGGAAAAAGGCATGGCGATCCAGTCCGGCAACGACGCGGCCATCGCCCTGGCCGAGCACGTGGCCGGCAGCCAGGAAGCCTTCGCTTCGCTGATGAACAGCTATGCCGCGAAGATCGGCATGAAGAACTCCCACTTCGTCAACGCCCACGGCCTGACCGCCGAAGGCCATCACAGCACCGCGCATGACCTGGCGCTGCTCGGCCGCGCCTTCGTGCGCGACTATCCAGAGACCTACGCCTACAACAAGGTGAAGGAATTCACTGTTGGCGGCATCAAGCAGCCCAACCGCAACCTGCTGCTGTGGCGCGATGGCAGCGTGGACGGCATCAAGACCGGTCATACCTCGGCCGCAGGTTATTGCCTGATGAGCTCGGCGCAGCGGGGCGACCAGCGCCTGATCGCCGTCGTGCTGGGCGGTGCGTCGGAGAAGCAGCGCGCCGATGACAGCCTGGCGCTGTTGAACTGGGGCTTCCGTTTCTTTGAAACCCATCGCCTGTACGAGCCGGGCAAGGTCGTGGCCGAGCACAAGGTGTGGAAGGGCAAGGCCGACAACGTGCAGCTGGGCGTGGCCCAGCCGATGCTGGTCAGCCTGCCGCGCGGCCGCTACAATGATCTGAAGCCGAGCATCGACGTGCCGAAGTCGCTGGTGGCCCCGTTCACCGCCGGCCAGCAGGTCGGCACGCTGAAGGTCACCCTGGACGGCAAGGTCGTCGCCCAGGCGCCGCTGGTAGCGATCGCCGCAGTGGAAGAAGCCGGCTTCTTCAAGCGCCTGTGGGACAGCTTCTGGATGTGGTGGGAATCCGAATGACCCGCGGCCCCAGGTAGTGACGGCCGCTGGCCGTCAGCTCTTGGCGGTCATCCCTCCCTGCACGCCTCCAAAAGCCCGCGACGAAAATCGCGGGCTTTTTCATGGGCGCTGCTACCGCACCCGCACCGCCATCATCCGCCAGGAACCGCGCGCGGCCCCGACAGCGTTTCTGCAGATTGCCTGATGGACGCATCCCGCCTACCACCTGCACTCTGGTCCGGCTGGTTGCCCCATCGCCAGCCGGGATTGGCATCCCGCAAGAGTGTTATCGCAACGAGACTTGATGCGCTCGCCGCACCAAGGAGAATGCACCAACTGCCGCAACTGCGGCGGACGGTGCGTGGGGGTCCCCGGGGACCCGCCGGTTCGCAATCTCGTTGCTGCACTACTCACCGGTATGCCAACCCGCACCGTCCGCCACCCGCGCTGCAGCGCCGGTGGCCCAACGCACTGCGAGGTCTGCCGCATGGACACCCCTGTCACGCAACACGCGCGCCTGCATGCCCTGCTCGGCGATGCCGCACGGCACCTGGCCCCGCATCATCTGCAGCGCATCGAAGCGAAGCTGATCCAGCAGGAAGGCGACGGCGTCGCCCCGCCACTGATCACCCACCTGCAGCAGATGCAATCGACGCAGAGCGCCGACGGTACGGCCTGGCTGGAGCGCGAACTGCATCCGGGCCGCTGCCACGACATGGCACGCGCAAGCCGCGGCCTGGCCGGTCTGACCAGCGTGCTGCGTCTGCTGCATGCGGCGCACCTCACCGCTCGCGATGCCTCACCCCATCACGGCCTGCCCGACACGGACAGGGACGGCCTCTGGCACGCCGCCCGCGTCCTGGCCGAACACATCGACGACGATCTCCACGGTCGCCCCTGAACGACAATCCCGTCGCGCAGGCCTGCTGCTGCGCTGTTCCAGACGCGTCCGATGGGACATGCAACAGGCAGTGCCGACACTCCGTTGCTTGTTCGCCACGGAAACGCGTCATGAACCTGATTCTTCGTCTCGTCCGCGCCATCTCCGTGCGTGTACGCGGCTTCGTCCGCAACGTCACCTCGCCACGCCGCCGCGCCGCGCGGCGCCAGCTGCTGGACGCACTGACCGTAGAACCACGGGCACGCCGTCGCTGATCGCTCTCGATTTCACTTAACGGTTCCCATACGACCGCCCGACATCGCGTGTCGGTTGCGCCTTTTAAGACGCGACCGATGGGGCGCATGGCGACGTTTCGCAACCATGGCGGCATGCCCGGGGAACCCTGGGCAAAAAGCGACCACACCAACGTCGTTTCCTGCCCGCCCCACGGGCGCATTTCTAGGGAATCATCAAGATGAACGCTGTATACAAGCTCATTTTCAACGTATCGACGGGTACGTGGGCGGTCGCGTCGGAGCTGACCGCTTCGCGCGGCAAGAAGAACCGCACCCGCCTGGCCAGCGCCATGGCGGTCGCCCTGACCCTGCCGGCCGGCGCCGCGATGGCTGCCGATTCCCCGGAAGCGCTGCAGTGCGATATCAACGAAACGATCTCCGAGGACGGCCTGCGCTGCAAGGCCAGCGCAAGGACGTCGGTCGCTTCCGGCGGCATCGGCACGATGGCAACTGCCACGCAGCTGGCCGATCTGATTTCTTTCGGTAGCTCAGCTGCGGGCGTGGGTGCAAACGCAAGCGCCACTGGTGCGCTGTCAACCGCAATCGGCTATAGCTCGATAGCAGGCGCGCAAAGTGTCGCGCTGGGCGGCGGTGCTGAAGCTACGGCTGTTAACAGTGTAGGAATCGGTATGCGGGCGAGTGCACGGGGCGGCCAGGCAGTGGCCTTGGGCAATCGCGCTGCATCAAGTGGCGTGAATGCGGTGGCAATCGGCAATCGAGGCACTGCTACGGCCGACAATAGTGTGGCGATTGGTGTCAGCAGCGAAGCTACGGCCGACAATAGTGTGGCGATTGGTGCCAGCAGCGACGCTACGGGTGGCCGGGCGCTGTCGTTTGGTGTTTTTAGCAAGGCATTGGGCATCTCCTCAGTGGCTATTGGTGATCAAAGCAACGCTGCGACACGAAGCTCTGTGGCGATTGGTACTGAGAGCAACGCCACAGGCGACCGTGCGATCGCAATAGGCCCGGGTGCGGCAGCGATCGGGAACAGCTCTGCTGCGCTTGGTCGCTTCGCGCGTGTCGAGGCAAATGCGACCAACTCGGTCGCGCTGGGCCACAACTCGGTCGCAACCGATGCGGACACCGTGTCCGTTGGCAACACCGCAGAGACAGACCGTGTCACCCGCCGCATCGTCAACATGGCCGCCGGTACCGCCAACACCGACGCGGTCAACATCGCGCAGCTGAAGCCGGTCGTCGACGCCTTGGGTGGCGGTGCGACCATCAACACCACCACCGGTGCCGTCACCGGCCCGACCTACAACATCGGCGGTGCCGATCGCAGCACCGTGGGTGATGCACTGACCAACCTGGACGGTCGCCTCAAGGACAGCGGGCTGTCCGATGACGACGGCAGCACCATCGCCGCCGTCACGTATGACCGCAATGCCGACAAGACCCCGAACTACCGCCAGGTCACCTTGGGCAACGGCAGCGGCACCGTGCAGCTCAAGAACGTTGCCGCCGGCACCGAGGGTACCGACGCGGTCAATCTCGACCAGCTCACCACCGCCGTAGCCAACGTGGCACCGGCCGCCAACCCCTACATCGGTGGCACTGGCGAAGGTGTCGCGGCCAGCGCGACGTCGCAGGGCTCGGTCGCACTGGGCCTCGGCTCGGTGGCCAATAACCTGAACACCGTCTCGGTGGGTAATGCGAGCACCGGTCTGGTGCGTCGCATCACCAACGTGGCCGATGGCTCGAACCGCTCCGACGCCGCGACCGTTGGGCAGCTGAATGACCTGGTCACGGGCACGACCATGAGCACCCAGAACTCGATCAACGAGGTGAACAACAAGATCGCCGCGCTGTCGGACATGGGCATCCAGGCCGCCGTGGACGATGCCTTCCTGAAGATCGATTCCTCCGCAGGATCGGCGCAGGCCACGGTGGGGGCAGATACCTCCGCTGTGGCGATCGGTTCGGGTGCTACGGCCACCGGCAGCTTCTCCGCCGCCATTGGTGCCGATGCCCGAGCGACCGGCAACCAGGCCGTGGCCATCGGCGGTGATGCCCACGCCACCGCCGCCGGCGCGCTGGCCATGGGCAGCGCTGACGCGACAGGTACCAATGCCGTGGCGCTGGGCAACGGCGTGATTGCGGCAGGTAACAATGCCGTCGCATCGGGCTTCAATGCGCGCGCCGCGGGCACCAATGCCGTTGCCTCGGGCAACACCGCCTCGGCGGCGGCCGCCAACGCCATCGCCATCGGTGCCACGGCCACCATCGCCGAAGAGGCGACGAATTCCGTCGCGCTGGGCCGTGGCGCCCAAGTGACCGCCACGGCATCCAATGCAGTCGCGTTGGGCGCCAACTCGTCCGCCACCCGTGCCAATACCGTTTCCGTGGGCACGGCAGCCGCTAACCGGCAGGTCGTCAACGTCGGTGCCGGCAGTCAGGACACCGATGCGGTGAACGTCAGTCAGCTGAAGGATATCGCCAGCGCCATCGGTGGCGGCACGGGTGTGGCAGCCGATGGAAGCATCACCGCGCCGACCTTCAACGTCGGCGACACCGACTTCCACAACGTAGGTGAAGCGCTGGACAACATCGATGGCCGCACCTCGGTCAATACCGATGCCATCACTACGATCAACACCAGCTTCACCACCCTGCAGGGCGACGTGAACAATCTCCTCCAGGGCACCGCCGGCCTGGTGCAGTACGACGCAACGGCCAACGCCAATGCCGGTGGCGTGACCGTGGCCAAGGATCTGGCTGGCACGACGGTTGATTTCACCGGCAAGGGCGCAGATGACGCCGCGATCCAGCGACGTCTGCTCGGCGTCGCTGCGGGCACGGCCGATACCGATGCGGTCAATTTCGGCCAGCTGAAGGGCACCGCGAAGAGTGTCGCGGACGCCTTGGGCGGTACTTCTACGGTGAACGCGGACGGCACCGTTTCAGCACCGTCCTACAGCGTGGCCGACACTGCCTATCACGACGTCGGCCGCGCCATTGGTGCTATTGACACTTCGTTGACTGGCGCCAAGGGCGACCTGACCAACCTCACCGAGATCGTCAACAATCTGTCTGCAGGCAGCGCCGGCCTGGTGGTGTACGACGAAGAAAACAAGAAGCTGACCGTGGCGGCTGATCGGGATGCAACCACGTTTGATTTCGCCGGTGAAGATGCCGCAGGCAATGCGATTGACCGCAAGCTCAGCAGTGTAGCGGCGGGTACGGCCAATACTGATGCCGCCAATGTTGGCCAGGTCAGGGGTATCGCCAGCGCCATCGGTGGCGGGGCGGCCGTGGCAGCCGATGGCACCATCACCGCACCGACCTTCAACGTGGGTGACACCGACTTCCACAACGTAGGCGAAGCGCTGGGCAACATCGACGGCCGCACCAAGGCCAATACCGGTGCCATCTCCACGATCAACACCAGCGTCACCAGCCTGCAGGGCGACGTGAACAATCTCCTCCAGGGCACCGCCGGCCTGGTGCAGTACGACGCAACGGCCAACGCCAATGCCGGTGGCGTGACGGTGGCCAAAGACCTGGCTGGAACCACCGTTGATTTCCGCGGCAAGAACGCGGAGAACGCCGCCATCAATCGTCGTCTGACCGGCGTCGCTGCGGGTACGGCCGATACCGATGCGGTCAATCTGGGCCAGCTGAACGCTCGAGTGGCCAACCCCTACTTTGCCGGTGCGGGTGAAGGCACTCCGGCTTCCGCAGCGTCGAACGGCTCGGTGGCGCTGGGGATCGGTTCGGTGGCCAATGGCCTGAACACGGTTTCGGTGGGTAACGCAGCCAGCGGCCTGGTGCGTCGCATCACCAATGTGGCCGATGGCCAGGCAAACAGCGATGCAGCAACCATCGGCCAGGTCAACGACCTGGTGGTCGGTGTCACCACCACCACCACGAACGCATTGAACGAGTTCAACAACAAGATCTCGTCGATGAGCGCGGGTACGCTGGCCGCCGTGGACGATGCATACCTGAAGATCGATGCCGGTGCCGGGTCGTCCGAAGCGAGCGTTGCGGCCGACACCTCCGCCGTTGCCATCGGCTCCGGCGCCAACGCGACCGGCAGCTTCTCTGCCGCCATCGGTGCAGACGCCCAGGCGACCGGTACCCAGGCTGTAGCCATCGGCGGTGACGCCAAGGCGACCGCCACCGGCGCACTGGCCATGGGCACCGCGCAGGCTTCAGCCGTCAACTCCGTGTCGCTGGGCAACGGCACCATTGCGTCGGGCAACTATGCGGTGGCAAGTGGCTTCAACGCCCGTGCTGCGGGCACCAACGCGATTGCCTTGGGCAACACCGCCAATGCTGCATCGGAAAATGCCATCGCCATCGGCTCGGCGTCATCGGTCAATACTGCGGCTACCGGCTCGATCGCTCTGGGCCGTGGGGCCAACGTCGCGGCCGCTGCACTGAACTCCGTGGCACTGGGCGCCGGCTCCGCTGCCGACCGTGCCCACACGGTCTCGGTCGGTTCGGCCACGCAGCAGCGCCAGATCACCAACGTGGCTGCGGGTACGGCGGACACCGATGCGGTGAACCTCACCCAGCTGAGGGCGTATGTCAGCGAAAACGGCGGCGGCGCGGCCAATCCGCTGGCTGTGTCCTACACCAACACCGACCGCGACAGCATCACCCTGGGCAACGCCGACGCTGAGACCGGCACGAAGATCAGCAACGTGGCGGCCGGTGCGGTCAGCGCCACCAGCTCCGATGCGATCAACGGCAAGCAGCTGTATGACACGGCGGACTCGGTAGCCAAGGCCCTGGGCGGTGGCGCCACCGTGGGTACCGACGGCAAGGTGACCGAGCCGAGCTACGTCATCGGCGATACGACGCACCACGACGTGGGTACGGCAATCGGCGCGGTCAACACGACGATCACCAACCTGACCAACGGCAGCATCGGCCTGGTGCAGTACGACGCCACAGCCAACGCCAATGCAGGCGGTCTGACCGTGGCCAAGGACCTGGCGGGCACCACCGTTGACTTCAGCGGCACCTCGCAGGGCGCTACCGTATCGCGTCGCCTGACCGGCGTGGCGGCGGGTATCGCCGACACCAACGCGGTCAACGTGTTCCAGCTGAAGGGCATCGCCAGTGCCATCGGCGGCGGCGCGGCGGTCGGTGCCGATGGCACCATCACCGCACCGAGCTTCTCCATCGGTGACAACACGTACAACAACGTCGGTCAGGCGCTGACCAACATTGATGGCCGTACCACCGCCAACACGACCAACATCCAGAACCTGACCACCCGCGTGGACCAGATCGGCGAAGGCGGCGCAGCCGACCCGCTGGCGGTGGCCTACACCGATGCCGACAAGGGCGAAATCGCGCTGGCTGGCGAAGAAGGCACCACGATCAGCAACGTGAAGGCCGGTGCGGTCACGGCCACCAGCATGGACGCCATCAACGGCGCCCAGCTGCACGGCACGGCCACCTCGGTGGCAACGGCGCTGGGCGGCGGTTCGGTGGTCAATACCGATGGCACGGTCTCCGCGCCGAAGTACACCATCGGCGACGGTGATTACGCCAATGTGGGTGATGCGTTCGACGCGGTGGACACCTCGCTGACCGGACTGGATGGTCGCCTGACCACCACCGAAGGCGATGTCACCAACCTGAGCACCATCGTCAACAACCTGTCCAACGGCACCGCCGGTCTGGTCACCATCGATGCAACGACCAGCAACGTGCAGGTCGCCAAGGACGTCGGCGGGACCGTGGTGGACATGGAAGGCACCGAGGGCAAGCGTCGCGTCAGCGGCGTGGCCAACGGCACCCAGGCCGACGATGCGGTCACCATCGCCCAGCTGCGTGCAGCCGGTGCGATCGATCCGGTCAGCGGCCAGACGCTCAGCGTGCTGACGTATGACGGCGACGACCTGGCCCGCGCCACGCTGGGCGGTACCAACGGCACCGTCATCGCCAACCTGGGCAACGGCCTGGTCGCGGCAGGCAGCCGTGAGGCGATCAACGGTGGCCAGCTGTTCGAGGTCAAGGCCGACTGGGAGGCGCGTTTCAACGGCCTGGACGGTCGCGTCGGCACCATCGAGCAGGGCATCAGCGACGGCACCATCGGCAGCGGTGGTGGCAACGGCGGCGGTGACAGTGGCCTGGTCGGCCCGGGCGCCGGTGACCGGTCGGTGGTGATCGGCGAAGGCAGCACGGCAACGGGCAATGACTCGGTCGCCATCGGCAGCGGCTCCACCGCTGACCGTGACCGCGAGGTGTCGGTGGGCGCTGCAGGCAACGAGCGTGTCATCAGCAACGTGGCGACGGGTACCCGTCCGACCGATGCGGTGAACGTGCAGCAGATGGAAGACCGCTTCACCGCCGAACGCGACTGGACCAACGGCCGCTTCCAGGCCGTGGACAAGCGAATCGACCGCATGGGCGCCATCAGTGCGGCGTACGCCGGTATGGCGATCAATACGGCGGGCCTGGAAGGCGAGCACCGCGTGGGTGCGGGCATCGGCCAGCAGAACGGTCGTTCGGCCCTGGCCGTGGGCTACCAGCGCGTGCTGGGCGAGAAGAAGAACATCTCTGTCTCGCTGGGTGGTGCGTTCAGTGGCAGCGACAAGAGCATGTCTGCCGGTGCCGGTTTCAGCTGGTAAGCAGTGCGGTAACGTGTGACCGGGAGCGACGGCTCCCGGGGTAAAACGAAAACCCGCGGCCGAAAGGTCGCGGGTTTTTCTGTTCTGGCGGTGCATCGGCCTGGTCCGATGTCGGGCGAACGGGATGGGTCTGAACGTAGCGGATTCCCATCCCTGTGCGGTGTCTGCGGCGACCGCCGCCGACGCAGCGCCGGGCCTTCCCGTACCGCAGTGCCCGATGCGTTCCGCGCGCGGCGCCGCCTGAACGAGCCCGTCCGCATGAATCTGATGTTCCGTACAACCGACCGCGCTGCCGTGTCGACGCGCCTGGTGCGTACACGCACCATCGCCCGCATCATGGCGCTGGCGAGCATGCCCCTGCTTGGATCTGTTCCGCACCTGGCGGCGGCAAGTGGCGGCACCCTGTCGCTGTGTCCCAACGGGGGACTGGGCGGCACCGGCCGGTTGTGGAATCACCTGGGAACGTCGGCCTCCTCGCTGTGCGGAGGCTACTATTCCTTCGCCCTGAGCAATGGCGAAGGGACGGTCGGATCCAATGGATCGCTGCAGAGCAGCGCGCTGGTACAGGGCTTCAAGGATGGCCGCCTGCTGCTGCGCGGCGAGGCCGGCATTGCCGTCGAGGGCCGGGCCCGCTTTGATTCGATAGCAAGCTTCGGCAACAACCGCATCACCGATCTTGCGGCGGGCACGGCGGGCACCGATGCAGTCAACCTGGACCAGTTGAACAAAGCGGTCAGCGCGATCGCTGCGCCCAGCCCCTACGTCAAGATCAACAGCACCGGGCAGGCGGCCTCTGCCGGGGTGGCCGGCAGCATTGCGATCGGCGAGGGCGCTGCGACCCGCGCCGGCGGGGTCAGGGCATCGGTCAACTCCATTGCGATGGGAACCCAGGCGTCCGCCGCAGGGATCGGCTCCATCAGCGTCGGCGCCAACGCCTCCAATGCCGGTTCGGCGTCCGTGGCGATCGGCGACTCCGCGTTCTCCCAGCGCGGGGTGGCGCTGGGAGCGCACGCCAACGGCTCGGGCAACCTGTCCAGCGCGCTGGGCCATTCATCGCGGGCGACGGGTGTGTCCAGCGTGGCGTTGGGCACTTACAGCGTGGCCAACCGCGGCAATGCGGTATCCATCGGCAGCGACGCCACCGACGGCAGCGGCTTCACCCGGCAGCTGTTCAATCTCAGCGCCGGCACCCTCAGCGCCAGCAGCACCGACGCGGTCAACGGCGCGCAGCTGTTCGCCACCAACGAGCGCGTGCGCGGGCTGGAGAACGCCCCGGGTCTGGTGACGTTCAATGCGGCGCAGGGCAAGGTGGAAGTGGCCAAGGCACTGGCGGGCGACCAGGTGGACCTGCGCGGCACGGCCGGCGCCCGCCGGCTGACCGGCCTGGCCAATGGCCTCAAGGACGATGAAGCGGTGACGATCGCGCAGCTGCGTGCGGCCGGTGTGCTGGACCCAGCCGGCGGCTCGATCCTGACCGTGCTGACGTACGACAACGACAGCCTGGCCACCGCCACCCTCGGTGGTACGCGGGGTACGGTAATCGGCAATCTGGCCGCAGGCCGGGTGGCGGCCGGCAGCCTGCAGGCGATCAACGGCGGCCAGCTCTACCAGGCGCTGAGCGAGTCGGTGAAGCTGATCGGCGGCGGCGCCAGCCTGGGCCTGCTGGGAACCTTCACTGCCCCGGGCTTCACTGTCCAGTCGAAGACCTACTCCGATGTGGGCAGTGCCCTGGGTGCACTGGACGCCAGGTTGACCGAGGTGGACCGTCGCATGGCGGCCAACGCGCGCGGACGCTCGCTGGGCGCGGCATCGTTCCCAGGGGGGCCCTCGCAGGCGGATCCGGGCATCGCCGCGCCCGCACCGGCGGAGACCTTGCCGGTGCTTGGCGCAGGTGCCGTCGCCAGCGGTGTGGACGCCACGGCCGTGGGGGACAGGGCCGTCGCCAGTGCAGCCAATTCGGTGGCGCTCGGCGCGGGATCGGTGGCGGACCGGGTCAACAGCGTGTCGGTGGGGAGCGTCGGTGCCGAACGTCAGATCACCCACGTGGCCGATGGCACCGAAGCCACCGATGCGGTCAACAAGGGCCAGCTGGATCGCGGCATTGCGTCAGCCAACGCCTACACCGATGGCCGGGTGCAGGCACTGGATGACAGCTTCGAGGCACTGCGCGGCGACGTCGACCAGCGGCTGCGCGGCATGGATCGCCGGATCGACCGGCAGGGCGCGATGGGTACCGCCATGCTGACCATGGCCACCAGTGCGGCAGGTGTGCGCACGGACAACCGGGTGGGTGTGGGCGTAGGCTTCCAGGGCGGCGAATCGGCCCTGTCGCTGGGCTACCAGCGGGCGATCAGCGAGCGGGCCACCCTGACCGTGGGCGGAGCGTTCAGCGGCGACGACAGGTCGATCGGCCTGGGTGGCGGCTTCGGCTGGTGAAGGGACGAGCGGTGCGCCGGGGCGCGTGGATTGGGACCTGTCCGATGTGACGGAAGGCTTGGCAGGGGGACGATAGCGTCATGAAAGAGATCACTCCCATCCTCATGTTTGCCTGCCGCTTCGTGTTCTCGTTCGCCGAAGAGTATTCGGCGCGCCGCCAGCGCAAACGTACCCGCCGCAAGTTGATGCGGCGGATACTGCGCAACCGCTGATACGGGCCTCGCCAGCGGGCACGCGAACGCTGCGCCGCCCAGCTTTCTGGGCAGCGGATGCGGTGCCGGCCGGGGTCGTCAGCCGGTCACAGCGACCGGCTGATGGTGAAGCTGCCGAAGATCGGCGACTGCCGCTGGCCTTCGAATTCCTTGGTGCTGTGGTAGCGCGCCACCGCGAATTTCCAGCGCCCACGCATCACTGCGATGCCGTAGCCGCCCTGGGCCACGACGGCTTTCTTGTCCACGCTGTGACTGTTGCGGAACGTATTGCCATCCAGGGTGATGTCCCGGATCACCCACGCGGCGTCCGTGGTGGCGAACAGATGCCACGACCAGCCGCTGGGGCGCCCGCCGCGCGAAGGCGAGGTGTTTTCGCCGGCCGGCCGCAAGGGCGTGCTGCCGAAATCGTCGGGCAGTTTCCAGCCGAAACGTACTTCGCCGCCAGCGTTGGCATGCGTGGCCAGGTTGCCCAGCGCGCCGCCATAGTGACTGATCGCATCCCAGCCCCAGCCGCTGGCATTGTCAGTGGCGTCGCGCGGCCAGCGGTTCATCCGCTCGTGGGTCAGCATCACCACCGGTTCGTTGTGCAGTTGGTTGTCCCAGCCCTGGAATTTGTCGTCGCCCAGCAGGTCATGCACGCCATCCTGCACTTCCTTGCCGAAGGCCCACGGGCCGACGACGCCCACGGTCAGCTGGGTGGTCTGCAGGAAGTTTCCACGACGGGCGTTGTAGCCGAAGCTGCCCACCAGTACGCCAGCGTAAGGGCGATCATCCTCGATCACATCGCGGCGGGTGAAATCATTCGGCGTGAAAATTCCCTGGGCGACGCTGAAGATCATGTTCTGCTGTTCGAACTCGCCCGGGTGCAGCGCTTCCAGATGGCGGTTCACCCAGCGCGCCAGCCGCGGCAGGCAGGGATCGTCGGTGAAGTCCACCAGGTTGGGCGAGACGAAGGTGATCTGCGCGCCGTTGGTATAGCCCTGGTCCTGGTCCGCGCCGCCGAACAGATCGTTATCCACGCGGAAGTTGATCTGCGGCGGATGGTCGGCCAGGGCACTCTGGCTGCACTGCTCGGCGGCGAAGCCGGAAGGGGCGAAGGCCATCAGGCCCGTCAGCCCGAGGGCTGCAGCAATACGCGTGGGAAGCATGGAAGTCCTGGTGGCGGTTTTGATGTTTTTCGCCCAACCACGGTAGCGCCGATGTGAAATCGAATCGAGCGTCGTCATCGGCCTGATGCGTTCTACCGGCACGGGCCCCGATTCCGCTGCCGCTCCCTGTCAATGGGATTGTTTTTGCGCAAGGCGTCACACCGCGGCCTGGCCCTGGACCTTGTTCAGCTGCGGTTGCCGTTGACGCCCTTGTGCCTTATTCTCTGCGCCGGCGCCGGCAGGCGCTGGAACCAAGGATTACGGTCGGCCGACCCCGGCCTCTCTCAACCAATGGAGTGCGCTTCGCCTGCAACGGGCGGCGGCGCTGGACTACAGACATGACCCAACAGAATCCGATTGCCACCCTGGTGGTCACCGCTGCGCTCGGCATTGGCCTGATGGCGGCCAGTGCACCGGCCTCGGCTGGCCTGCGTGACAGCTTCGCCTCCAGCCGGACCTCCGCGCAGGAGCAGAGCAAGCAGGGCCAGGCGCAGATTCCGGTGTGC
This sequence comes from Pseudomonadota bacterium, assembly GCA_037033225.1. Lineage (GTDB taxonomy): Bacteria > Pseudomonadota > Gammaproteobacteria > Xanthomonadales > Xanthomonadaceae > Stenotrophomonas. Next base: position 17,618 of record JAZBLM010000061.1, read on the forward strand.
ACCAAGCCGCTGGGTTCGATCTCGGTGATCGAGCCGGAAGACGCGGTGAACTGGTGGACCGGCCAGCAGCTGCCGGCCCCGTCCAAGCTGATCAAGGTCTTCGTCAACAAGTCCAGGTGCTTCACGCTGGTGGACCGTGGCGTGGGCATGGCCGCGGCCCAGGCCGAGCGCGCGCTGGCGTCGGAAGGTGAGCTGCGCGGCCGTTCCAACATCGGCAAAGGCCAGATCCGCGCCGCTGACTACGTGCTGGTGCCCGACCTGATCTCGCAGAACAACAATGCCAGCGGCAATGCGATCGGCGGCCTGCTTGGCGGGCTGATCGGCGGCAAGGCCGGTGCGGTGGTGGGCGGGCTCAACTTCCGCAGCAAGACCGCCGACGTCACCCTGACCCTGACCGACGTGCGTTCGTCGGAGCAGGTCGCTATCGTTGAAGGCAATTCGAAGAAGACCGATCTGGGCTGGGGCGGCAGTGGCGGCCTGTTCGGTGGCGGTGGCATCGGTGCGATGGGCGTGGGCGGCTATGCCAACACCGAACTCGGCCAGGTCATCACGCTGGCCTACCTGCAGGCGTACACCAACATGGTCAACGAGCTGGGCGGCCTGCCGGCCGACGCCTCGGCCGCCAACAGCAGCCAGGCCGTGACCATGCTCAAGGCGGGCCGCCTGCTGGCCAATTCCAAGGGCACCGGCGCTGCCGTGCGTGACCTGGAACCCGGCATGCTGTTGTATCCCACCGGCCAGAAGGACGGCACGATGTGGGAGGTCGAGGACGAAATGGGCAACAAGGGCTGGGTCAATTCCACGTCCATGCAGTTGGCCAAATAAGGCGGATGGCGGAGGAGCCGACAGGCTCCTCCTCGGTAGTGACGGGCGCTGGCCGTCAAGGTCTCGCGTAAAACCTGACGGCCAGCGGCCGTCACTACCGGGGCGTGTCGGGCTGAGGGCCAGCGGCCGTCACGGCCGATAGGGCGCTGGGCCGCGCTGCCGCCCCTTGGGTTTGCCGCGCACCGGCCCGATAATGGGCGGATGGAAATCAAGTCCGACAACCCAGAACACGGCTTCCAGTTTCCCGGGCAGTTCGAGCTCAGCGCCATGGGCGCGGCCAACGCCGGGCTTGAAGTCGAACTCCCACGACTGCTGATGGCCGCCGGCATCGACGTGCTCAGCGAAAAGATCAGCTGGAAGCATTCGTCCAATGGCAAGTACGTATCGGTGCGCATGGCCTTCAGCGCCCGCGACCGCGCCCAGTACGATCTCGCCCATGAGGTGCTGCGCGAGCACCCGGAAGTGAAGTGGACGCTCTGACAACGACTGCGGGCGAGCCCCCGGTAGTGACGGCCGCTGGCCGTCAACCGCCTTCGGACCGTCTCCCGCAACCGGCGATCGTCCGCGATCTGGGCCGCCAGGCCTATGCGCCCGTGTGGCACGCCATGCAGCGTTTCACCGACGAGCGCAGCGATGAAACACCGGACGAACTCTGGGTGGTCGAACACGATCCGGTGTTCACCCTGGGCCAGGCCGGCAAGCCCGAGCACGTGCTCGCCCCCGGCGACATTCCGGTGCTGCACGTGGACCGCGGTGGTCAGGTGACCTATCACGGGCCCGGCCAGATCGTGGTCTATCCGCTGTTGCGGCTGCCCCGGCTCGGCGTCGGCGTGCGTGACTACGTCTGCCGCATCGAGCAGGCCATCATCGATACGCTGGACGAGTGGAACATCGGCGCGCAGCGCCGCGAGGGTGCGCCGGGCGTCTACGTCGGCGATGCCAAGGTGGCCGCGCTGGGCATCCGCGTGCGCCGCGGCTGCACGTTCCACGGATTGGCGCTGAATGTTGCCATGGACCTGGAACCGTTCCGCCGGATCAACCCCTGCGGCTACCAGGGGCTGCAGGTGACCACGATGGTAGACTTGGGCGGGCCCTCCGGCATGGCCGCGGTAACGCCCGTGCTGCTGGACAACCTGGCACGCCAGTTCGGCCTGCAGCTGCAGCCGTCCGGCGCGCTGCCGGACCTGTCCGCCTGACCGACACTTACCACGCGGCCATGTTGCCGCCGGGAATCCCATGACTGAACACACCGCCCGCACCATTCCCCTGCAGATGCTGCAGGGCGACGCCGCTCCCGCCGCTGCCCCGCTGCAGGCCGGCGTCAAACAGCTGGGCGGGGACAAGATCAACCGGTCGCCGGTGCAGTTCGCCGACACCCCCGTGTTGCGCAAGCCGTCGTGGATCCGCGTCCGGATACCTTCTGGCAACGCCGTGCAGAACCTGAAGGCCAAGCTGCGCGAGAACCGCCTGGTGACCGTCTGCGAGGAGGCCAGCTGCCCGAACATCCACGAATGCTTCAGCCACGGCACCGCCACGTTCATGATTTTGGGCGAGGTCTGCACGCGTCGCTGCTCGTTCTGCGACGTGGCCCATGGCCGCCCGAAGCCGCCGGATGCGAACGAGCCGGCCACGCTGGGCCAGACGGTGGCCGACATGGGGTTGAAGTACGTCGTGGTGACCAGCGTGGACCGCGATGACCTGCGCGATGGCGGTGCCCAGCACTTCGTCGACTGCATCACCGCCATCCGTGCGAAATCGCCCGGCACCCGCATCGAGGTGCTCACCCCGGACTTCCGCGGCAAGGGGCGCATGGAGCGCGCGCTGGAGATCCTCGCGCAGAACCCGCCGGATGTGTTCAACCACAACATCGAAACCGTGCCGGATCTGTACCGTAATGTCCGCCCGGGCGCTGACTACCAGTGGTCCCTGACCCTGTTGAAGAATTTCAAGGCGCAGCACCCGCACGTGCCGACCAAGAGCGGCATCATGCTCGGCCTGGGCGAGGCGTTCGAGCAGATCAAGGCCACAATGCGTGACCTGCGCGCGCACGACGTGGACATGATCACCATCGGCCAATACCTGCAGCCGACCGCGCATCACCACCCCGTGCTGAAGTACTGGACGCCGGAGGACTACAAGGCGCTGGAAGACTACGGCTACGAGCTGGGCTTCAGCCACGTGGCGTCCGGCCCGATGGTGCGCTCGTCGTACCACGCCGACGTCCAGGCCAAGGGCGCGGGTGTGGCCTGAGCGCAATGACGGCCGCTGGCCGTCGCCCGCCGCAGAGGCAGTGACGGCCGCTGGCCGTCAACCAACCGTAGCGGTAGTGACGGCCGCTG
>JAZBLM010000062.1:0-20582 GCA_037033225.1 Pseudomonadota bacterium
ACAGCTTCACTTCCTCGCCGCCGCGCATCACCGTGACCATCTGGTGCAGCACGTATTCCGGCCAACCCTGCGGGATGCCCACGCCCATCGCCTGCAGGCCGGCACGCACGCGCGACAACGAGCCGTGGTGGTCGGCGCCCAGTTCGGTGATCGCGCGCTCATAGCCACGCTGCCACTTGGTCAGGTGATAGGCAACATCCGGAACGAAGTAGGTGAACGTGCCGTCGGACTTGCGCATCACGCGGTCCTTGTCGTCACCGAAATCGGTGGAACGCAGCCACAGCGCACCGCCCTCTTCATAGGTGTGGCCCGAGTCCTGCAGCCGCTGCACCGCTTCGGCGACCTTGCCGTCGTTGTACAGCGAGCTTTCCAGGAAGTAGATATCGAAGTCCACGCCGAACGCGGCCAGGTCCAGGTTCTGCTCGTTGCGCAGGTAGGCCACGGCGAAGCGTCGGATGGCCGCCATGTCGTCCGGGTCTTTGGCGCCGACCACGGTGGTGCCTTCCAGATCCACGCTGGCGCCACGCAGGTAGGCATCGGCCACGTCCTGGATGTAGTCGCCGCGGTAGCCGCCTTCCGGCCAGCCCGGCGCGTCAGGCCGGATGCCCTTGATCCGCGCATGGGTGGACAGCGCCAGGTTCTCGATCTGCACGCCGGCGTCGTTGTAGTAGAACTCGCGCTTGGCGTTCCAGCCGTTGGCATCCAGCACGCGGGCGATGCAGTCACCGATGGCGGCGGCGCGGCCGTGACCGACATGCAGCGGTCCGGTGGGATTGGCCGACACGTACTCCACGCCGACGCTGCGGCCGTTGCCGGACAGGTTGCGGCCGTAGTCGTTGCCTTCCTTCAGCACGCTGGCGGTTTCGCGCTGGAACGCGCTGGCCGCGAGGTGGAAATTGATGAAGCCCGGTCCGGCGATCTCGACCTTGCTGACATCCGCGCTCTGCGGCAGGGCGTCCAGCAGGGCCTGGGCGATGGCGCGCGGATTGCTGCGCGCGGCCTTGGCCAGCAGCATCGCGGCATTGGTGGCGAAGTCGCCATGCTCACGGGTCTTCGGGCGTTCGACCACGAATTCCGGCGGCAGCGAGTCGGCGGGCAGGGTGCCATTGGCGCGCAGGGCTTCGATGCCCTGGCTGATCAGGGCGCGGAGGAGATTTTTCACGTGGCCTGCTGTGGAGTGCGGCGGAATCGCCCATTTTAGCCGATCTGCCCGGCGGCGGCAGGCGCCGTGCGGGGCAGCGGTCAGCTTCGGAGGCGGACCGCACGGCGGCGGCAGCAGGCCCTGGCAGGCCTGGCCCGTTCATGCGGGCGGGCGTGACACGCGAACGGGCTCCAGCCACCCCCGTTCAGCAAACGACACCGGAGGCCCCTCGCCAATCACCAGATGGTCCAGCAGGCGCACGTCCAGCCGCGCCAGCAGGTGGTGCAGTTCCGCCGTCGCTTCGTGGTCGGCCGGCGAGGGCTCCGGATCGCCCGAGGGGTGATTGTGCCCAACGATCACGGCCGCTGCATTCAGCGCCAGCGCACGCCGCACCACCTCGCGGGGATGGATGGATGCCGCGTTCACAGTGCCCTGGAACAGCTCTTCGTACGCCAGCAGCCGATGCTGGTTGTCCATGAACAGGGCCACGAACACCTCGTTCGCACGCCCGCGCAGGCGATGCTGGAGAAAGCGGCCGGCCACGGCCGGCGAGCGGCCGACGCATTCGCCTTTGTCGAGCTGCGCCGTCAGGTGCCGCTGGGCCAGCTCGAGGGCGGCGGCGAGCACGCAGCTTCGCGCCGGGCCCAGTCCCGGCAACCGGGCCAGGCGCGAGGCGTCCAGATCGAGCAGGCGGCGCAGGGGGCCGTGGCTGGCCAGCAGGTCACGGGCGGTCTGCACTGCATCACGACCGGACGTGCCCGAGCCCAGGAACAGGGCCAGCAGCTCGGCATCCGAGAGGACGCCGGGGCCGGACCGGAGCAGGCGCTCGCGGGGTCGTTCCTGTGGGGGCCAGTCATGGATCGCCATGGGGCCAGTCTGCGCTGTGCGGGAAGGCGGCGCTGTCGGCGCATGACACGCTCGCGCGTCAGGTGGCAGCGGGACCCTTGATCGGCCAAGTCTGCAGAAAGGCATGCAGCTCATGGTTGCCGGTCAGGCCCAGCTTGCGCATCGCGTCGGACTTCTGCCGGCTGACGGTCTTGGGACTGCGGCCGCGCTGGCGCGCGATCATGCTGATGGTCAGACCCCGGCGCAGCCCGTCAAGCACATCGCGCTCGCCCTGTGACAGGGCGGCAGGACGGTGCCGGTGGGCCAGGTCACGCACCTGCAGGTGCGTGCGCAGATTCTGCGATACGTAGCTCTGCCCGGCGGCGGCGGTCCGCACGGCCTGCGCCAGTTCATCGAAATCCACCGCCTTGTCGAGCGCGCCCCGCACGCCCCGCCGCATCAACGTGGCCAGCACGCTGGGGCTGGCCGTGCCGGTCAGTACTACCAGCGGAAGCCAGGGATAACTGGCATGGATGCAGTCGAGCAGTTCGGGTCCATCCGGACCGGCACCCGGCATGGTCAGGTCGGTCAGCACCACGTCGCAGGGCTGGCGCCGCAGCAGCGCGAGCAGGGTGGTGCCCCCGGACGCCTCGCCCACCACATCGATCTGCGCATTGCGCAGAATCGCACGTGCGCCGTGCAGGATGATCGGGTGGTCGTCGGCGATGATGGTGCGTATCTGCAAGGCAGGGTCCTGCGGAGCGGCCGGACAGGCTCGGATACCGCGCGCTGGACGCGGCGGGTACGACAGATGGCATCGTCAAATGCTGTCACACATGTACTTATATCCGTCGGTCATATCGCCGGAAATAGGGCCAATACGGGGCTTTCGGCTAAGCTAACGTCTTTGTGCGCATAGGATTTCCCCGGTGGCTGACTCACCCAAGGCTTCCCCGGTACTCCAGCGGCCCTTGCAGGGTCGCCGGCTGCTGTTGTGTGTTGGCGGCGGGATCGCGGCCTACAAAGCGCTGGAGCTGGTCCGACGCCTTCGCGATGCCGGCGCACAGGTGCAGGTGGCGATGACGGACGGTGCACAGCAGTTCGTGACGCCATTGAGCTTCCAGGCGCTGTCAGGGCAACCCACCCGTACCACGCTGTGGGACAGCGCGGCCGAGCAGGCCATGGGCCACATCGAACTGGCACGCTGGGCAGACCGGATCGTCGTCGCCCCCGCGACCGCCGACCTGGTCGCGCGGTTGGCACAGGGCCATGCCAATGACCTGGTCTCCACGCTCTGCCTGGCCAGTACCGCGCCGCTCACCGTATGTCCGGCAATGAACCACCGCATGTGGCTGCACCCGGCGACCCAGGCCAACATCGCGCTGCTGGCCGGACGGGGTGCCCACGTGGTGGGACCGGTGGACGGGCCGCTGGCCGAGGGCGAGTCCGGCCCCGGCCGGCTTGCCGAGGCCGATGACATCGTCACCGCGCTGGTGGCCGTCGAGGCGCGGGACACGGGCCGGGCCCCGGCCTCCCCGCCGGCAGAGGCCCGGCTTGCCGGGCTGCGCGTGCTGATCAGCGCAGGACCGACCTACGAGGACATCGATCCGGTGCGCTACGTCGGCAACCGCAGCAGCGGGAAGATGGGCTATGCCCTCGCCGACGCTGCGGCCAGAGCCGGTGCCAGCGTGGTGCTGGTGAGTGGGCCGGTGCACCTGGCCACGCCGCCCGGCGTGCAGCGCATCGACGTGCGCTCGGCAGCGCAGATGCGCGAAGCGGTGCTGGGCGCATTGCCCGCGGACATCTATATCGGCGCGGCTGCGGTATCGGACTACACCCCCCGCCACGTCGCCCCGCAGAAGTTGAAGAAGACCGCCGACAGCCAGTCGCTGGTGGTGGAACTGGTGCGCACGCCGGACATCCTGGCCGAGGTGGCTGCGCAGACCCAATCGTTGAAGCTGGTGGTAGGTTTCGCAGCTGAAACGCATGACATTGAGAAGTACGCGCGCGGCAAACTGGTCGACAAGCGCCTGGACCTGGTGATCGCCAATCAGGTCGGGCAGGCGACCGGTGGCTTCGAACGGGATGACAACGCCGCCACCGCCTATTGGCAGGACGGAGAGCAGGCGTTCCCGGCGACCTCCAAGACTGAACTGGCTGAACAACTGCTTGCGCTGATCGCGCAGAGGCTGACTGCATGACCAACGCACCCCACACGGCGTCGACCGCCCTGCAGCCCTTGCAGGTGAAGCTGCTGGATCCCCGCTTCGGCGACAGTTGGCCGCTGCCCGCGTACGCCACCGAAGCCAGTGCGGGGATGGACCTGCGCGCCGCCACCGAGGCGCCGCTGGTGCTGGCGCCCGGCGATACCGCCCTGGTGCCGAGCGGGCTGGCGATCCACGTCGCGGACCCCGATCTGTGCGCAGTGATCCTGCCGCGGTCCGGGCTGGGCCACCGCCACGGCATCGTGCTGGGCAACGGCACCGGGCTGATCGATGCCGATTACCAGGGACCGCTGCTGATCAGCGTCTGGAACCGCGGACGGGAAACCTTCACCATCGAGCCCGGCGACCGCATCGCACAGCTGGTTGTCTTGCCGATCGTGCGCGTTGCACTGCAGGTAGTGGATACTTTCAGCGACAGCACGCGGGGCTCGGGGGGTTTCGGGCATACCGGAGTGCGCTGACTCGGGGGACAGCATGATCGGCAGCAAGGGGAAGGGTGTGGCGGTCACGGGACGGACGGGGCCGCTGTTGGCGGCCATGCTGTTGCTGCTGGCGCTGTTGTTCGGCTGGAGCGCGCTGCAGCAATGGCGGCAGGCGAACACCGGCGCGCAGCTGGAACAGGCACGTGATGTTGCGCTGCAGGGGCTGCAGCAGGCGCTGGACGGGCAGCTGCTGCAGTTCGGCAAGCAGCTGGAGTCCGCCCGCGTACAGCAGGCGCTGGCTGCCGGCGACGCGGCAGGCGCAGGGCTGGCACTGCGGGAAACGTGGACCGGAGTCGAGGACGTTCAGGTATGGCCGGCGAGCCTGGATGCCGCCTACGCGGACCCGGCGGCATTCGGCTATGCCCGCCTGGCACTGCTGGAAGCAGCGCTCGGCGGCGACAAGCCGGTGGCGCGGGTGGTGCGCGATGCCGATGGCACGCGGCTGGGCCTGGCGGCCCGGGTCCAGCTGGGCGACAGTGCCGCGGTGGCCTATGCGCGCCAGCCGCTGATGCGGCTGACCGCACCGCTCGACGCGGTGTCCGCGCCCGGCGAAGGCTACCTTGCGCTGCGCCAGGGCAGCTTTGACGTACTCGAGCGCGGCGAGCGCAAGCTGGCCGACAGCGCCGAAGTGCTGGCGCGCCCGCTCGCCAACAGCAGCCTGCGGCTGGCCGCCGGCGTTCCCTCCGTGGAGCCGGGCCCGCTGGGCCTGGGCGCGTTGGCAGCGTCCATCGTCGCCCTGATGCTGGTACTGATCGCCATCCTGCTGCTGGTCGGCAGATCACGCCTGCCGTTGCCGCGCCGTACGGTGCGCGAAGCCAGCGGGGAAGCCGGTCCCACGTTGAGCGAAAGCCTGGCCCTGTCGGCCGCCGAGGCATCCCTGTCGGCCGCCGGGAGCGAAGAGGATGCCGCGTCGCCCCTGCAGCCCGCGGAGGTCGCCCAGGTGGCCGCCGGCATCTTCCGTGCGTACGACATCCGGGGCGTGGTGGGCGAGGAGCTCACTGCCCGGACCGCCGCGCTCATTGGCCAGGCGATCGGCAGCGAGGTACTGGCGCAGGGCCTGCGCGAGGTCGTCATCGGTCGCGATGGCCGACTGTCCGGACCGGAGCTGGCGGCCGGACTGGCAGAAGGCCTGCGGCGCGCTGGCTGTGATGTCATCGACATCGGACTGGCGCCCACGCCGGTGGTGTATTTCGCCAGTCATCACCTGCGTGCCGGCAGCTGCGTGGCGGTCACCGGCAGCCACAATCCACCGGAGTACAACGGCTTCAAGATCGTCATCGCCGGCCAGACGCTGTCCGGTGAGGCAGTCACCGCGCTGCATCAGCGCATCGTGGAAGGCCGTCTGGCGCAGGCCGCGAGCCCGGGCAACTACCAGCAGCGCGACGTCAGCGATGATTATGTGCGCCGCATCGCCGATGACGTACAGCTGGAGCGTCCGCTTAAAGTGGTCGCAGATGCTGGCAACGGCGTGGCGGGTGCTCTCGTGCAGCCTTTGCTGGAGGCCATCGGCGCGGAAGTGATTCCGCTCTACTGCGATGTGGATGGCAGCTTCCCCAACCACCATCCCGATCCCAGCGAACCGGCCAACCTGCAGGACCTGGTGCAGACGGTAAAGCGGTTCGATGCCGACCTCGGCATCGCCTTCGATGGCGACGGCGACAGGCTCGGCGTGGTCACGCCCGATGGCACGATCATCTTCGCCGACCGCCTGCTGATGCTGTTCGCCGCGGACGTGCTGCTGCGCAATCCCGGCGCGATAGTGATCTATGACGTGAAGTGCACCGGCAAGCTCGCGGACTTCGTGCTGCGCCACGGGGGCAGTCCGATGATGTGGAAGACCGGGCATTCGCTGATCAAGGCGCGCATGGCGGAGACCGATGCGGAACTGGCCGGCGAGATGAGCGGCCACTTCTTCTTCCGCGAGCGCTGGTTCGGCTTCGACGATGGGCTCTACGCCGCAGCGCGCCTGCTGGAGATCCTCGCACTGCGCGAGGAAACGCCGCAGGAAGTACTCGAGGCGCTGCCGCAGAGCATCTCCACGCCGGAAATCAAGGTGCCCGTGGCCGAAGGAACGCCGCATGCGCTGGTCTCGCTGGTGGTCAGCGCGGCGCAGGCGGCGGAGTCTCCGTACGTCGGTGGCCGCATTTCAACGATCGATGGCCTGCGTGTCGATTTCAACGACGGCTGGGGCCTGGTGCGGGCATCCAACACCACGCCGGTGCTGGTGCTGCGCTTCGAAGCGGAAAATGAAGAGGCCCTCGACCGCATCAAGGCCCAGTTCCGCGCCCAGTTGCAGCCACTGCTCGGCGACCAGCCGCCCGGCTTCTGAGATGACGCCGGGCGGCGCGCAGGCAGCCGGCAGCGCCGATCCAGGGTCGGCGAGCGCGGCGGTGAGGCGTCCGGCCCGGCTTCCGCCGAGCATGCCGCCGAGCATGGCTCGGCGCCACCACGCGGGCAGACGCTTCACCCCTTGAACCGCAACCCCACGCCCGGTTCGGTGAATACATAGCGCGATGCCAACGCCGGATCGCCCAGCTTCTGCCGCAGCTTGCCGACCAGGATGCGCAGGTAATGGGTGTCATGCTGGTGGGTCGGACCCCAGATGTCCTTCAGGATCTGCGGCTGCGTCACCACCCGTCCCGCGTTGACCAGCAGCAGCGCCAGCAGCGCGTATTCCTTGCGTGTAAGCGTCACCGGCACACCTGCCAGGGTGACCTCCCGATGCACCAGGTCGATGCGCAGATGGCCGTCATCGAACACCGGCGGCTGGCCATCCAGCGGCGTCACCCGTGTCCGCAGCAGCATGCGCACCCGCGCCATCAACTCCTGGGTACCGAACGGCTTGGTCACATAGTCGTTGGCACCGGCATCCAGCGCGCGCACCTTCTCCGCCTCGCCGGCACGCACCGTCAACATGATCACCGGCACCTGGCTCCATTGGCGCAGCTCGGCCAGTACCTCGTGACCTTCGCGATCGGGCAGGCCGATGTCCAGGATCACCAGATCAACGGCCTCGGTGGCCAGCCGCTCCAGGCCTTCCTGTCCCGTCCCCGCCTGCAGCACCCGATAGCCCTGCGCGCGCAGGCTGATATCCAGGAAGCGCCGGATCTGTACTTCGTCGTCGACCACCAGCACGCACGCGGGTGGTACCGAGGACATGTTCTCAGCTGTCAGGGGCATCGAGGCGACCGGAGGGAGTGAGCAGGGGCAGCGACATCCGTATCAGCGTACCGCGTCCGTTCTCGCCTGCCAGTGCCTGCACGTTGCCGCCGTGCGCGCCGATCATGCCCTGGCAGATCGCCAGGCCCAGCCCGGTACCGTGGCGGCCGCGGTCACCGCGCTCCACGCTGTAGAACATGTCAAAGATCCGCGCGCGCTCGTCGGGCGGAATGCCGGGTCCCTGGTCCAGTACCTCGATCACCAGTACCGCCGACAGCACGCGTGCGCTGACCCTGACCGCTGCGGCGGGGGGCGAGAACTTCGCGGCGTTCTCCATCACATTGAACAACGCCTGCTCCACCAGAGCCGGATGCACCCATACCGGTGGCAGCCCGTCGGGCACGTCCAGCTGAAGGATCAAGCCCGGCTGATAGCGCTGCAGCCGGCGTGCCGCCGAGCCCACCAGTTCGTCCACGCCGATCCAGTCACGGTTGAGCGTCAGGCCCTCGTGACCAAGGCGGGTCATGTCGAGCAGGTTCTGGATGTAGCGGTCCAGGCGCTCGCCCTCCTGCAGGACCGTATCCAGCAACGACTGCCGGTCGGCCGCGTCCATCGAGGCGCTGTAGCTGGCAAGACTCTCAGCCGAACCGATCATCGCCGCCAGCGGCGAGCGCAGGTCGTGCGAAACCGACGACAGCAATGCCGAGCGCAGGCGCTCGGTCTCGTTGCTGACATGCGCCTGCTCCAGCTGCGAGACAAGGCGCGTGCGCAGCGCGGCCTGGGCGATGTCATCGACCATCGACATCGCCAGCTGGCGCTGCTCCGGGGCAAGCCGTGACACGGACGTGGAGAAGCGCAACGCCGCGATGCCGATGCTGCGCGCTTCGCCATCCAGCAGCGGAAGGCACCACCACGCCGCGCCGGCGAGGGTGTCGGTGAAACGACCGCTGGGCTGACCATTGCGCTGCGACCAGTCAGCAGCCGCCAGGTCCGTATCGCCCGGCGCCGCGCTGCCACCCGCGCTGACGTGGTCGCCGATACGAAGCCATGCCGGTGCATCCAGCGCCTGCTCCAGCGCTTGGCGTCCGGCGTTGGCAACGGCCTCGTTGCTCGCGGCCCGGCTCAGCTGGCGGCCCAGTTGCTGGCGCGCGTGCGCATGGCGGTTGGCCGCGCGCAGCGCGATGACCTGCATGCGCAGGCGCGATGCCAGTCGGCCGGCGACCAGTGCGGCCGCCAGGAACAGGAACACTGTCACCACGCCTTGCCGCGCGCTGATCGCAAAAGTGAAACGCGGCGCGATGAACAGGAAATTGTAGGCAAGGAAACACAGGCCGGCGGCCAGCACAGCGGCACTGGCCCGGGTGCGCGCGGCCACCAGTACGACGGCCACGATGAACACCATCGACAGATCGGCCATTCCGACCCAGCGCTCGGCGATCCACGCCACCACGCATGCCAGCAGGCAGGCGAGGGTTGCATGCAGCATTTCCGCAGCCTGGCCGGGATCGGCGGCGGACAGGCGGTCCCGGCGTGCCCGCGCCCGCGCCCGCGGCGTGCTGATGATGGTGATCTCGTAGTGCGCACCATGCTGGATCAGCTGCTGGGTCAGGGTGCGGTTGAGCATGCGCGCCACGGGTCGCTCGCGGGTGCGTCCGAGCACCAGCGTGGACACATTGTTGTGCGCGGCATGGTCAAGCAGCGCATCGGTCACGCTGGGGCCCTGCAGGACTTCGGCATCGGCACCCAGGCGTCGCGCCAGGGCGAACGCCGCGTCGATCTCTCGCTGGGTTGCCGCGTCGGCACCTCGCCGCTGCACGGTCACCACGGTCCACGGTGCATCACGGCGCTCGGCGATGCGGCGGCCCATCCGCACCAGGTACTCGCTCTGGCCAGCGCCATCGATGGCCACCAGCACACGCCGGCGCAACGGAAGCGCCGCTTCGCCCCCCGCGGCCCGCACCTCGCGCAGGCTGCTGTCGACCCGGTCGGCCGCCTCCTGCATCGCCAGTTCGCGCAGCGCGGTGAGGTTGGCCGTGGAGAAGAACGACTGCAGCGCCTGCGAGGCCTGCTCGGGCACGTAGACCTTGCCCTGCTGCAGTCGCGCGATCAGCTCACGCGGCGGCAGGTCCACCAGCACGATGTCGTGCAGGCGGTCCAGCACGCTGTCCGGCACGGTCTCAGTGACCCGGATGCCGGTGATGCGCAGCACGACGTCGTTGAGGCTTTCCAGGTGCTGGATATTGACCGTCGTAAAGACGTCGATGCCGGCGTCGAGCAGCTCCATCACGTCCTGCCAGCGCCGCTCGTGGCGGCTGCCGGGCGCATTGCGGTGGGCCAGCTCATCCACCAGCACCAGCGCAGGGCGGCGCTGTACGATGGCATCCAGGTCCATCTCATGCAGCGCACGATCGCGGTAGTCGATCTGCCGGCGATCCACCACCGGCAGGCCCTGCACCAGTGCCTCGGTCTCCGCGCGGCCGTGGGTTTCGACCACGCCCACCACCAGGTCGACGCCGCGCCGCAGCTGTTCGTGGGCGCGGGTCAGCATGCTGAAGGTCTTGCCGACGCCAGGTGCGGCGCCGAGGAAGACCGTCAGCCGCCCACCGGCATCGCGTTGCAGTCCTTCGATCAGGGCATCGGCCTGGCGGCTGCGGGAATCAGTCATGGCGACAATTGTGCGCCACGCCGCCGGGGCCGGGCATCACTGCGCACGGGCGTGTTCCATCAAGGCCTGGTTGAGCCGCATCACGTTGACCCGTGGCTGCCCGAACACGCCCCACTGCCGGGCTTCCGTGTGCGCCTTCACCAACGCCAGCAGCTCGGGCTCGGACATCCCGCGCACCCGTGCCACGCGCCGCACCTGCACCTGTGCCGCGGCGGGAGACAGGTGCGGATCCAGTCCACCGCCAGACTGGGTGACCAGGTCGGCGGGCACGTCGGCGGGTGCGATTTCTTCGCGGGCGGCGACCGCCGCGGTCGCTTCGGCCACGCGGGCCGCCAGCGCCGGGTTGCTGCGTGCCATGTTCGAGCCCGCGGCTGCCATCGGATCGTGGCCGGCGGCAGACGGCCGCGACTGGAACCAGCCGTCACCTGCGAACGGCTGGGCGAGCAGCGCCGAGCCACGCACCGCGCCGTTGGCATCCCGCAGCAGGCTGCCGTCGGACTGGTCAGGAAAAGCGAGCCGGACCAGCGTGGTGCCCCCGGCGGCGTACAGCGCGCCCGCCAGGAGCAGGGTGCCTGCGCCGAGCATGATCGCTGGGCGCCACTGTGCGGTCTGCTGCAGCCGGGCTTCGCGTTCTGCCACAGTGCGTGCCGCGGCACGCGGCGGGACGGCAGGAGGTGCCGGGAAGGGAAGGGGAGCGTTCATGCGCCGAATACCGTCATCAGGAGGAGGTCGATTGCCTTGATCGCCGCGAACGGCAGCAGTACACCGCCCAGCCCGTAAACCAGCAGGTTCCGCCGCAGCAATGCCGTCGCCGTGGCGGGACGGAAGCGGACACCGCGCAGGGCGAGCGGAATCAGCGCCGGGATCACCAGGGCGTTGAAGATCAACGCCGCCAGCACGGCGTTGCGCGGGCTCGAAAGGCCCATCACGTTGAGCGTGGCCATTGCCGGAACGGTGGCAGCGAACAGCGCCGGCAGGATCGCGAAGTACTTCGACACGTCGTTGGCCAAGGAGAACGTGGTCAGCGCGCCGCGGGTGATCAGCTGCTGTTTGCCGACCTCCACCACCGCCAGCAGCTTGGCCGGATCCGAATCCAGGTCGACCATGTTGCCGGCTTCCTTCGCCGCCTGCGTGCCGGAGTTCATCGCCAGGCCGATGTCGGCCTGCGCGAGGGCCGGTGCATCGTTGGTGCCATCGCCGACCATCGCCACCAGCCGTCCTCCAGCCTGCTCCTGGCGGATGCGCGCCAGCTTGTCTTCCGGGCGTGCCTCGGCGATGTAGTCGTCCACGCCGGCTTCGGCGGCGATCGCTGCGGCGGTCAGCGGATTGTCGCCGGTGATCATCACCGTGCGGATGCCCATCGAACGCAGCTGGGCGAATTTCTCGCGCATGCCATGCTTGACCACGTCGGACAGCTCCACCACGCCCAGCACGTGGCGCCCCTCGGCGACCACCAGCGGCGTGGCGCCATTGCGCGCCACCTGTTCGACGCGACCGGTCAGTTCGGCGGGGACCTCGCCCCCCAGCGTCGCCACGTGGGCACGGATGGCGTCGGCGGCGCCTTTCCGGATGCTGCGGCCATCGCCCAGATCTACGCCGGACATGCGGCTCTGTGCAGTGAACGGCAGGTAGTGCGCGCGCTCCGGTTCGTCGGTGCGGCAGCCCTGGTCGCGGCCCAACCGCACGATCGACTTGCCTTCGGGCGTCGGGTCCGCCAGCGAGGACAGCAGGGCGGCTTCGCGCAGGCGGGCCATGTCCACCCCGGCCAGCGCATGGAATGCGGTCGCCTGGCGGTCGCCGTAGGTGATGGTGCCGGTCTTGTCGAGCAGCAGCACGTCGATGTCGCCGGCCACCTCCACCGCCTTGCCTGACTTAGCCAGCACGTTCGCGGCCAGTGCGCGGTTCATGCCGGCGATGCCGATCGCCGGCAGCAGGCCCCCGATGGTGGTGGGAATCAGGCAGACCAGCAGGGCGATCAGCAGCAGCGGGTCCACACTGACGCCGACCGACGCACCGATCGCCGGCAGCGTGGCGACGACCACCAGGAAGGTCAGCGTCATCGCCGCCAACAACAACGTCAGTGCTACTTCATTGGGCGTCTTCTGCCGGTTGGCGCCCTCCACCAGCGCGATCATGCGGTCCAGAAAACTGTGCCCGGGTTCGGCGGTGACGCAGACCACGATCTGGTCGGACAGCACCTTGGTGCCGCCGATCACGCCGGAGCGATCGGTGCCTGCCTCGCGCAGCACGGGAGCGGATTCACCGGTCACGGCGGCTTCGTTGATGGTGGCCAGTCCGTGCACGATTTCACCGTCTGCTGGAATCAGCTCGCCTTCGCCGACCAGTACGTGGTCGCCTGGCCGCAGTTCGGCGGCGGCGACCTGCTGCTGGCCGGAGGCCGGATCCGCGGACTGCAGGCGCCGCGCCACCAGGTCCTGGCGTGCACGGCGCAGGGATGCTGCCTGGCCGCGTCCGCGGGCTTCGGCAACCGCCTCGGCAAAGTTGCCGAACAGCACGGTCAGCAGCAGGATCGCCGTCACCGCCAGCCCGAAGCCCATCGGCGCATTGCCGCTCAGCGTGACCACCAGGGCCAGCACGGTGCCGGCCATGACCACGGCCATGACCGGGCTGCGCAGCAGGTGTACGGGCGAAAGCTTGCGCAGCGAATCAAGCAGCGCGCGGCGCAGGCCGGCACCGTCGAGCAGGGCCGGGCGACGCACCGGCGAGGAGGAAACAGCGGTATTCATGGGGTATGCCTCAATGCAGGGCCAGGCTGAGGTGGTCGGCCATGGGGCCGAGCACCAGCACCGGCAGGAACTGCAGGACGGTCAGGATGACGATCACGCTGAGCACGGTGAGCGCGAAGGTGGGCGTTTCGATCTGCAGCGTGCCCGGCGACTCCGGCGCGCGCCGCTTGGCGGCCAGCTGGGCGGCGATGACCAGCGGCACCACCAGCAGCGGGAAGCGGCCCAGCAGCAGCACCAGCGAACAGGTCAGGTTCCACCATGGGGTGTTGTCACCCAGGCCCTCGAAACCCGACCCATTGTTGGCATACGCCGAGGCGTACTCGTAGAACACCTGGCTGATGCCGTGGAAGCCCGGATTGGAGCTCCCGGACAGGCCCGGTACTGCCAGCGTGATGGCGGTCAGCGTGAGCAGGATGATCGGCTGCAGCAGCACCAGCAGCGCCAGCAGACGTACCTGCGGCGTTTCGAGCTTGCGTCCCATCAGTTCCGGGGTGCGTCCGGTCATCAGGCCCGCCAGAAACACGCCCAGCAGCAGGTAGACAATGAACTGCTGCAGGCCGCAGCCGATGCCGCCCCAGATCGCACTGACCAGCATGTTGACCAGCGACACCGCGCTGGCAAGCGGACTCATGGAATCGAGCATGCCGTTGACCGAGCCGTTGGAGACCTGGGTGGTCACCGCCGCCCACAATGCGGTGGCTTCGCCGCCCAGGCGCACTTCCTTGCCCTCCATCAGCAACGCGCTGGACGCGCCGGGCGCCGCGTTCTCCAGCCAGACCGTGGCCGCGACCGAGACCATCGACATGCTGGCCATGCAGCCCAGCACCAGCCAGCCGAAGCGGCGCCGCCCGCTGAACGCACCGATCATGAAAATGATGGCGATCGGGATCAGCAGGATGCCGATGAGCTCAAACGCGTTGGACAACGGGGTGGGGTTTTCCAGCGGAAACGCGCTGTTGGGTCCGTACCAGCCGCCGCCGTTGGCGCCGAGCTGCTTGGCCGCCACCATCGCCGCGACCGGCCCCAGGGGTATCTTCTGCTGCTCCATCCCGGCGCCGGCATCAAGCGGCGCAGCCTGCGGACCGGCAGCAAACGTCGACGGCACGCCCTGGCTGGCCAACAGCACGGTCCACAACAGGCACAGCGGCAACATGAAACGGATGCACAGCCGGAGCACGTCGGCGTGGTAGTTGCCGACATCGATGTGGCGGTCACCGTCGGCGGCCAGCTCCTGTCGTGGCGGGGCGAACAGCGCGCGCAGGGTGGCCACGGCCAGCGCCAGGCCCATCATCGGCGTCACTACCTGCAGGCCGGTGATGCCGGTCATCTGCGAGAGGTAGGACAGCTGCGCCTGGCCGGAATAGTGCTGCTGGTTGGTATTGGTGAGGAACGACACCATGGTGTGCAGGGCGGTGTCCCAGCGCAGGTTGGCGATGCCGTCAGGATTCAGCGGCAGCCAGGCCTGGGTCATGAACACGCCCAGGGTCAGCACCGCGATGACGACGTTGCTGAGCAGGAACGCGCCGACGTAGCCCCGCCAGGACATGCCCCGCGCGGGGTCCACGCCGAGCAGGCGGTAAAGCGGTTTTTCAATCCAGTTGAACAGCGGGTCGATGCGCATGGGTGCGCCGCGTACGACCCGCGCCAGGTAGAGGCCGAGCGGCCAGGCCAGCAGCACGCTGGCGGCCAACAGGATGAGGATTTCGGTCATGAGGGCGGCCCGTCAGAACGATTCGGGCCGCAGCACGGCGTAGAGCAGGTAGGCGGCGGCCACCAGGACCACCACACCGCTCAGCAGGGAGAGCCAGCCGGGCATGCTCAGTACCCCGCCTGGCGGCAGCGGGACAACGTACCCGCCGCAAGGGCGGTGGGGCAATGAAGGAAAGTTCGCATGACGGTGATCGACCTGGTGGAACCGCTCCACCTCAGGCCGCCATGGTCGGTCGCCCCGCTGTAAAAGCTCCATGGGCCTGCAGGCGACGCCGCATAAATTCGCCGTAAAAACGCAGGCCGATCGGACCGGGGCTCGCTGCTTCGGACGGGGTCAGCGCGCGCCCCCGGTCGACCATGGGTCGACCCTACCAATCATCAAGGATGACGCGCAGTTCGCAGGTCCAGCGGCGGCCGCGCGGTTTGCTGCCGGGCAGGCTAGCCGGCCGAAGCCGCCACTGCGCCCTCCGGCGCGCCGCCCTTCAACAAGCGGAACCGCTGCACGGTCTCCTCGATCTCCGCATCAAGTTCCGTGCGCTGCCGCTCGAACGTGGCCTGCATGCGCTGTTGTGCCAGCAGTTCGCCATGGCGCTTGCGGATCGTCGCGGCGGGCTTCTCGCCCACCGGTCGTCCCGCCAACTCATTGTCGCCAGCCGCGGCCAACGCCGTGAACAGGGCATCGCGCAGACTGGCCACGTTGTACCGCGCGGTGTTGATGTTGTTGTCCAGGATGCCGACGCGTTCGGTGAACACGCGGCGCAGGTCCGCTTCATTGCTGTAGTTGGACAACATGGCCTGCTCGGTGCGCTGGCGCGTCTGCTGCGCCATCTCATCCAGCCGTGCCTGCGCTTCCGCTACCGCCGCATCGGCGCGTTCGTCTTCGCTGAGCGCGCGCTGCACCTGGCCGCTGCGCAGGCCGCTGCGCGCATTGAACTCCTCGCGTGCGTTGTTCACCGCGCTGGCCGGAAGCGCATCGCTGCAGATGCGCTCGCTGCCCTGGTTCCAGCAGTACAGTTTTTTCGGCTGCCCGTCGGCAGAGCCGGACGGCTGCCTGGACGGCTGCGCGCCGGCCACGCAGGGCGTGGCCAGCAGCACCACGGCGATGATGCACAGATTCCTCAACATGGCGACCACCCCCTTGGGTCGTTCAGTGTGTCGGACGACTGCCGTAACGGGACCGGTAGTCCGCCAGCGGTTGCCGGTAGCCCACAAGTTCCGGGTTTCCGGAGGCGAAATCAAGCAGGTCGGCCATGGTCGCCACGGCCACCACCGGGATGCCCGCTTCTTCCGCCACGGCTTGCGCGGCCGAGCGCGGGTCGGTGTCCGAGGCGATCTCCTGGCGATCGAGCGCGACCGCGATTCCAGCCGGGATGCCGCCGGCGGCGCGGATGATCGCCATCGCCTCGCGGATGGCTGTGCCGGCCGTGATGACGTCATCGACGATCAGCACGCGCTTGCCGGTCATGTCCGCCCCGATCAGCTGGCCGCCTTCGCCGTGGTCCTTCACTTCCTTGCGGTTGAACGACAGCGGCAGGTCACGCCCGCGCTGGGCCAGCTCGCAGGCCATCGCCGTTGCCAGCGGAATGCCCTTGTAGGCCGGCCCGAACACCACGTCATACTTCAGCCCGGCATCGTCGATGGCATCGGCGTAGCACAGGGCCAGCTGGGCCATCTTCGAGCCGGAATCGAAGCGGCCGGCATTGAAGAAGTAGGGGCTCAGCCGACCCGACTTCAGGGTGAACTGGCCAAAACGCAGGGCGTCGGCACTCAGGGCCAACTGCAGGAAACGGTGACGATGGTCGCTCATCTGACTCTATCTATCTTCATCTTGGAGCGTAAAGCGTACTAGAAGGCAGCCCCGGCGTCCTTCCAGGGTCGGCGCATCGCTCCTGAACCGGTATGCTTGGACGGTTTCCGTCGCCCTTCTGAATCCACCGCATGCGCATCATCAGCTTCAACGCCAACGGCATCCGATCCGCCGCCAGCAAGGGATTCCTGGACTGGTTCCGCGCCCAGAACGCCGACGTCCTGTGCCTGCAGGAGACCAAGGCCCAGGAAGCGCAGCTGACCGACCCGATGTTCCGCCCGGACGGCCACCACTGTTTCTACCGTGATGCCAGCACCAAGAAGGGCTACAGCGGCGTGGCCATCTACAGCAGGCGCGAGCCGGACCAAGTCATCACCTCGCTGGGCTGGGCCCCGTTCGACGAAGAAGGCCGCTACATCGAGGCACGCTACGGCAATCTGAGCGTGGTCTCCTTCTATATCCCGTCAGGCAGCTCCGGCGACCTGCGCCAGGGATTCAAGTTCGAAGTGATGGAATGGCTGCGTCCGATCCTGGACCAGTGGCTGCACAGTGGCCGCGACTACGTGCTGTGCGGCGACTGGAACATCGTGCGCTCGGCGCTGGACATCCGGAACTGGAAATCCAACCAGAAGAACTCCGGTTGCCTGCCCGAGGAGCGCGACTGGCTCAACGTGCTGTGCGCCGACCACGGCCAGGCCACCGACGTGGCGTCCGGTCGTGGCTGGACAGATGCCTACCGCATGCTGCACCCCACCGGCGAGGACTACACATGGTGGAGCAACCGCGGCGCGGCGCGTGCCAACAACGTCGGTTGGCGCATCGATTACCAGTTCGTCAGTCCCGGGCTGCGTGACCGCCTGCAGGGATGCTCGATCTACCGCGATGAACGCTTCTCCGATCACGCCCCGTTCTGCGTGGACTACGCGCCGTGAGCGAGAAACCGGCGGCCTCCTCCTATAAAGGGTGGGCCGGCATCAAGCGGGCCTTCGCCACGCCGTCGGCGCTGACCATGGCGTTGCTGGGTTTCGGTAGCGGCCTGCCGTTCCTGCTGATCGCCTCGCAGACGCTGTCGGTCCGGCTGCGGGACGTCGGCCTGGACCTGAGCAGCATCGGGCTGATCAGCCTGGCCAGCTTCTTCTACCTGCTGAAGTTCCTGTGGGCCCCGGTGCTGGACCGGTATCCGCTGCCCCTGCTGGCCTTCCTCGGCCGCCGTCGTTCCTGGCTGCTGGCATCACAGGTACTGGTGCTGGCCGGGCTGGTGGCGCTGGCCTTCGTGCGGCCCGAGCAGGGTGTGTGGCCGCTGGTGTGCTGGGTCCTGCTGGCGTCGTTCGCCGGGGCCACCCAGGATTCGGTGGTCGACGCGTACCGTATCGAGATCGCCCCAGATGCCTCGCAGGCCGCGCTGGCCGCCACCTACACGCTGGGCTATCGCATCGGACTGATCCTGGCCGGCGCCGGCGCGCTGTACCTGGCGCAGCTGGAAGGCTGGATCATCGCCTACCTCGCCATGGCCGCGCTGATGCTGCTGCCGATCATCGCCACGCTGTTGTGCCGTGAACCGGCGCGCCCGGAAGCGGCCGTGCAGCGGCGCATCGACGTCGCCGAGGCGTTCATCCAGCCGATCAGCAGCTTTTTCAGCCGCAATGGCGTAGGCCTGGCGGTCGGGCTGCTTGCCTTCGTGGGACTGTTCAAGTTTCCCGATCAGGTCATCGGCGTGATGGCCGGCCCGTTCTATCTGGATTCGGGATTCGACAAGGCCGACATCGCCACTGTGTCCAAGCTGTTCGGCGTGTGGATGGGCATCGGCGGTGCATTCGTCGGCGGCATCGCGGTGGCTGCCTTCGGCTTCCGGCGGATGCTGCTGGTGGCCGCGCTCGGCGTGGCCCTGTCCAACCTCGCGTTTCTGCTGATGGCGCACAACCCGGGCCAGCTGTGGGCGTTCTACGCGGCGCTGAGTGCCGACAACCTGTTCCAGGGCTTCGCGGGCACCGTGCTGGTGGCCTTCATGTCTTCGCTCACCGACCGCAATTTCACCGCAACCCAGTACGCGCTCCTGGTGTCGTTGGCCAATCTGCCGGGCAAGTTCGTCGGCGGCGTCTCCGGCTACATCGTCGAGGCCAGCTCTTACAGCACGTTCTTCATGCTCAGCGCCATCACGGTCGTGCCGACCCTGCTGCTGCTGGCATGGCTGTGGCCCCGCTTGTCCGACCGCAGTGCGCCGACGCCGGGCTGATTGCCTGCACAGGCGGGGTGCGGGATGATCGGCTGTCGCCGCGGTGGGGACCGGTGCAACGCAATGGGGAGACATGCATGGCCGACCTGCTGCTGCAGGACGTAGACCCGATGATCCTGGACCGCATCGCGCGCCTGGCGGTGGCGCGTGGCTGGACGCAGGCGCAGACCTGCGTGGCGGTGCTCGAGCAGGGCCTGTTCTCCACCGAGCTGGAAGTGCGCAGCGGCTTCGCCGATCCGGAAGTGGACGCGCTGGCCGAAGCCATTGCCGCGCTGCAGGCGCTGCCGGCCGGCCACGGTTTCTGATCCAGCCCGCGGCTCCCTGCAGGCGCCGCGCTACCGCCTTCTTCTTTTTTCCGCAGGTGGCGGCCACCGGGCCCTGTCAGGGGTCGGGCGGTGGGGCTGGGCGGGGGCGTTGAGCGCCATGGATGGCGCGAAACGACGCACGCAGGAGGAGAGTGTCCGATTTTTTGTGTTCGGACGTTCGGGCTCTCAGTACTTCAACCGGTTGAACCGATCCTCGTAACGTATCGCAAACTGGGCCATAGCCTCCTTCCATCCGTGGCTGGTCCCGGTCCATTTGTTGGTGATATTGCGTATCCCCAGCCAGATCAGCTTCATGGCCGCATCGTCGGTGGGGAAATGACCTCGCGTTTTGATGACTTTGCGCAGCTGTGCGTTGACGCTCTCGATGGCGTTGGTGGTGTAGATGACCCGGCGGATGGCTGGCGGGAAGGCGAAGAACGGGATCACCCGGTCCCAGGCGCGCCTCCATGCCTGTGCCACCATCGGGTAACGCTGGCCGTGGGGCCCCTCTTCAAACGCGTCCAGCGCGTGCTCTGCGTCCTCCAAGGTAACGGCTTGGTAGATCGGCTTGAGGGCCATCGCCAGCGACTTGCGGTCCTTCCAGTTGGCAAAATCCAAGCTGTTGCGGATCAGGTGGACCACGCAGGTCTGCAAGGTGGTGGCCGGATACACCGCCGCCAGTGCCTCGGGCATGCCTTTGAGGCCATCGGTGACGGCGATCAGGATGTCGTCGACCCCACGCGTTTTGAGATCACTGAAGACCTTCATCCAGAACTTGGCACCTTCCGTTGTTTCAATCCAGATGCCCAGGATGTCCCGACTGCCGTCCGCCTGCACGCCCAGCGCCAGATACACCGCCTTGTTACGCACAACGCCTTCGTCGCGTACCTTGACCCGCAGGGCGTCAAAAAAGATCACCGGATACATCTGCTCCAGCGGCCGCTTCTGCCAGAGCATCACCTCCTCGAGCACCTCGTCAGTCACCGAGCTGATGAAATCGGCCGATACCTCCGTCCCGTACTGCTCTGATAGGAACGCGCGAATATCGCGCACACTCATCCCACGGGCATACATCGCAATGATCTTGTCGTCAAAGCCGGTGAACCGACGCTCATGTTTGGGGATCAGAATCGGCTGGAAGCTGGCCAGCCGGTCACGTGGGATATCCAACCGTACCGGGCCGTCATTGGTCAGCACGGTCTTCTTGCTCGAGCCATTGCGCTGATTGCCCGCCTCGGCTGGACGTTCCCCGCCTGACCCATAGCCAAGGTGATGGCTCAATT
>JAZBLM010000063.1:0-19910 GCA_037033225.1 Pseudomonadota bacterium
CGCGCGCCGGGACCGCGTGCAGCGCCCGGACCCGCATTGCGATGGCCGCTCGGGCCGGTGCTGACACCGTCCGGCACATACCAGCTGCGGAATGCGGCCGGATTGCCTTCGGGCAGGCCACGATCATTCTTCTGGGGACGCGCCTTGAACGGGCGCTGCGACTGCTTGGCCGCCGCTTCACCGGTGACGGTCAGGCCGCCTTTGAAGCCACCGCCTCCCTTGCCACCGCGACCCCGGCCGCGATCCTCGCGCACGTTGTCGAAGCGGCGCAGTTCGCGGCCTTCGTCAGCGGTGTTGTGGCCGTTGACGTAAGCCGTACCACGGCCACCGTCACGGCCCATGCGCACGGTGGTCTTGGCCGCCCGGCGCTGGCCGATCACCGGCTGCAGGGTCAGCGCGGACGGGGCGCCTTCGTCCAGGTTGAGCTTGGCGCGAAGCGCCTCGACCTGGGCGGTCGGCAGCTCCACCGCATGACCGCGGGTCAATTCGCGCGGCAGGCTCACGGTACCGTAGCGGGTGCGCTTCAGGCGGCTGACCTGGCAGCCCTGCGATTCCCACAGGCGACGCACTTCACGGTTGCGACCTTCCTTGACGACCACACGGAACCAGTCGTGCGAGTCGGTGCCACCGATGCGCTCGACTTCATCGAACTTGGCCGGACCGTCTTCAAGGGCCACGCCACGCTGCAGGCGCAACAGGGTGTTGTCGTCGACCTTCTCCTGGCCTTCGGGCGCGCGCACCCGGACCACGTACTCGCGCTCGACCTCGAACGACGGGTGCATCATCGCGTTGGCGAGCTCACCGTCGGTGGTGGCCAGCAGCAGGCCGGTGGTGTTGATGTCCAGGCGGCCGATGGCGATCCAGCGGGCGCCCTTCAGCGCCGGCAGCGACTCGAACACCGTCGGACGGCCTTCGGGGTCTTCACGCGTGGTCACTTCGCCTTCCGGCTTGTTGTAGACCAGCACGCGTGCCGGCTCGGCCAGCGCCGTGGCGACGAAGCCGCGGCCGTCCAGCTCGATGCGGTCGCCACTGCGCACGGACATGCCGGTCTTGGCGACTTCACCGTTGACCTTGACCAGGCCTTCGGCGATGCGCTGTTCCAATGCCCGGCGCGAGCCGAGTCCTGCCTGTGCCAGCACCTTGTGCAGGCGTTCTTCCAGCTTGAACTGTTCGGAGGTCGCTTCGCGCTTCAGCGACAGCTTGTTCAACGACAGCTTGCGGGGGGTATCACTCATTAACTTTGGCTCCGGCCGGCGTGTGTTCGTCGGCCTCTGGTTCGGAATCGGCTAGGTCAACAGCCACGGTCGTCTTCGCGACGGCGTTGTCTTCGCTCTCGTTCACTGGCGCCGCGCGCGTGCCCGGCGCGGTGTCGGGGTGCCCGGTATCGCTGGGCGAAGGTGCTTGCTCATCAGGATCTGCCGCGTTGTGCGCGGCAGGGAATGCGGGTTGGGCATCGGCGCCTGTGGCGGCCGGAATGCCGTGCTCTTCGTTGCTGCTGCGGACATCAGCGCCATCTTCACCCCCGGACGGCGCATCCGGGCTGGCCGCTCCGGCTGCCAGCGGCGCATCGGGCTGGCCATCCGGGCCCAGCGGCAGCTGCGGTTCCAGTTCGGCCAGGTCCTTCAGCTCGGACAGCGGTGGCAGCTCGTCCAGCCGCTTCAACCCGAAGTAATCCAGGAAGCCCTTGGTGGTGCCGAACAGCGCGGGCCGTCCCGGTACGTCGCGGTGCCCGATCACGCGGATCCACTCGCGCTCTTCCAGCGCCTGGATGATGTTGCTGCTGACGGCCACGCCACGCACCTGCTCGATCTCGCCGCGAGTGATCGGCTGCCGGTAGGCAATCAGCGCGAGCGTTTCCAGTGTCGCACGGGTGTAACGCGTCTTGCGCTCGGTCCACAGCCGGCTGATATGGCCGTGCACCTCCTGCGTGACCTGGTAACGGAAACCGGACGCAACCTCCACCAGCTCAACGCCTCGTCCTGCGCAGCCTTCGCGCAGTTGTTCCAATGCACGCTCGACACTGCCAGCCGGCGCCGGCTCGTCTTCCGGGAACAGCTCCTTCAGCTGCGCCAGGGTCAGCGGCTGCGGCGATGCCAGCAGCGCGCCTTCGACGATACGGTTGATCAGCGGTTGATCCATCGGCAATTCGCGCTCACTCGCTCGGGTTGGCTGCGTCGTTGTCATCGAATTCGCTGCTGAAGGACAGCGGTTCATTGGTATTGCCCGCCGCCAGCGACTTCACGTAGATGGCGGCCAGCGGGGCTTCCTGCACGATATCCAGCAACTGTTCCTTGGCCAGTTCCAGCATGGCCAGGAAGGTCACCAGCACCCCGAGCTTTCCTTCCTCGGCGGTGAACAGCGATTCGAAACGGTAGAACACGCCTTCTTCCATGCGGCCCAGCAGGTCACCCATGCGCTGGCGGACACTCAGCGCCTCGCGCTTGATCGCGTGGCCGGTGAACAGCTCGGCGCGTTTGAGCACGTCGTGCAGGGCCACGAGCATCTCCTTAAGTTCCACCGGCGGCGGCAGGCGGATCGCCGCGCGGTCCGGAACGAAGGCGTGCACCACCGTGGTGTCACGGTCCAGCCGGGGCAGGCTGTCGATGTCTTCGGCGGCCTGCTTGAAACGTTCGTACTCCTGCAGCCGGCGGACCAGCTCGGCGCGTGGATCGGCTTCCTCGCCGTCCTCGCTGACCGGCCGCGGCAGCAGCATCCGCGACTTCACTTCGGCCAGGATGGCCGCCATCACCAGATACTCGGCTGCCAGTTCGAAGCGCAGTTCCCGCATCACGGTGATGTATTCCACGTACTGCCGGGTGATCTCGGCGACGGGGATGTCCAGGACGTCCAGGTTCTGGCGGCGGATCAGGTACAGCAGCAGGTCCAGCGGTCCTTCGAAGGCATCCAGGATGACTTCCAGCGCATCCGGCGGGATGTACAGGTCCTGCGGGATCTGCAGCACCGGTTGCCCATGCACCACGGCCAGCGGCATTTCCTGCTGCTGTGGGGCGGGCGGCCGGGTTGACGGGTTCGCGTCCAGCGCGGTTTCAGAAGTCATCAAGGCACATCGGGAGTGCAGCAGGCCTGCCAGCACAGTCGTTGCAAGGGCAGGTGGGGACCTGACCGGCAACAGCATGCACCAGGACGGGCCGGAGTCGGCGCGGTTCCATACAGCAATAGAGCAGGGCGTACCGCACTGGCGGCAGCGACGAAACTACAGGGAGGTCGTCTACGTGGCCGGGTGGATGCAGCGGAGCGGTCGTCGGTGGCCTGCGGGGCCGTGGAGCCGACGGGACGCTGCGTCCAGTCACGTGCAATGGGAACAGGTTACGGCTTTGACGTGCCGGTGTCCAGCAGGCCCCGGGCCGATCCCCGGCAGCCGCTAGAATCAGCGTCGGTTCCCGCAGGACAAGAGGAGACACTTCGATGTGGTACGTGATTGAAGGACATGATGGCCCGGACGTGCTGACGGCGCGCATGCAGGCCCGCCCGGCGCATCTGGCCAGGCTGCAGGGGCTGCTGGCAGAGGGGCGGCTGCTGGTGGCCGGGCCCTGTCCCGCCATCGACAGCGAGGACCCGGGTCCTGCCGGTTTCAGTGGCAGCATCGTGATCGCTGCGTTCGATTCGCTGCAGTCGGCGAGGGCGTGGGCCGACGCCGATCCTTATGTGGCGGCCGGGGTCTATCTGCGCACCGACGTGCGGCCCTTCAGGAAGGTGTTGCCATGAACACCCCGGACCGGGTGGAGCGGATCCGTGATGCATTGCAGCAAAAACTGGCTCCACTTCACATTTTTGTCGAGGACGACAGCCATCGTCATGCCGGGCACGCCGGCGCGCGCGACGGACGGGGTCATTTCAACGTCCATGTGGTCAGCGCTGCGTTCGAAGGACAGAGCGCGTTGGCCCGCCATCGGGCCGTATATGCAGCAGTTGGCGCCATGATGGAGACCGATATCCATGCGCTCTCGATCAAGGCCCAGACCCCCGCCGAGGCGGGCTGATCCATGTCCTGTCCTGTCCTCTGGGGTCGCGCAGGCGTCCCCGGAGAGACAGCGGATGGACGATTTTCGACCCATGGGACTAACGAAGTGTTTACTTCCGACATTGGAAACGCTTACATTCCGCGCCATGCCGTGAGGCAGGAGTCGTGGAGGGCGACTTTGTGAACAAGGCAGCGATCACCATCAAGGATGTAGCACGGGAAGCCAAGGTCTCGGTGGCCACGGTTTCGCGTGCGCTGAACGGACACGAAAACGTCGCCGAGCCGGTCCGCCAGCTGGTTCTGGAGGTTGCCGCGCGCCTGCGTTATACGCCGCACGCCGCCGCCCGCAGCCTCAGCAGCCGCCGCACCAACACCGTCGGCGTGGTCCTGCCCGACCTGTACGGCGAGTTCTTTTCCGAGCTGATGCGCGGCATCGACCAGGTCGCCCGTACCCGCCGCCAGCATCTGCTGGTCTCCAGTTACCACGGTGACCAGGAACAGCAGGGGGCCGCCCTGCGCGCCATGCGCGGTCGCGTCGACGGCCTGCTGGTGCTGTCGCCCTATGCCGAGAGCCCCGGGTTCCTGACCGACAACCTGCCCCAGTCGCTGCCGACGGTGCTGATCAATACCTACCTGCCCGATCAGGACCATCCGGTGCTGAGCATCGACGACCATGCCGGTGCCGTGGCGATGACGCGCCACCTGCTCGAGGTCGGTCACCGCCGCATCGCGTTCATTTCGGGTCCGAATTCCAATTACGATGCGCGCGAGCGCCTGCGCGGTTTCCGTGACGCGCTTTCGGCCTTCGGCGGCGAAGCACAGGGCATCGAGCTGCCCGGCGATTTCGACGAAGCGTCCGGACACCGTGCTGGCCAGGAATTGCTGGCTGCAGGCACGCTGCCCGATGCCGTTTTCGCGGCGAACGACATGATGGCGCTGGGCTGCCTGTACGCGTTCGCGCAGGCGGGCCTGAAGGTGCCCGACGATGTCGCCCTGGCCGGTTTCGATGACATTCCGCTGGCGCGTTTCGTTCACCCGTCGTTGACGACGATGCAGGTGAGTATCGCCGAACTCGGTGACATGGCGATGACGCGCCTGATGCAGTTGATGGACGAAAAGAGCACGGAAGCTGCGGGCGACAAGCAGACGCTTGTACCCAGGCTTATCGTGCGCGATTCAAGCAAGTGTGTTGCCCGCAGGACCGCTACGCCTACGCCATCGGGCCGCTGAAGCCCGAGGCATTTTCTTCAGTTTGTTTGACATGAAAGGGGCGGCCATGACGGTCGCCACCACCCCGGAGATTTTCATGACGCAGTTCAATTCCTCTCGTCGCATGCCTGCTCGCCGGCTGCTGACGTGCGCCCTGGTCAGCTGCCTGGCCATTGCTGCAGCACCTGACGTGATGGCCCAGTCGGCCAACGCCAGCCTGCGCGGCACCGTTGCGTCGGCCCAGGCCGGCAGCGAAGTTGTCGCCACCAATGTCGCCACCGGTTCGGTGCGCCGCTCCACCGTGCGCGCCGATGGCAGTTATTCGCTTCAGGGCCTGGATCCGGGTACCTACGACGTGGTGGCCAACGGCCAGACGCAGAAGGTCACCGTGACCGTGGCCTCGGCCGCGACGCTGAACTTCTCCGGTGAGTCCGCCGCCCCGGCCGCTGCCGGCGATGCCAAGAACCTCGACACCGTCACCGTGGTCGCGCCGACCCTGCTGCAGGAAGTGCGCACCTCCGAAGTCGGCAAGACCGTCAGCCTGCAGCAGATCCAGACCACGCCGCAGGTGTCGCGCAACTTCCTGGAATTCGCCGATGCGGTGCCGGGCATGATCTTCACCCGCGACGCCAAGGGCAACACCTCCCTGCGCGGCGGTGCGACCAACGCCGACGGCACCAACGTGTACATCGACGGCGTGGGCCAGAAGAGCTACGTCAAGGGCGGCGGCGTGGCCGGTCAGTCCGGCAGCGCCGGCAACCCGTTCCCGCAGCTGGCCATCGGCGAATACAAGGTCATCAGCGGCAACTACAAGGCCGAGTATGGCCAGGTCTCCAGTGCCGCGGTGACTGCGGCGACCAAGTCCGGTACCAACGAGTTCAAGGGTGAAACCTTCTACCGTTACACCAACGAAGACATGCGCGCCAAGACGCCGGCCGAGCGCCAGGGCGGCAAGGACAAGATGGTCTCCGCCGAGAAGGAATACGGCTTCGCGCTGGGTGGCCCGATCATCCAGGACAAGGCGCACTTCTTCGTGACCTACGAAGCCAAGCGCTTCGACCTGCCGGTCACGATCGCCCCGGAAGGCTCGGTCACCAACCGCGTCGGCCTGCTGCCGGCCGATGCCGCGGCCGGTCTCGGGCCGGCCAGCCAGCCATTCCAGCAGGACCTGATCTTTGCCAAGATCGACTTCGAGCCGACTGACAATGATCGCATCGAACTGACCTTCCAGGACCGTGACGAAACCCAGCAGCAGTTCAGTGGCCAGACCGCACCGGAAGCCGGCAAGGAAACGGTCAACACCGACCGCCGTTATGCCCTGCGCTGGAACCATAGCGGCGAGCGTTACTACAACGAAGTGCTGCTCACCCACGAGGATTCGTTCAATAACCCGACTCCCCTGACGTTGGGCAACGGCTACACCTTCACCGCGCCGGATGGTACCGAGGACCGCACGTTGGTCAAGATCGGCGGCGCCTCGGCACTGGATTCGCAGGTCAAGGGCCAGAAGGGCTGGTCGATCGAAGACAACCTGACCCTGGATGGCATCACCTGGGCGGGCGACCACACCATCAAGATGGGCGCGAAGTACAAGGAAATTGATCTGTACGCGTCTGACGCGCAGCAGATCAACCCGGCGTTCACCTATACCCTCGGCGATCCTGACTTCCCGTCCGACATTCCGTACAAGGCACAGTTCGTCAAGCCGGTGACCGGCGTGTCGGGCGTGTCCGGTGAAGTGCGTTCGAAGTCCAAGCAGATCGGCCTGTTCATCCAGGACGACTGGCAGGTCAACGACCACCTGCAGCTGAACATCGGCCTGCGCTGGGACTACGAAAAGAACCCGGCATATCTGGACTTCGTGACCCCCCCGGAAGTGGTCAATGCCCTGTTCGCGCAGGACCCGCGTGCCGCCGCAGGCCAATCGTATGCCGATTCGCTGGCGCTGAGCGGCCTGAACATCAACGACTACATCAGCACCGGCAAGAACCGCAAGGCATTCAAGGATGCCTGGCAGCCGCGTCTGGGCTTCTCGTATGACGTCAACGCCGACGAGCAGCACGTGTTCCATGGTGGTGCCGGTCGTTCCTATGACCGTGACCTGTTCGACTACCTGCAGCTGGAAACCACCAAGCTGGCCTTGCCGCAGCCGACCATCTATTTCCGTAACCCGGGAACTGGATCCTGCATTGATGGGCAGGCCGCCTGTTACAACTGGGATCCGAACCTGCTGAACGGTATCGGCAACCTGCAGAACCTGGTCGGTTCCACCAGCAACGCCGGTCTGGAAGTGGATCTGTTGAACAACAACCTGAAGGTGCCTTACTCGGATCAGCTCAGCTTCGGCATGAGCAACCAGTTCGGTGAGTGGCTGACCGACGCCACCATTGCCCGTACCCTGAGCTACGATGGGTTCGCCTTCACTCTCGGCAACCGTTACCCGACCGGCCAGTTCTTCGACGACCCGCGTCTGTGCGGCGGTGACAAGGCAGGCCTGGGGCAAGCCTGGAGCTGCAACGTGCCGGGCTTCGGCAGCCTGATCATCGGCCAGCAGGGCATCAAGACCCGTGCCACGCAGCTGCT
This sequence comes from Pseudomonadota bacterium, assembly GCA_037033225.1. Classification (GTDB taxonomy): domain Bacteria; phylum Pseudomonadota; class Gammaproteobacteria; order Xanthomonadales; family Xanthomonadaceae; genus Stenotrophomonas. Next base: position 7,775 of record JAZBLM010000063.1, read on the forward strand.
GCTCTCGGCGCAGAAGCCGTTCACCAAGGAAAGCGGCTGGGGTACCTCGATCGCCTATACCTGGACCACCGCGCGCCACAACCGCGATATCAACGAGCACTATGCGTTTGACCGCGGCGTGATCGGTGACTACCCGACGATCCGTTCCAACGGCGCGCCGCGTCACCGCCTGGTGCTGACCGGTTCGTATGCGGGCTTCTGGGACATCACCTTCGGTGGCAAGATCACCCTTGCTACGCCGACCGCAGTGAACGACTGGTACCCGGTGCTGCAGTCGAGCGGCTTCGATCTGCCGACCCCAGGCGCTGCGGTGCCCAACGGCAACGGCAAGTTCCTGCTGGGTGGCAAGATCTTCGGCTACCGTTCGGTCGACCTGCAGGCGACGAAGACGTTCAAGATGGCGCACGATACCGAGCTGTACGCGCGTATCGACATCATCAACGTGTTCAACTTCGACAACTTCTCCAACTACAACTACACCAAGGCCAACGGCAAGCTGCTGGCCAGCTACAACGAGACCGGCGACATCGTCGGTACGCCGCGACAGGTGAAGGCGGAAGTCGGCTTCCGTTTCTGATACGGAAGGCATGAAGTACACGCGGCATCGCCTTCGGGCGATGTCGTGGGCTGCAATGGCAGGTCTGCGGACCTGTCCATTGCCCAGCCCACTGCCCTGGAGGGGGTCAGTGGGCTGGGCAATGACCCTGGCGTCGCACCACTCAGGTGGTTTTTTTTGCGACGCGCTTGTAAACGATTTCAGGTCATTGGACGTTATGCTCTCTACTCTTGAACTGCGAAAAAGGACGGGGCCGATGCGGGCAAGCAAGCTGTTGACCATCGCCGCGATCACCCTGGCCGCCGCCGGCTGCAAACCAGCGGCCCCGCCCGAACCGGCCAAGCCGGCGCCGCAGGTGATCCTGGTCGAGGCCGACCTGCCGCCGCGCCCGATGAAGCCGGAACTGCCGCCGCTGTTCGATGACATCCAGCGACGCACCTTCCAGTTCTTCTGGGACACCACCAACGAAGTCAACGGACTTACCCCGGACCGCTATCCCTCGCGTCCGTTCGCCAGCATCGCCTCGGTCGGCTTTGCGCTGACCGCTTATCCGATCGGCATCGAGAACGGCTGGGTAAGCCGCAACCAGGCCGTCGACCGCACGCTGACCACGCTGCGTTTCCTGCGTGATGTGCCGATGGGCCCGCAGCGCACCGGCAAGGGCGGTTACAAGGGTTTCTATTACCACTTCCTGGACATGCAGCAGGGCCACCGCTACGACAGCTGGGTGGAGCTGTCTTCCGTGGATACCGCGCTGCTGATGATGGGCGTGCTGTTCGCTCAGTCGTACTACGACGGCGGCGACTCGCGCGAAAAGGAAATCCGTGACATCGCCGAGACGCTGTACAAGCGCGTGGACTGGCCGTGGCTGCAGGAGCGTTCGCCGCTGATCTCGATGGGCTGGTTCCCCGAGAGCGGCACCATCGAGCACGACTGGATGGGCTACAACGAGGCGATGATCGTCTACATCCTCGCGCTGGGCTCGCCGACCCACCCGGTGAGCCCGGACGCGTGGACCGTCTGGACCCGCACCTATGACAACGACTGGGGCGTGTACCAGGGCCAGGAATACCTGTCCTTCGGCCCGCTGTTCGGTCACCAGTACAGCCATGTCTGGATCGATTTCCGCGACATCCAGGACGCGTACATGCGCGAGCGCGGAAGCACCTATTTCCTCAACAGCCGCTCGGCCGCACTGGCCCAGCGCGAGTACGCGATCAGCAACCCGATGAACTGGAAGGAATACGGCCAGAACGTCTGGGGCCTGACCGCCAGCGACGGCCCGCAGAACACCACCCAGGAATACCGGGGCGAGCAGCGCCAGTTCCGCCATTACTCCTCGCGCGGCGCTGGCCTGCGCGAGAACTTCGATGACGGCACCATCGCGCCCACCGCTGCGATTTCCTCGCTGGTGTTCGCGCCGGAGGAAGTGATTCCGGCAACCCAGGAAATGCACAAGCGGTTCGGCGATTACATCTACTCCAGCTACGGTTTCCTGGATTCGTTCAACCCCAGCTTCAATTACGACATCCCGATCAAGACCGGCCGCATGGTGCCCGACCGTGGCTGGGTGGCCAGTGACTACATCGGTATCGACCAGGGCCCGATCCTGACCATGATCGCCAATTACCGGAACGATTTCGTCTGGGACGTAATGAAGAAGAACCCCCACATCCGCAAGGGGCTGGAGCGCGCCGGTTTCAACGGCGGCTGGCTGACGCCCGAAGGCGAGCAGCAGCCGCTGCAGCTGGAGAAGGATGAAAAGGCCGCCGACGCCCGCGCGGTCGGAATTGCAGAATCACGCGCCGCCGCGGCACAGGAACAGAAGAATGCATCACGCAACAACAGCAGTGGCAAATAGTCCGGTGGCAGCATCGAAGTGGGCACGGCGCGCGCGCCGCTGGGCGTGCGTGTTTGTCGCGGCATGGTCGCTGGCAGGTTGCGCGCGCCAGTCCGAAGGCACCACCATCCGCTTCTGGGCGATGGGCCGCGAAGCGGAAGTGGTGGCCGAACTCATCCATGAGTTCGAAGCCGAGAATCCCGGCATCAAGGTCGACGTGCAGAACATCCCGTGGACTGCCGCGCATGAAAAACTGCTGACCGCTTTCGCCGCCGATGGCCTGCCCGATGTGTGCCAGCTGGGCAATACCTGGATTCCCGAATTCGCCGAGCTCAATACGCTCGAGCCGCTGCAGCCCTACATCGAGCGTTCCACCGTGGTGCAGCCGGACGACTACTTCCCGGGCATCTGGGATACCAACGTGATCCACGGCGAAGTGGTCGGCGTGCCGTGGTACGTCGATACCCGCCTGCTGTATTACCGCAAGGACCTGCTGGCCCAGGCCGGCCACGATGCGCCGCCGCGCACCTGGGCCGAGTTCGAGCAGCAGATGGCCGACATCAAGAAGATGCAGGGCCCCGACCGCTATGCGGTGCTGATGCCGATCAACGAGTTCGAGCAGCAGCTTTCCTTCGCCCTGCAGCAGCCCGATCCGCTGCTGCGCGACGACGATACGCGAGGCAATTTCCGCAGCCCGGGCTTCCGTCGCACGCTGGGCTTCTACGCCAACATGTTCGAGCAGGGCTGGGCACCGAAGATGTCCGAAACCCAGATCTCCAACGTCTGGGACGAGTTCTTCAACGGCTTCTACGCGTTCTACATCTCCGGGCCGTGGAATATCCGCGAGTTCCGCAAGCTGGAGCCGGCGGCGCTGAAAGGGCAGTGGGGCACGATGCCGTTGCCCGGTCCCGACGGCCCGGGTGCCGGCATCGCCGGCGGCACCAGCCTGGTGATCTTCCGCAAGTCGCAGCAGAAGGACGCGGCGTGGAAGCTGATCGAGTTCCTGTCGCGGCCGCAGACCCAGGCGCGTTTCCATGCGCTGATCGGCGACATGCCGCCGCGGCGCAGCACCTGGGAATATCCGTCGCTGGCCAACGATCCATTGGCGCACGCGTTCCGCGACCAGCTGGAGCGGGTCAAGCCGGCGCCGAAGGTACTGGAGTGGGAGCGCATCGTGCAGGAAATGCGGCTGGTCACCGAGCGTGTGGTGCGCGGCGGCGAAAGCCAGGAGAAGGCGGTGCAGGACCTGGACAAGCGCGTGGACGAAATCCTGGAGAAGCGGCGCTGGATCTACCAGCAGCAGCATCCGCAGGCCGCGGCGGCGCCGGCTGCGGGAGCGGCGCCATGAAGCGCGGTTCCCTGGTCGGCTGGCTGTTCGCCGGGCCGGCGCTGATCGTGATCGGCGTGTTCTTCGGCCTGCCGGTGTTGTCGGCGCTGGCGCTGAGCCTCACCGACTTCGACCTGTACGCGCTGGCCGACAGCAACCATCTGCGCTTCGTCGGCTTCGGCAACTACATCGCGTTGCTGCAGACGCAGATGTTCTGGAAGTCGTTGTGGAACACCACCTACTTCGTCATCGTCGGCGTGCCGCTGTCGATCGGCGCCTCGCTGGGCGCGGCGCTGCTGCTGAACGCGCCGGTGGCGCGCTTCAAGCCGCTGTTCCGCACCGCGTTGTTCGCGCCGGTGGTGACCACGCTGGTGGCGGTGGCGGTGATCTGGCGCTATCTGTTCCACACCAGCTATGGGCTGGTGAACTACGGGCTGGGCCAGATCGGCATCAGCCCGATCGACTGGCTGGGTGACCCGAACTGGGCCATGCCGACGATCATGCTGTTCGCCGTCTGGAAGAACTTCGGCTACAACATGGTGATCTTCCTGGCCGGCCTGCAGGCGATCCCGCATGACCTGTACGAGGCCGCGCGCATCGACGGGGCCTCGCGCTGGAAGCAGTTCCTGCACATCACGCTGCCGATGCTGGGGCCGGTGCTGCTGGTGGTCGGCGTGATCACGGTATCCGGCTATTTCCAGCTGTTCGCCGAACCGTACGTCATGACCCGCGGCGACCCGCTGCAGAGCACCGTCAGCGTGCTGTATTTCATGTTCGAGGAAGGCTTCAAGTGGTGGAACCTCGGCCGGGCATCGGCCGTGGCGTTCCTGTTGTTCCTGATCATCCTGGCGGTGACCTCGGTGATGCTGCGCTTCGGGCGCAAAAGGCAGATGGTATGAGTCGCGAAATCGGCCAGTCGCGCTGGCACGGGTGGTGGGTCAACGGCGGGTTGCTGGTTCTGGCTTTGGTCAGCCTGGCGCCGCTGCTGTGGATGGTGTCGGTGTCGGTGATGCCGGCCGGCGAGGCGACCCAGTTCCCGCCGCCGCTGGTGGGATCCCAGGTCACGTTCGCCAACTACCATGAGCTGTTCGCGCGAACCGGCATGAGCGTGAACTTCGCCAACAGTCTGCTGGTCTCGGTGGCGATCACGCTGGGCTCGCTGCTGCTCAACACGATGGCCGGCTACGCGTTCGCCAAGCTGCGTTTCGTCGGCCGCGAGCGGTTGTTCCAGGTGCTGATGGCTGCGCTGGTGATCCCGGCGCAGGTGGCCATGCTGCCGCTGTTCCTGCTGATGAAGCAGCTGGGCCTGGTCAACAGCTTCGGCGGGGTGATCGTGCCTGCGCTGGCAACCGTGTTCGGGATTTTCCTGGTGCGCCAGTACGCCCGCTCCATTCCCGACGAGCTGCTGGAAGCGGCGCGCATGGACGGGGCAGGGGAGCTGCGCATCTTCTTCCAGATCGTACTGCCGATGCTCAAGCCGGTGCTGGTGACGCTGTCGATCTTCACCTTCATGGGCGCGTGGAACGACTTCATGTGGCCGCTGATCGTGCTGACCGACCAGGAGCATTACACCCTGCCGGTGGCGCTGGCCACCTTGTCACGCGAACACATCATGGATGTTGAGATGATGATGGCCGGCGCAGTGGTTACCGTGATTCCGGTGCTTGCCCTGTTCCTGCTGCTGCAGCGTTACTACATCCAGGGTCTCATGTTGGGGAGTGTCAAAGGGTGAATCGTCCGATCGTTGCCGGCCTGGCGCTGTTGTGGTCCTGCGTGGCAGTCGCTGCCCCGCCTCCCGCCGCTCCCGCTCCCAAGGTCATCGACGATTTCGACGACATGGCGCAGTGGCGGCTGGAACTGTCCGACCAGGTCAGTGGCTCGCTGCGCAACGTTGCCGGGGCGGCGGGCGGCAGGGCGATGTGCCTGGACTACGACTTCCACGAGGTCTCCGGCTACGTCGGCGTGCGGCGCGCGCTGAACATCGATTACCCGGCCAACTACCGCTTTGGCCTGCAGCTGCGCGGCGACTCGCCCGGCAATGACCTGCAGTTCAAGATGATCGACGCCAGCGGGGACAACGTGTGGTGGGTCAACCGCCCCGGCTACGCGTTCCCCAAAGCGTGGACCCCGGTGGAGTTCCGCAAGCGTCACATCGAAAAGGCCTGGGGACCATCGCCGGAGAAGGAACTCAAGCGCAGCGCGGCGCTGGAGTTCACCCTCTACAGCAAGGTTGGCGGTCGTGGCACGGTCTGCTTCGACAGACTCACGCTGCAGGGCCTGCCCGCGCAGGACGATTCACCGCTACAGCCGCAGGTGCTGGCCGATACGGCCACGGCCCTGCAGGAGCGGATGATCGACGGCAAGGCCGATACGTTCTGGGTCAGTGGCGGGGTCAAGCAGCAGACCATCAGCCTGGACCTGGGCAAGCCGCGTGAGGTGGGCGGCGCGGTGATCGACTGGCTGCCCGGCCTGGAAGCGTCGAAGTACACCGTGCGCGCTTCCCAGGACGGGCGCGACTGGCGCACGATCCGCGAAATCACCGCCGGCAGCGGCGGCCGTGATTGGCTGGCGCTGCCCGAAACCGATGCGCGCTACCTGCGTTTCGATCTGCAGGGCGGGCCGAACTGGCGCTATGGCATCCGTGACATCGCACTCAAGCCGCTGGCCTTTGCCGCGACGCCCAATGCCTTCCTGTCTTCGGTTGCGGCCGACCTGCCACGCGGTTCGCTGCCACGGACCTACGTCGGCGAACAGCCCAGCTGGACGCTGCTGGGCTTGGACGGAGGGCGCGAGCAGGCACTGATCAGCGAAGATGGCGCGCTGGAGCCGGCCCGTGGCAGCTTCAGCGTGGAACCTTTCCTGAAACTGGACGGCAAGCTGGTCAGCTGGGCCGAGGTAAGCCCCATCCAGTCGCTGCAGGACAGCTACCTGCCGATTGCCAGCGTGGACTGGCAGCACGACAAGGCCTCGCTGTCGGTGACCGGTTTCGTGCAGGGTACGCCGGACCGCTCGCAGCTGGTGGCGCGTTACTCGCTCAAGAACCCGGACAAGGTGGCTCACGAATACACCCTGGCACTGGCGGTCCGTCCGTGGCAGGTCAACCCACCCACTCAGTTCCTCAACACCGTCGGTGGCTTCAGCCGCATCGACAGCCTGGACGTGGAAGCCGGGCTGGTGAAGGTCAACGGGCAGCCGCGGATCTACCCGGTGCAGGCGCCGGATGCCCGGTTCGCGACACCGTTCGACGGCAAGCTGGAGGTGATGCACCTGGCCAACGGCGCGCTGCCGACGACCACCTCGGTCAAGGACCCGACCGGCATGGCGTCCGGTGCGCTGCTGTATACGTTCAAGCTGGAGCCCGGCCAGAGCCGCGAAGTGGCAATTGTGCTGCCGCAGGTCGGCAGCTTCGACCCGCGCGGGTTCGATGCCGGCAAGGCGCAGGCGCAGGTCGCCGCGATGTGGCGGCAGAAGCTCGATGGGCTGCAGCTGCAGTTGCCCCGCGAAGGGCAGTCGCTGGCCGACACGCTGCGCACCGCCTTGGCGCACATGCTGATCTCACGCGTCGGTCCGCGCCTGCAGCCCGGCACGCGCTCCTATGGGCGCAGCTGGATCCGCGACGGCGCGATGATTTCGGAAGGCCTGCTGCGCATGGGGCGCAGCGACGCGGTGCGCGACTACGTGCAGTGGTACGCCCCGTTCCAGTTCGACAACGGCAAGGTGCCATGCTGCGTCGACGATCGTGGCAGCGATCCGGTGCCGGAAAACGACAGCCATGGCGAACTGATCTACAACATCGCCGAGTACTGGCGTTACACCGGTGACGACGCTTTCCTGGAGTCGATGTGGCCGCACGTGATCGGCGCCTTCCACTACATGGAAAAACTGCGTGCCAGCGAACGCACCGAGGAAAACCGTGCCCGCAATCCGGCTTTCTACGGCATGATGCCGGCCTCGATCAGCCACGAAGGATATTCGGCCAAGCCGATGCATTCGTACTGGGACAACTTCTGGGCGCTGCGCGGCTACAAGGACGCGAGCGTCATCGCCGAACGCCTGCAGAAGATGGAGGTACTGGCGATCACCGGCGCGCGCGACGAGTTCCGCGCTGACCTGCAGGCTTCGCTGTACGCCTCGATGGACCAGCACCAGATCGATTACCTGCCGGGCTCGGCCGAACTGGGTGACTTCGACGCCACCTCGACGACCATCGCGCTGGCACCGGGTGGCGAGCAGGGACGGCTGCCACAGCCGCAGCTGGACGCCACCTTCCAGCGCTACTGGACCGAGTTCGCGGCGCGCCGCGACGGCAAGCGCGAGTGGAAGGATTACACGCCCTATGAATGGCGCAACGTGGCGGCATTCGTGCGGCTGGGCTGGCGTGACCGGGCGTGGCAGGCCACTGAGTTCTTCTTCAAGGACCGCTCGCCGCAGGCCTGGAACCAGTGGGCCGAAGTGGTCTCGCGCACGCCGCGCAAACCGTTCTTCGTGGGTGACCTGCCACATGCCTGGGTCGCCTCGGATTTCGTCCGCTCGGCGCTGGACATGTTCGCGTACAACCGCGACCTGGATGAGTCGCTGGTGCTGGCTGCAGGCGTACCCGTGCGCTGGTTCGAAGGGCAGGGCGTGGCGGTGAAGGGGTTGCGCACGCCGCAGGGCCAGCTTGAGTACCGCCTGCGCCGCAGTGAGCGACAGCTGGTGCTGGATGTCGGTGCGGGCGTCGTGCCGCCCGCCGGCGGCCTGGTGTTGCCGTGGCCGTATGCAGGCGAACCGGGTGCGGCGACGCTGGACGGGCAACCCGCTGAGTGGATCGAAGGCGAACTGCACATCCACCAGGTGCCGGCCAGGATTGAAATCGAAGTCCCGGCCGCCGTGCGCCGGGCCGAACGTAAAGGGTGAGCCGGATGCGGGTGCGGGCGGGCGCGTGGATGCGCCAGGGTGGGGTCATCGGAGTCGCTGCCTTCATGGTCGCGTGGTCGATGCCGGTCGCGCTCGCGGCGGTGGCCGCCTCGCCGGTGGCAGGCGCGTCGGTTGATGCGTCGCATGCGCCGGCCGATGCGGGTGCCGGGATGAGCATGGTCACCTTCAACCTTCACCACGACCGCGAGGACTGGCCCGCGCGTCGACGCACGATCCTGGCCGAATTGAAGCGACTGCAACCCGATGCGATCGCGTTGCAGGAGGTGATCCAGAAGCCCGGCGTGCGCAACCAGGCAGAGTGGCTGGCCGGCCGTCTTGGGTACGCCTTTCTGTTCGTTTCGACCGACCCGGAAGGGGCCCCGAAGCGCTACGGCAACGCGCTGTTGACCCGGCACACCGTGCTGGCCCGCAACCAGCACCTGCTGCAGCCGCTGGGCGACTATCGCACCGTGGGGCATCTGCGGATCGACGTGGACGGCCGACAGGTGAACGTGTATGCGACCCACCTCAATGAGCGCAGCGACGCGCAGGGTACGCAGATCAGGAGGACCCAGGTGGAGGACCTGCTGCGCTTCATCACTGCGACGTCGGCCGGTGCGCCGGTGGTGATCGCCGGCGATTTCAACGCACTCGTCGATGCAGGCGACCTGAGCGCGCTGCGCAGCCGTTACGGTGACAGCTACGGCAGCGTGCACGTAAACAACGACCTGAGCGCGACCAGCACACTCAACAGCCATTACTTCCCGTCGCCCTCGCGCATCGACCATATCTTCTTCCAGCAGGACGAGTTGATCGCACGCGAAGCACGCCTGCTGTTCGATGCCCCGGACGAGGGCGGCCGGTGGGCCTCGGACCACTACGGCGTGTGGACGCGGCTTCAGTTCGCGCCGGGTGCCAAAGAGACAGGCCCGCAGGTAGAACGATAACGTTCACTTATCGCACGAAGTCCAGCAGGTTGACAGCATGTACGTTAACCAACACTCGGGCGCCTTTGGCGCGCCCCACGGCGGCAATTTCCAGTTCACCGCGTTGGCGGGAAGTTGCGGGGGCGGCAGAGGGAGATAAGCTGGGACCCTATACGCCAGTCAGCTACAAGACCGCTTCGGACCTCTTGAGCGTTACTACTGCCTCCGGCGACGTTTGGTCAGGTTTGGTTTCAGCGTCAGCCTTGTGCCGTGGGCCAACTGAGATCCTGATACGGCTGGAGGGAGCCTAGTCTGTCCTGGCTGCTCCTCGCCGTCGCCTGACGCGCAGGTTGATCCGAAAGGTGGTAAAGCTGCTTGAACTGCTGCCGAGTCTCTTGGAAAGCAAGACCGCTCGCGGGATGACCTGCGGCCGCTCTTTCAGAGGCCGAGGCCGCAGGTCCGCGCTCGTCCGCGCTCGCATCGATGCGGTGCCCATGACTACGAGCAGCACTATGGATCTGGAGGCCAAGGCGCATCAGGATTTGCCTACTACGTGTTTAACCTGCAGGCAGGTTCGGCGCGAAGTGATCAACTGTGTTGGTTTCCACCAGGCAAACGTTCCCAAGGCACACCCGGCCGTTCGAACTGCCATCAAGCGAATTTCTTCCTTGAAATCACGTGACTAACCATATTGCCCAGGTCCATCATGTAACGACATGTGAACAAGCCGATCACAGTTTGATAATAGCGAACCCATTATTGGTGATGCTCCGTCCGATGGACACGAGACAAGGAGAGGGCAATGGAACTTAAATATATGCTTTTGGCGGCGTCGCTGTTTTCAGTTTCTGCAGCTGCACGCGCAGAGGTGTGCTTCTCGCAGGACGGGTTTGTCATTCCATGTCCTCCATCGAGTGGCGGGCCCGTTACTTCAAGGTTCGAGGGAGGTACGCTGCCGAGGCGTGCAGGCATGGCGACAGAGATTTACATCACTGGGGGTGGGCGTGTTGAAGGAACCAGTAATTTTTCGATCTACGCCAACGGTCAATTTCTTTGTAATACCAGCGGCAACCCAGATGGCTCCAACACAACGCCCGTCCGCCATTGCACAGCGGTAATCGCGGCACCGGGTACTTACGTGATATCCGCTTCGAGGTCTGGAAGTGGCGGCAATTTTCTAGCCCCGCCGGACGAGGTGATCAACGTGGAGTAGCATCCGCGATTCAAACTGCGCGTGATCCTGGTGACATGTGGTTCGTGGGTCGTTTGTCTTCGGAATAGAAACAAACAGCGGCACCGGCCGCTGTTTGCCGTTTCAATAGGCGGCGTTGCAGTACTGCCTCATCACTGGGAAGCACAAAAAAAACAGCGACCTGACGGTCGCTGTTTCAATTTGCGCTGCGGCAGGGGATCAGCCCTGCGGCAGGTTTCCTGACTTGGCCTTGTCTGCTTCGCCATCGGCGTCCGTGTCGCGGTTTGCCGGCTCGGTCGCGGCCACGTCAACCGTCTTCGGTGCCGCAACGGGTTCCGGCTGGGAAACGACGGCTGCCTGTTCGGCGGCATCGGTGCCACCGGCCAGGATCGCCGGCTCTGCAGCTTCCACCGCATCGACCACAACCGGCGCAGCGACGGCCTTCGGCAGTTCTGCGACGGGCTCGACGACCGGGGCATTGACCGGCGCGGCGGCAGGCGTCGGCTGCGGAGCGGCTGCGACCGGCGCAGCGGCCGGTTCAACCTCATCCAGCATCCGCGTCTGCACCGGTGCCGACGGCACCGCGACAGGTGCCTCGAACGCTGCCGGTGCGGCTGCGTCAGCGGTGACCGGTGCAGCAGTGTCCACCTTGGCCGGCGCCGGCGGTTCGGGCTGCCAGGTCGGCTTTTCAGCGACCACATCCGATGCCGCGGCTTCCGCCGGAGCCGGAGCCTCGGTCAACGGCGCGGCAGGCGTGGGCGCAGTGGCCATCGGCGCGGCGGGGACCGACGCGGGGGCCGCTGCCGTCTCCGCGGCTGGTGCAGCAGTGACCTCGGCAACGACCGGGGCGGGCGACGACGGCTCGACAGCAGCCGGTCGCGCCTGTTCTGCCGGGACGCTCACGCTGCTGGCGGCTGACGGCACGATCGCAGCCGTCGCCAGCACGGCGGCGGCACGCTTTTCACGCTCCCTTGGTGCAGCGACGCTGGCCGGGGCATCACCCTCGTCGTCGAAGTCGAACTCCGGCTGCGGACGCGACGGGTTGCGCTCGCGCTTCACCTCCGCTGCCGCGCCGACCGACGCCGACGCAGTCGCGGTGTCCTGCTCGTCACCGTCATTGTCATCGTCGTCCGACTCGTCCTGGCCCAGCGCATCGGCTGCGGTGCCCTCGGCGGCACCACGACGACGACGACGGCCGCCACGACGACCGCGACGACGGCGCGAACCGCCCTCGCCGGTACCGTCGTCGGTTGCCGGCGTATCGGCGCCCTCGGCGCCTTCGATCGCCACGACGTCAGCGGCGTCTGCATCCCGGGTGTCAGCGGCCGGTGCAGCGGCGGCGGGTGTCGTCGCTGCCTCCCGCGCGGGTGCCGGGGCAGCGGCAGCGATGTCGGCGACT
>JAZBLM010000064.1:0-19806 GCA_037033225.1 Pseudomonadota bacterium
GAGTAGTGGCTTCCGAAGCCATTGGTCGGGGGTTCGAATCCCTCCGGGCGCACCATCTCCCAAGCATCCGCGTCCATTCAGCCATGGATCAACGCTGATCGGCATCGAACGACCTGAAAGGCCGTTCAGCCAGCGGCACGTGCTTCACATCCCGACGCACTTCCCTGCGCCAGCATCGTCCTCCCACGGGCGCAGGCCCGCTTGCAGGAGGAGTCCCGATGTCCATGCTGCGTACCCCGCTTGTCCAATCGCTCGCTGTCGCTGCCGCATTCGCCCTGGCTTCACCCGCCTTCGCCGCACCGTCGGGCAAATGGAACGTCGAACTGAAGGGCCGCGCCAAGACCGACGGCGAGATCACCCTGGCCGTTACCCCGAAAGCTGGTGAGGCCACCAACGTCGCCATCGCCATCCCAGCCGCTACCAATCACGAGGCCGCAGCCGTCCTGATCTCCAACGCGCTTTCCAAGGAGTTCGGCTCAGGCGTCTACAGCATCGAGACAGACGGCACCGATGAAGTCGAGATCAAAGCCGCTAATGGCAATCGCGATTTCGATGTGATCCTCGTGCGCAACACGGCCGACGGTCTTGAGGTAAAGCTGGACCGCGACTGATCGACGCGCGCTCCCCTGCCAGTCGGAGCGCGCTGGTCAGGTGATTGGCGAAGATGTTCGGCGTTTTTGCAACTTCACCCATGTCCGCCAGCGTCTGCCAGTGCTCGTATGTACCCGCTGACGACGAAGAAGCGTCAGCCGGGTTTAGCATCCCGAACGAATTTCTCCAATTTGGCTCTGTTTCGCCCCTTGGGCACGGCGGAGAATGCACTGCGTTGCCTGCTGGCCACCATGGCGGGCGATGCGCGGGGATCCCAGGATCCGCCGGCTTTTTTGGAGTTCTTCACCGGTATGCTAACCCGCATCGCCCGCCACCCGCGCTGACCCGCGGGTGGCCTCGAGCCTTGTGAGGTATGCCGATGCCGCCGCGATACCCCCTCTCAATCCAGCGCCTCCATGCCCTGCTGGGCGAGCGCATGCACGACCTACCTCCTCACTTCATCGCACGCCTGGAGCAGGAGCTCGAAGCGCTGGACGAACAGAGCGCGCGCCATTCGCGAGGTGCGCATCTGCGCGTGGTATCCAGCCGTACGTCGGAGGCATGCGGTGCACGGTGCTGGCGCGAATCGAACCGCGGCGCTACTGACGTTTCCATCCCGGCGAGGACCGTGCAGGGCTTGGATGCGATCCTTGAGATCCTGCATGCCGCGCACCTTGCGCGGCATGACGGTGACCCTGAGGGGTTCATTGGCGATCATCTGGTAGAGGGATTGATCGTGTCGGGGCGCGCGTTGTTGCGTGGTGTTGGAGGTGCGTCGCAGGGTGGAGGTTGAACTGCAAGGTCTTTGGTGATTCTCGGGGTGTTGGGTGATTTGCGGCACTGCAGGTGCGCGTGCTCGTCGACCATGGGTCGACGCTACCAAAGCGGGGTACGTGCGCGGTGGGTAGCGAAGCGGCGGCCATTCAGCCGGATGTTTACGAGATCGCTGTTGCATGCGCGGCGGCGTTCGACGCGGGAACTTGGTTTGGGGCCACGAGCGCGGCGGCGACGGCAATGGTGCCAAGGTATCTACCAGGCGCGTTTCAAGTATGCCTCGCCGTGAGGTTAGTGCGCCGTTGGGTGATATGACGGGCAGGTCAAACGATGCTCACCTGCAGACGACCTGAACATCTTCATGGTGGTTCCCAACGGCACGGCATGACCTCGCCGTTCCCAGCGACCACTCACACATGGAGCATCACACATGAGCACCCAGTCCAAGATCGAACACAGCCTCAACGACCTGATCCAGATCGCTCGTGATGGTCACGATTTTTACACCGCAGCCGCCACCAAGGTGGACGATGCCGAGCTGGCTTCGCTGTTCGAGCGCATTGCCCGGAGCAAGGCCGCCATCGTGGCATCGCTGAGCAGCACCGTCGCTGCTACCGGTGGCGAGCCGGCCAAGCACGGCACCTTTGTTGGCTCCATGCAGGAGATGTATGCCAAAGTACGCGCCGCCTTCGGTGACACCCAGTACGGCTACGTCGCCGAGCTGGAAGAGTCGGAAGATCGCCTGCTGAAGGCCTTCAAGGACGTGCTGACCGATAACGAAGTGCCGGCACCGGTCCGCACCGAAGTCACCCGCCTGCTGCCGGAAGTGCAGGAGACCCATGCGGTCATGCGCGCCCGCAAGCATGCAATGAAGTCGTAATACCTCGCGCATAGCGTGATCAGGAAGCCGACGCTGCACTCGCAGCGTCGGCTTTCTTCATGAGGTTGTTATGATGATTACTTTACGCGCGGCCTGGGCCGGTTAGGTTTGAGGCGAAGTACCGCTCGCGCCAGCGGCATCCAGTCCTGCGTCCAGCAGGGCAATCATAGTAGGTAAAATTCGCCTCCGTGCTAATGTGCGCTGAAATTCTGGACTGGCATCATGCGCAATCTCTATTGGGATCACTGGAAGGGGGTAGCAATCATCGCAGTGGTTGTGATTCATGCTTTAGGCACTGCGCTCACCTCCGCGCCTACCTCATTGGATTATCAGGCGGCCGTCGCGATCAGGCAGCTTATCAACTTCCCTGTAGCTCTATTCGTTTTCATTGCTGCGTTCTTTTCATTTCGACCCAGCCGTGTGCTAGAGCCGACAGCAAAGAGGGTAGTACAGCGCATCACGCGCCTTCTCTGGCCATACCTTGCTTGGGCCGCTATCTACCTTTCTCTTGGGCTTGCGAGCGGAAACAAGACGATTGCTGACGTTCCGCTGCTGCTGCTCAATGGGCGTGCCATCTCGGTCGGTTACTACGTGATTGTCATGATTCAACTTGCACTCCTTTCGCCTGCGTTGGAGCGCCTCAGCGTGCGGATGCTCAGCTGGCTGCTTCCCTGCGCGCTAGTTCTTTCCGCCTCTTTCACCTATTCGGTCCGGCTTACCAGCTATGAAGGCATCTGGGCGAACTTCCCTTACAACGCACTCCCGTTCTTTCTTTGGCTCCCGTTCTACGTAGCTGGGCTGCTGGTCGCCCGCAAAGGACTTGCGCGTTTGACCCACGCGCCCGCTACGCTCTTGAGGTGGTCCGTGTCGGCGCTCATATTGGCCGCCCTCGTGGAAGGCTATCTTCTTCAGTCATTTGCGGTCGACCTTGCCATATCGCAGCTCAAAGTGAGCTCAATGTTGGCGTCATTGGGCATCTGTACGCTTGTCGCGGTTTCAGCCAAGTCCTGGCAAGCCGTAAAAGGATGGAAGGCTTTCACAGTGTGGCTCGGCTCCCGGAGCTACTACTTTTATCTTTCTCACATCTTGGTACTCAACGCGGTTCAACGGGCTCTTAGCCAATTTTCTGCGTTGGATAACGCGCCAATGGCGTTCGTACTTGCGTCTGTGGTTGTTACGATATCGGCCTGCTGCTTGAGTGCACTGCTTGCCGACAGGCTGTTGATGGCTGCGCCACGCATGCGCAGACTTGTTGGACTGTCCTGATCGCCTAATGCCGTCAGGGCACCCGTGCGCACACCCACGCCCGCACCTCTGCGCAGCCGGCTTCCTTGAGCACCTGCGCGCACGCATGCAGCGTACTGCCGGTCGTCATCACGTCATCCACGAGCACGACTGCGGGCGGCACATCCCCGACCACGGCGAAGGCGCCGTCCAGGTTGTGTCGGCGCGCTTCGGCGCTGCGCTCGGATTGGGGTGATGTGGCGCGCGTGCGGCGCAGGCCGCTCCAGCGCGCGCCCCCTATCAGCCGGACCAGTTCTGCGGCCTGGTCGTACCCCCGCCGCCGCAGTCGACTGCAATGCAGCGGTACCGCCACCAGCGGAGCCTGCGGCCAGGGCGGTGGTGACAGGGCCATCAACTGCGCCATGAGCCGGCCGGCCGCCAGGTCGGAATGGAACTTGTAGCGCAGCAGCAGGCCGGATACCGGGTCTTCATAGCGCAGGCTGGCCCAGCAGCCATCGAGCAACGGTGGCGCTTCTTCGCAGTTAAAACAGAGGTCGCGGGCGTCCTCCGGCAGCGGGGCGGCGCAACGGCTACAGCCGTCGGTGTGCCAGGGCAGTGCGAGGCTGCAGTCGCCGCACAGTTCCCGGTCGTGGTCGCCGGGCTCCCCGCAGATCTGGCAGACGGGAGGCAACAGGCTGTTCAGGAGGGTGGCGCACAGATTGCGGGCGGTGGGCAGGGGCATGGTCGGCTCAGGATGCGGGCGATGGCAGCGATCCGGGTATCGGGGGTTGCCGGTTTTACGGGCAGCGATTCCGGCCGGCTGACGACCAGCGGTCGTCACTACCGAGGTCCGTTGTAGCCAGGACAATGAGTTGACGGCCATTTGATACGCTAGCTGCCCATTCTTCGCCTCTCCGTCGCCATGGCCCGTCCTGACCTGATCGAGCGTATCCAGACCCTGCACGCTGCGGGCGGTGTACTGCGCGCGGGCCCGGCATCCACACAAGCGGTGAGCCGCCGCGATGGTGTTGAGGTGGAAGTCGACGGTCGGCGGTTGACCAGCTTCCGCGGCAGCGATTACCTGGGCCTGGCCCAGCAGTTCGGCGTGGTCAATGCGCTGCAGGATGCGGTGGCCCGCGACGGCGTCAACGGTGGAACGGCACCTGCCGCAGGCGGGCGGCATGCGTTGCACCAGGCGCTGGAAACCGAGGCCGCTGACTGGCTGGGCCACCCGCGTGCATTGCTGTTCGGCAATGCGTACCTGGCCAACCTGGCGGTGCAGCAGGCGCTGCTGTGCGAGGACGGCGACGTTTGCGCGCAGGACCAGCTCAATCATCCCAGCCTGCTTGATGCCACGGTGTTGGCCGGGGCCCGTCTTCGGCGGTATCCGCACCTGGATACGGAAGGAGCGATGCGCCAGCTGAAGCATGCGGCCGAGGGTGCGGCGATGCTGGCCACCGATGCGGTGTTCTGCATCGATGGCGATGTCGCACCGCTGCGTTCGCTGTCGCTGGTCGCGCGCATGCAGGCGGCCTTGCTGGTGGTCGACGACACGCACGGCATCGGTGTACTGGGCGACGGCGGACGCGGCAGCGTGTCGGCGGCGGGCATGGGCACGGCCGACGTGCCGTTGCAGGTGTTCGCGCTGGATGCGGCGCTCGGCGGCTCCGGTGCGCTGGTGGTGGGTGATGCCACGTTGGTCGAGCATCTGGCCGCGACCGCCCGGCCCTATCTCCATTCGCCCGCCGTGACCCCGGCGCTGGCAGCGGCCTCGCTGGAAGCGCTGCGGCTCGCCCGCCGCGATGACTGGCGTCGCGAGAAGCTGACGGAACTCGTCGCGCTGTTCCGCACCGCGGCGCGCGGCCATGGACTGGCGCTGAGCGCGTCGGAAACGCCGATCCAGTCACTCTCCTTCGCAACCGATGAGCACGCCGGTCGCCTGGCCCATGACCTGCAACAGGCCGGAATGTGGGTCGGCATGGTGCCGGCGGCATCCACCGGAGATGGCGCCGCGCGCCTGCGCATCAGTCTGTCCGCGCTGCATGTTCCGGCGCAGGTACAGGCGCTGGTGGACGCCATCGCCCGTGCGCGCGACGGCCTGCATGCCGCCGCGCGGGTGCCTGCCACCGTCCTGGCCTGACCGGCCGCCATGCAGGTCACTGTCAGCGGTAGTGGGCCGGCGCTGGTGCTGATCCACGGCTGGGCACTGCAGGGCGCGGTATTCGCACCCCTGCGGCAGCGTCTGTCGACGCACTTCACCCTGCATGTGGTCGATCTGCCGGGGCATGGGCTCAGCCACGACGACACCACGCCGTTGCTGCTTTCCGAGGTGTCAGACGCCATCGCCGCAGCGACGCCGCCGGCGGTCTGGTGCGGCTGGTCGCTGGGTGGGCTCTTTGCACTGCACGCCGCCGCCACCCATCCGCAGGTGCGCGGCCTGGTGATGCTGGCCTCGTCGCCGCGCTTCGTGCGCGGCAGCGACTGGCCGCATGCACCGGCTGCTCCGCTGTTTGCCCAGTTCGCCACGGACCTGGCCTCCGATTACCCGGCCACGGTGGACCGGTTCCTGGCGCTGGATCTGATGTATGCCGAGCCCGGCCGCACGGACCTCCATGGGCTGCACCAGCGCCTGCTTGAAGCAGGCCCGCCGGCCACGCGCGTGTTTGACGAGGGGTCTGCGTTGCTGCAGCAGACCGACCTGCGGGGCGTACTGCCCACCCTGCCGGTGCCCAGCCTGTGGCTGGCCGGTGCCCGCGACCGCCTGGTGCCGCCGGCGGCGATGCAGGCGGCGGCCGCACTGAGTCCGCAGGCGCAGGCACGCTCCATCGCCCACGGCGGCCACGCGCCCTTCCTCGGCCAGGCCGACGAGGTGGCCGCGCAGCTGCAACGCTTCATCATGGAGCAGGTAGTGACGGCGGCTGGCCATCGACCGACAATGCAGGATTGACGGCCAGCTGCCGACGCCGCCGCCCACCCGGCCACGTTCTGACCTGCCTGCATCGAGACCTGCATGAACCCGCATAGCGACCCCCGCCCCGATGCCCGCCACGTGCGCCGCGCATTCGCGCGTGCTGCTTCGAGCTACGACGCCGCCGCTGCCCTGCAGCGCGAGGTGCAGCAGCGCCTGATGGAATCCCTGGACTACCTGGAAGCCCGCGTGCCCGAGGTGGTGCTCGACGTCGGCGCAGGTACCGGCCACGCCGCGGCGCTGATGAAGAAGCGTTGGCCCAAGGCGCAGGTGATCGCGCTGGATATCGCCGAACCGATGCTGCAGCAGGCCAAGCGCCAGGCGGGCTGGTGGCGGCCGTTCCAGCGGTTGTGCGCGAGCGCCACGGCGCTGCCTCTGGCCGACAACAGCGTGGATGTGATTTTCAGCAATCTGTGCCTGCAGTACGTGGACGACCTTCCTGCCGTGTTCGCCGGCTTCCGTCGTGTGCTGAAGCCGGGCGGTCTGTTGCTGTGTTCGACCTACGGGCCGGAAACATTGATCGAACTCGCCGAGGCATTCCATGCGGTAGACGATCAGCCGCATGTCAGCCGTTTTGCGCCGATCGCCCAGTTCGGCGATGCGCTGATGATGGCCGGTTTCCGGGATCCGGTGCTGGACCGCGATCTGTTCACCCTGACCTACGACGATCTGCCGGCGTTGATGCAGGAACTGCGTGCGCTGGGTGCGACCAACCCGCGCCTGGACCGCCGCCGGACGCTGACCGGCGCCGGGCGATTCAAGGCGGCGGCGCAGGCCTACGAGCCGATGCGGCGGGCGGATGGCAAGCTGCCCAGCAGTTGGGACGTCATCTACGCCCATGCATGGGCGCCGCAGGCCGGCGCCCCGATCCGGGATCAGGGGCAGGACATCGCCGCGGTGCCGGTGTCGGCGATCCCGATCCGCCGCAAGCCGGTTTGAACGAGGGGCACAGGTAGCGCTGCGCCATCCCGGCGACGCTACGTCATGACATCGCGTGGTCCGATACCGGCCGCGCCACGTACTCGACGAGCATCGCTCCGCACTGCCAGCACGGGCTACGGCGTGGCGGGCAGGAACAGGTCGCGGTGGAAGAAGTAGATTTCCTGCGCCAGGAAGCGCCAGCTGGTATGGAAGCTGCGGAAGCGCGTGCTGGGGGTGGACGAGGCCAGCGCGTCGATGCCCATCGCTTTGCTCAGGCGCAGCGCGCGCGCCATGTGCAGGGGATCGCTGACGATGATCACCCGGTGCAGGCCGCGCTCGTCCATCAGCCGCTTGGCTTCCACCAGATTCTGTACGGTATTGCGCGACTGGTTCTCGATCAGGATCGCGCTTTCCGGCACCCCCTGTTTCACCGCATAGCGGCGCGCCACCTGCGATTCGGAAAAGCGTGCCCCGCTGCCACCATAGCCACCGGTGAAGATCAGCAGCGGCGCGTAACCGGCGTCATACAGGTCCAGTCCGTGCCGGATCCGCTCCTGGAAAACCGGTGACGGCTTGGCATCGTAGGCAGCGGCACCCAGCACGATGATCGCATCGGCCTTGGCCGCCTGGTCGCGCTCGCCGATCCACATGATCCACGCCGTCACCCCGAGCAGCCACGCCAGCACCAGCACGAACAGGCGCCACAGCCATCCCAGCATTCCTGCGCGTGCGCGACTCATGCGGCCTTCCAGGGCAGCGCATCGACATCGACATTGCCACCGGACAGCACCAGCCCGACCCGCAGGCCGGCAAACCGCTGCGGCTGTGCCAGCACGGCGGCCAGGGCAATGGCCGAAGACGGCTCGACCAGCTGCTTCAGCACCTGCCACAGCCACCGCATCGCAGCCACCGTGGCGCTGTCGTCCACCACGATCACCTCCGCGCGCGCGGCCTGCAGCAGGGCGAAATTCGGTACACCCAGGGTTCCCCGCAGGCCGTCGCAGAGCGTGTCCGGCTCGAAATCGACGCAGCGTGCGCCCATCTCCAGCGAACGCGCGGTGTCGGCCGCGCCCGCCGGCTCGGCCAGCACCAGCTGTGTCGAGGGCGCAACCTGCTGCAGCGCCAGCGCCGTGCCTGCGGCCAGCCCGCCGCCACCGACCGGCACCACCAGCACGTCGAATGGACCATCGGACTGCAGCAGTTCCAGTGCCGCGGTGCCCTGCCCGGCGATCACGTGGGCATCGGCATAGGGGTGCACCAGGGTCGCGCCGGTGTCGGCCTGCACCTGCGCGCACAGTGCCTCGCGGGCGGCGAGGGTCGGTGCGCAGCGCCACAGGATCGCCCCGTGCCGTTCGATGTTGGCCAGCTTGGCCGCCACCGCACCGTCGGGCACCACCACGTGGCAGGCGATGCCGCGCGTGCGTGCAGCCAGGGCCAGGGCCGCACCGTGATTGCCGGACGAGTGGGTGACCACGCCGGCGGCGGCCTGCGTGGCCGACAACGCCCAGATCGCATTGCAGGCGCCGCGGAACTTGAACGCGCCGCTGCGCTGCAGGTGCTCGGCCTTGAAGGCAAGCGACGCGCCTGCCTCGGCATCCAGTGTGCGCGAACGGAGGACGGGCGTTACGGCGGCATGCGGGGCAATCCGCGCCGCGGCGGCGAGCACGTCAGGGGCAATGGGGCGTGGCGCGTCAGTCATGGCTGAAGATTAACGTAAGCGCGCATTCCTCACTTAAGGGTTCAGTGCGCGGCATGTGCGTCATCGCCAACCATTCATGCTCTGCCGGCGTAGTTAAGGACCGATTCAATGCTACCCGCTAAGCTGGAGTCCTTACCCATGGGGGGCCGTACCATGAAGATGCGCTTGTTGGTCGCCGGGGGCCTGTTGCTGGCCTTGTCCGGCTGCGCCACGTATGACTATGTCGGCGGAGGCGGCGGTCGCAGCGACGGGTACTACCACGGCTCGCCTTCGACCCAGTACCGGTACCCGGCGGGCTATCCCTATGGCTACGGCAGCCCTTATGGGTATGGCAGCGGCTACTACGGGGGCGGCTATTACGGCGGCGGTTACGGCTACGGCTATCCGGTCTACCGGCCGTATCCGAACCATCGCCCGCCGCACCATGGGCACCGTCCGCCGGTCAATCGTCCGCCGCCGCAGGACAATCGTCCGCCCCGCAACAACGGCGGTTCGCCGTGGCGGAACCTGGATCCCAACACCCGGCCGTCGCGTCCGGCGCAGGGCATGAGCCGTCCGCAGCCGGTGCAGCAGATGCGTCCGTCACCGCCGCCGCGGCCGGCGTCGGCCCCGCGGCCGAGCGGGTCGCCGTGGCGAAATTTGAACCGCGCCACAGAACGGCAGCAGGAGCCTTGATCAGCTCTTGAACCTTCGCCCGGGAAGGTTCAAAGTAGGCCGCCCGTGACCCGCCGCGTCGAAAAGTGACAAAGCCGACGCAGCAGGTCATACGTTTCAATGTCGATATCCGACAGGAACATCTGGATCCCCCCTGTTCCGGCCCTGTCGGATGTCGGCACCTATGAACAACAAGGCCCCGCGCAAGCGGGGCCTTGTTGTTTCCGGTGGGGGAGGCAGCAGGGACCGAAATGGCAGCCCCGCTGAAAAAAACAGGGCCGGACAGTCCCCCGACTGCCGGCCCGCCGCTTCCCCACCGTGCATCTGGACCAGCCCCTGTTCCAATTCCGGTCCGTAGCGCCATTGGCGCCGATCACACTGGGTGCTGAAGATATATCCGCAGGTTCTGTGCCAACTTTAGGGTTGATTGCAGATTTTTTTTCGAAGCGCGCTTCGCTCCTCCTGCGGCGCGCCGCCATTGGCGCTAAAATCGCCACCCTCAAGGCGCCTGCGCCTGCCCTGACGATGGCTGCGGCCACCCTGCCTTCTCCATGACTGATTCCTTCCATCGCTACGACGTCATCGTCATTGGTGGCGGCCACGCCGGCACCGAGGCGTCCTTGGCCGCCGCGCGTGGCGGTGCCCGCACCCTGCTGCTGACCCACAACATCGAAACCGTGGGCGCGATGAGCTGCAATCCGGCCATCGGCGGCATCGGCAAGGGTCACCTGGTCAAGGAGATCGACGCGCTGGGCGGCGCCATGGCCCATGCCGCCGACCGCGCCGGCATCCAGTGGCGGACCCTCAACGCGTCCAAGGGACCGGCCGTGCGGGCGACCCGCTGCCAGGCTGACCGCAATCTCTATCGCATGGCGATCCGTGCCATCGTCGAGGCGCAGCCGGGCCTGACCGTGTTCCAGGCCGCGGTGGATGACCTGGTGATCGAAGGCGATCAGGTGCGCGGCGTCATCACCCAGACCGGCCTGCGCTTCGATGCCGCTGCCGTGGTGCTGACCGCTGGAACCTTCCTCGCCGGCAAGATCCACGTCGGACCGACCCAGTATGCGGCCGGCCGCATGGGCGACCCGCCGGCGACCACCCTGGCCGCGCGCCTGCGCGAACGTCCGTTGCAGGTGGACCGGCTGAAGACCGGCACGCCGCCGCGCATTGACGGCCGTTCGCTGGACTACAGCGTGATGGACGAACAGCCCGGCGACACGCCCCGCCCGGTGATGTCCTTCCTGGGGTCGGTGGATGAGCATCCGCCGCAGGTCAGCTGCTGGATCACCCATACCAGCGCGCGTACCCATGACATCATCCGCGAGTCGCTGCACCGCTCGCCGCTGTACAGCGGGCAGATCGAAGGCATCGGTCCGCGATACTGCCCGTCCATCGAAGACAAGGTGGTGCGTTTCGCGGAGAAGGAAAGCCACCAGATCTTCGTCGAGCCGGAAGGACTGGGCATCGTGGAGATCTACCCCAACGGCATTTCCACCTCGCTGCCGTTCGATGTGCAGCTGGCGATGGTGCGCAGCATCCGCGGCTTCGAGAATGCGCACATCACCCGCCCCGGTTATGCCATCGAATACGACTACTTCGATCCGCGCGGTCTGAAGGCTTCGCTGGAAACCAAGGCGATCGGCGGGCTGTTCTTCGCCGGCCAGATCAACGGCACCACCGGTTACGAGGAAGCCGCAGCGCAGGGCCTGCTGGCGGGCCTCAACGCGGCCCGCCAGGTACGCGGGCTCGACGGCTGGTGTCCGCGTCGCGACGAGGCGTACCTGGGCGTGCTGGTGGATGACCTGATCACCCATGGCACCACCGAGCCCTACCGCATGTTCACCAGTCGCGCCGAATACCGGCTGCAGCTGCGCGAAGACAACGCCGACCAGCGGCTGACGCCGGTGGGACGGCAGATGGGACTGGTCGATGACCGCCGCTGGGCGGCCTTTGAAACCAAGCAGGCCGCAGTGGCCGCCGAAAGCGCGCGCCTGCGTGGGATCTGGGCCACGCCGGGCAATGCGCTGGGGCGCGAGGTGGAGCAGGCACTGGGCGTGGCGGTGAGCCGCGAAACCAGCGTGCTGGACCTGATCAAGCGGCCCGAGCTGGACTACGCCAGGCTGATGCGGGTGCCCTCGCTGGGCCCGGGCGTGACCGACGGCAAGGTGGCCGAGCAGGTGGAAATCGGCGTCAAGTACGCCGGCTACCTGGACCGCCAGCGCGAGGAGATCGAGCGCCAGCAGCGCCACGAAGCCACCCCGATCGGCGACGGCTTCGACTACGGGATCGTCCGCGGCCTGTCGGCCGAAGCGTTGCAGAAGCTGGAACGCGTGCGGCCACAGACCGTCGGCCAGGCACAGCGCATCCCGGGCATGACGCCCGCAGCGATTTCGCTGCTGCTGGTGCATCTGGAACGTTCCCGCCGCGGCCGCGTTGCATAGGGCGACGGACACGGTGGCTCCACCCGACGCGCGACGCCCGTTTGACGGCGCCATCGGCGCTTGGCTCATTGCCATGCGCGTACGGCCCCCGCGGCGGTAGAGTCGACCCATGGTCGACTGCACGGGACCCGTCCGCCACCTGAAACCCGTCGCCGGGCAAAACCCGGCACTACACCGGAGAATCCAATGAATCCCCTGCGTCCTTTCCGCGGCAAAATGCCCGTTGTCGGTGCGCGTGCCTACGTGGACCCTGCGTGCACCCTCATCGGTGACGTGGAGCTGGGCGAAGACGCGTCGATCTGGCCGGCGACGGTGATCCGCGGCGACGTCAACTTCGTCCGCATCGGCGCACGGACCAACGTCCAGGACGGCACGATCATCCATGTCAGCCACCACAGCCCGTACAACAAGGCAGGACATCCCACGCTGATCGGTGAGGGCGTGACCGTCGGCCACGGCTGCATCATCCATGCCTGCAGCATCGGCGATTACAGCCTGATCGGCATGGGCGCCTGCATCCTGGACGGCGCGCGCATCGAGAAGCACGCCTTCGTTGGCGCCGGTGCGGTGGTCGGCCCCGGCAAGGTCGTGGGCGAAGGCGAACTGTGGGTCGGCAACCCCGCGCGGCCGACCCGGTTGCTGAAGGACAGCGAGATCGAATCGTTGCATTATTCGGCCGACCATTACGTCCGTCTGAAAGACGAATACCTCGGCTAGCCCACGGTAGCGCAGAACGTAGTCGGTGCAGGTCCGGCTACAGCCGGCTGCACTTCGCGGGACCGGAAGCACGGGCGGCGTCGCCAACCTGCTAAAGTCGGGATCCGACCCAGGACGATGTCGAGACGCACATGCCCGTGGCCACCTGCTGGAGAGGAATCCGGCACCGATGACCGCCCCTCCGATGCTGGACACCTACCGCGAGGTGATCACGCCCGAAGGCGTGCCATTGCAGCTGCGTGCGGCCGGTCCGCTGCCGCGCGCGCTGGCCTGGCTGATCGACCTTGGACTGCGCGCGGCAGTGCTGATCGTGCTCTCGTTTCCACTGGCCCTGCTGGATGAGTTCGGTCGCGGTCTGTACCTGGCGCTGATGTTCCTGCTCAACTGGGGCTACGCCATCGTGCTCGAAGCGGTCTGGGGCAGGACACTGGGCAAGCGTGCGATGGGCCTGCGGGTGATCGCGCGCGACGGCGCGCCGGTCGGCTGGAGCGGCTCGGTCACCCGCAACCTGCTGCGCACGGTGGACATGCTGCCATTCGGGTATGCGATCGGCCTGCTGAGCGGCCTGTTCGACGCGCATGGGCGCCGCCTGGGCGACCTGGTGGCCGGCACGCTGGTGGTTCACGGCGATGCCCGCATCCGCGCGCCGTCGGCCACCATCGACAGCGTGCTGCCGCCTCCGGTGCCACTCAAGCCCCTTGAACAATCGGCGATCATCGCCTTCGCCGAACGTGCGCCGATACTGGCGCCGGCGCGCCAGCAGGAACTGGCTGCGCTTGCCGCACCCCTGACCGAAGCCACCGGCCAGGTCGGCGTGCTGCGGCTGTATGCCATGGCCAACTGGCTGCTGGGGCGCCGATGAGACAGGAACAGTTCGTCAGCCGCTACCAGGCCGAATGGCAGGCGCTCGAGGCCTGGCTGGAGACGCGTGCCCATCTGGGCCGCCGACGCCGCGCGCGCGTGGTGCCGGATCCCTCACTGCCGCCCGATGCCGAGTTTCCGCAGCGCTACCGGCGGCTGTGCCAGCAGCTGGCGCTGGCACGCCAGCGCGGCTACAGCCCGCAGCTGGTGGAGCACCTGCAGCAGTTGATGCAGCGCGGCCACACCCTGCTCTACCGCACGCCTGCGTTCCGCTGGCGCAGCGTGCTGGAATTCCTGTTCGCCGACTTCCCGCAGCTGGTGCGCAGCCAGGCCACCGTGATGTGGGTGTCCCTGGCCCTGTTCGCGGTGCCGCTGATCGGCAGCTTCGTGCTGGTACAGCTGCATCCGGACCTGGTCCACCTGCTGATGGACAACGCACGGCTGGCGCAGGTGGAACGGATGTACGATCCGGCCGCGCCCAACCTGGGCCGCGACAGCGGCACCGACTGGATGATGTTCGGCTACTACATCATGAACAACATCAGCATCGGCCTGCGCACCTTCGCCAGCGGCCTGCTGGCCGGGCTCGGCACGGTGCTGGTGCTGCTGTTCAACGGCATCACCATCGGCGCGGTGGCCGGGCATTTGCAGCACGTAGGCCACGGCGATCCGTTCTGGCGCTTCGTGGTGGGCCACGGTGCCTTCGAACTCACCGCGATCGTGATCGCCGGCGGCGCCGGCCTGCAGCTGGGCCTGCGGCTGCTCGCGCCGGGTCGCCAGCGCCGCCTGGACGCACTGATGGATGCCGGACGCATCGGTGCGCGCCTGTGCCTGGGCATCGCGGCGATGCTGCTGGTCGCCGCGTTCATCGAAGCGTTCTGGTCGTCGATCGCCAGTGTGCCGGCGTGGGGCAAGTACAGCGTGGCGGCCGTTCTGTGGACCCTGGTCGGGCTGTGGTTGTGGCGCGGCGGTCGCGGAGACACGCATGCGCATTGACCAGCTCAACGTCGTGCTGCGCGCGCGCAGCAGCTGGGAGGCCATGGAGCTCGGCACCGCCCTGGCACGCCGCCAGGCACGTGCCGCCTGGGGGGCGTGGCTGTTGGCCAGTGCGCCGGTGTTCCTGCTGGCCAACGGACTGGCGTGGTGGCACGGCGATGCATTCGGCTGGGCCTGGCTGCTGCTGTGGTGGTGCAAGCCACTGTTCGAGCGGCTGGTGCTGTACGTGCTCTCGCGCGATGTGTTCGGCGAACCGGTGGGCGCGTGGCAGGCCCTGCGCGCGCAGCCACGCTGGGACGTGCGCGGCTTCTGGGGTTACCTGGGCTGGCGCCGGTTCAGCCCGGTGCGCAATGTCTGCCTGCCGGTGAACCTGCTGGAAGGCGCTGACGCCGGGCTGCGCAGCCTGCGCAGGCGCGCCGTGCTGAGCGCGGCCGCCGGCCCGTCGGCCCTGCTGACCGTGCTGTGCATGGCATTCGAGGCGGTGCTGGTGACCGGTGCATTGGCGGCCATCTTCCTGTTCGTACCGGTGGAGCTGCTCAGCGATTCCTGGCGTGCGGCCTGGGAGCTGGTGCGGCAGGACACGCCGGCATGGGCGAAGTTTGGCCTGAACGGCGTGTTCTGGCTGGCCGCCAGCGTGATCGGGCCGTTCCACGTCGGCGCGGGCTTCGGGCTGTATCTCAATCGTCGCACGCAGATGGAAGCATGGGATGTGGAAATCAGCTTCCGCCGCCTGCGCGAGCGCCTGCAGCAGGCCGCTCCCCTGTTGATGCTGGTGGTGCTCTTCGCGCTGCCGGTAGCACATGCGCCGGTGCATGCGCAGGAGCGCGGAATGACCGGCGATGCGGACCGGCAGCCGGCGGACGAAACGGAGACGGAGACGGAGCCAGACGAGGACGCGGAAGCGGGAGCGGACGAGGCGCAGGAGCCTACGCCGATCGATGTGGACGACACGCCGGCCGGTATCTTCGGCGAAACGGACGTAGACACCGCCGGCTTCCGCCAGGCCGTGCAGCGTGCTTATGAAGATCCGCTGCAGCAGCCCAAGCGCACCGTCAGCGAATGGGTGAAACGCAACGTCGACGAAGACGAAGAAAAAAAGCGCAAGGAGCGCGAGCGCCTGAAGCGCGAGGCCGAGGAGAAGCAGTCGAGCGGGATGGCGGGCTCGGCCGGCAAGCTTGTTGCGCTGGTCGCCGAGTGGGGCCTGTGGCTGCTGCTGGGCGTACTGGCGCTGGTGCTGCTGCTGACCGCCCGGCGTTGGCTGCCGTGGCTGCGCGGCTCAGCGCGGCGCAAGGCGGCGCAAGGCCATGCGCTGAGCGAGGATTCCATCACGCTGCCCGAGGTGGTGCCGCCGGACGTGGCGACACGGGCGCGCGAGCTGTGGGCGCGCGGCATGCCGCGACAGGCATTGGCGCTGCTGTATCGCGCCAGCGTGGGCACCGTGATTGAACGCGGCGGCGTGGTGCTGCCACCCGGGGCGACCGAAGCCCAGGTGCTGCGCGCCGCACGGCGCATGCCCGACGCGCGCGACCGCGAGCTGTTCGGCGCCATCGTGCGCATGTGGCAGTTCGCCGCTTACGGCAATCGCCTGCCCGAACAGGGCGCCTTCGAATCGCTGGCCGACGCGCTGCAGGCACAGTACCGGTGGCCGGCATGAAGGCCCGGGTGCTCTGGCCCATGGTGATCGGCCTGGTTGCATTGCTCAGCGTGCCGCTCGTGATGTGGTTCCTGCATACCCATGAAAAAGTGACGCGGACCGAGACCCTGCCGCCGCAGGGCGAGGCCAGCTACAACCCGCTGTACGTGCTCGGCCAGGCGCTGCGTGCCGATGGGCTGCAGGTACAGTCGCGCGCGCGCCTGGACATGGCCGGCATGGCACCGGCAGCCGGCGATACCGTGGTGCTGCTGCAGGACAGTGGCGAGCTGCCGCCGTCGCAATCCACGGCACTGTTGGCGTGGGTGGAACGCGGCGGTCATCTGCTGGTGCGCACACCGCCCCCGGGTGACGACGACGAACGCCGGGAACCGGCCCTGCTGCAGGCACTGGGCGTGGGCAGCCTGGGTTACGCCAGTGCCTGCCAGCCGTTCCAGGTCGAAGGCGAGGACCGCCACCGGGAGTTCTGCGGCGGGCGCCGCTTCGAGGTCAGCGATGCCGCGTACGCGAACGTGCAGCGCGAATGGGGCAACGAGGACGGCTTCGTGTTCGTGCGCCTGCGCCACGGCCGGGGCACGGTGGACGTGCTGGCTGACATGGAATTCATGAAGGGCCAGGCCGAGAGCCCGTCGTTCCTGCCGGCGGCGCTGCGCACGGCGGTCGATCCGGCCACCGCCACCGATGGCCTGCACGACCGTCCCCACCGCGACCTTACCCGTTACCTGCTGCAGCCGAACTACGGCAAGGGCACGATGTGGCTGGTGTACGCCAGCCGTCCGCCATCGCTGTGGGCCCGGCTGTTCTTCGAAGGCTGGCCGGTGTGGCTGCCGCTGCTGCTGGCACTGATGGGATGGTTGTGGATGCGCGCGCAGCGCTTCGGCAGCGTGCTGCCATCACCGGTCGCCGAACGGCGCTCGCTGCGCGAGCACGTCCGCGCCAGCGGTGACCTGCTGCTGCGCCAGCGCCAGGGCGTGCGCCTGCACGCAGCGGTGCGCGCCCTGTTCCTTCGGCGCCTGCAGGTGCGCGCGCCGATGGCCGCCGCGCTGGACGGCGCCGCGCAGGAACACGCCATCGCCACCCTGCTCGACTGGCCACCTGCTCGCGTGCATACCGCGCTGGCCCCTCCGGCTGCCCAAGACCTTGCCGCCCTGAAAGAGCGGATCGCCCTCCTGCTGCAGATGAGACGCCTGCTATGACCGAACTCGAAATGCCGCCTTCCTCCCCGCCGCCGCTGGATGGCGCCTCGTCCGTGACCGATGACCTGGTCAACCGCGTGGACGCGATCCGCGAAGCGGTCGGCCATGCCTTCATCGGGCAGCAGGAGGTGCTGGACCAGATCCTGATCGCACTGCTCGCCGGTGGCCATGTATTGATCGAAGGCGTGCCGGGGCTGGGCAAGACGCTGCTGGTGCGCGCGCTGGCGCAGGCCCTGGAACTGGATCACGGACGGGTGCAGTTCACCCCTGACCTGATGCCCAGCGATGTCAGCGGACATGCGGTGTACGACCCCAAGAGCGAAAGCTTCAAGATCCGTCGCGGGCCGGTGTTCACCAACCTGCTGCTGGCCGACGAGATCAACCGCGCCCCGGCCAAGACCCAGTCGGCGCTGCTGGAAGTGATGCAGGAAGGCCAGGTCACCATCGAGGGCAAAGCCTTCCCGCTGGCGCCGCCGTTCCTGGCCCTGGCCACGCAGAACCCGGTCGAGCAGGAAGGCACCTATCCGCTGCCCGAAGCGCAGCTGGATCGCTTCCTGCTGAAGATCATCATTGATTACCCGGCGCTGGAGGAAGAGAAGCGCATGGTCGATGCAGTGACAACCGGGCGCAGCGCCAGCGACTTCGACCTGCAGGGCGTGCCGCGCGTGCTCAGCGCAGGCGACGTGGTGGCCCTGCAGCAGGCAACGGCGGCGATCACCGTGGATGCCGAAGTCATCGACTATGCGGTGCGCATCGTCGCGGCGACGCGCAAGTGGCCGGGCATCGCGCTCGGCGCCGGCCCGCGTGGCAGCATCGCGCTGGTACGTGCGGCACGTGCGCAGGCGCTGCTGTCCGGTCGCGATTTCGTCACCCCGGACGATGTGCGTGACATCGCCCGTCCGGCGCTGCGGCATCGGATCGCGCTGGCGCCAGAGCTGCAGATCGAAGGCCAGGGGCCGGACGATGTGCTGGCGGCGCTGCTGGCCAAGGTGGAAGCACCGCGCCGATGAGGCCGGCCTTGCCGCTGCTGTGGCTGTTGCTGGCGTGGGCCGGCGTCGGCGTGGCCGTCCTGGCCGGCGGGCTTCCACGCTGGGCGTGGTGGGCATTCCCGGGGCTGCTGCTGGCGGTGGCGTTGATCGACCTGCTGCGGCTTCGACGGCTGCCCTCGCCACAGGTGCAGCGGCGCATGCCCGAATCGCTGGCGCTGGACGTTCGCCGCGACGTGCAGCTGAGTCTGCAGGCCGATCACGCCGTAAGCCTGGACGTGTTCGACCTGGTGCCTGGCGCGTGGCACAGCGAAGGCCTGCCGCGCCGGCTGCGGCTGCGGCCGGGCTTTGCAACCACGCTGGACTACCAGGTGCAGCCACCGCAGCGCGGGGCGTTCCGCTTCGACGGCGTGCAGCTTCGCCTGCGCTCGCCGTGGCGGTTGTGGCATCAGCGGCGCGTCGTGCCCCCTGCACTGGACGTGCGCGTGTTTCCCAACTTCGTGCCGCTGACGCGGTTCGCGCTGTTCAGTGCCGAACAGGCCTCGCGCATGGTCGGCGCGCACCTGAAACGGCGACGCGGCGAGGGCACCGACTTCCACCAGATGCGTGAGTACCGCATCGGCGACAGCCTGCGCCAGATCGACTGGAAGGCGACCTCGCGCGCGCGCCGGCTGGTGTCGCGTGAGTACCAGGACGAAAAGAACCAGCAGATGCTGCTGATGCTTGATACGGGCCGGCGCATGATGGCCAGCGAGGGCGGGCTTTCGCATTTCGACCACGTGTTGAACGCTGCGCTGGTGCTGGCCTACCTTGCGCTGCGGCAGGGTGACGGCGTGGGCCTGCATGCCATTGGTGGCGAGCCGCGCTGGGTGGCGCCCAAGCGCGGCATGGGCACCATCGATGACCTGCTGCGGGCGAGCCATGACCTGCAGCCGCAACCGGTGGCGACCGACTACCTGTCCGCCGCCACGCGGCTTGCCGTGCTGCAGCGACGGCGTGCGCTGGTGATGCTGGTCACCAACGTGCGCGATGAGGACATCGAGGATCTGCTGGCTGCGGTGAAGCTGCTGCAGCGACGCCACCTGGTCTGCGTGGCCAGCCTGCGCGAGCAGGTGCTGGACCAGGAGCTGCAGCAGCCGGTGGACAGCGCCAATGAAGCAGCACATGCCGGCGCCGCGGCGCTGTACCTGGAACAGCGCGCGCAGGCGCACGACGCGCTGCGCGCGCACGGCGTGATGGTGCTGGTC
>JAZBLM010000065.1:0-19471 GCA_037033225.1 Pseudomonadota bacterium
CCGCGTCGCCGCCTCGTTATCCTCCCACGCGGTGAAGCCCTGATCCGCGGCATAGGCGATCTGTTCGATCCGCCCCCCGCGACTGGCGAAGCTGCCCTCGTGCGGCGCATAGGCCAGCGAGAAGCGCGCCGCATTGCTGCTGCGGCGTTGCCCCGCGGCGATCCCCGGCACCAGCGGCGCGGCGGCGGCGGCGCCAAGCAACGTCCTGCGCGAGAGCGTCATGCGACTATCACCGTCATTTCGAGCCCTCTGCCTTGAGATACGCGATGATCGCCGCGCGCTTCGCCGGATCGGGGGTGGCGATCGGCATGCGCGTGCCGGGCACCTTCTTCTGCGGCGCGGCGAGATAGTCGTTCAGCGTCTGCTCGTCCCAGCGCAGCTTCGACGCCTTCATCGCGGGCGAATAGTTGAAGCCGGGCACCGCTGCGGCGGCACGACCGACCACGCCGTAGAGATTGGGGCCGATGCCGTTGCGCCCGCCCTTCACGACGGTGTGGCAGGCGCGGCACGCGGCGAACGCGGGCGGAGAGGTCGCGGTCGACTGGGCGGTGGTCGGCGCGGACGCCGCCGCCTGGGCCACGGCCTTCGGCATGTCGACCCCGATCGTCCAGTCCGAACGTCCCTGGATATAAGGCTTCAGCCACGCCATCTCCGGCGCGCGATCCAGCAAGGTGGCCGCATCGAGGTTGGCACGCAGCTCGGATTCAAACGCCAGCTGCGGATCGCGCACGAAGCCGCCGGCGCGCAGACTGAGCGCGCCCGGCGCCCCGAGGTGACGCACAGCCAGTCCGTCGGCACCGAAGCCGCCATTGCCGTAGCGCGCATTGCCCCGCACATCCTCGAATTCCAGCGCGTAACGCTTGTCCGCCAGTTTCACCCCGTCCAGCGCCACGCTGCCCTGCAGATGCCCGGGCTGGCCTGGGCGAAGCGGTTGCAGCAGGTCGAAGTCCACCGCTGCCGGGCCACTGGCCGTCAGTGCGTCCAGCGTGTCGCCATAGTGGGACTGCAGCGGGCTGCGCCGCAGCATGGCCAGCAGGTGGCCTGCATCGCTGCGGGTCTGTGCACGCACATACAAGGGCGTTTCACCGAAATCCTCGATGCCTGCCTGCATCGCATCGACGTTGACGTCAGCGAGTTCGCCGCGTCCCTTCAGCGAGAAGCCGGGACCGATGAAGGCGATATCCGCATCCACCCGGGTCATGTCCGGCCAGGTTTTCTGGAAACGCACGGTGCCGTCTTCGATGTGGCCGGTCGCTTCGAAACGGCCGTTGTTGCGGTCGAACGGCCAGTCGTCCAGGTCACCGGTCACCAGCCCGACGCCGTTGCGCACCTGGCCCGACTGCAGCGCGGTGTCCAGCCAGTCACGTGCATGCGCGCTCATCTTCGAACGGATCCAGAAGCGCTTGGCCGCGGTCATCGGCACATCGTCGATCTTCGCGGCCAGCTGCATCCAGGGCCGCGTGCCGTCGCCCTGGAACCACAGGCCGCCGCGCACGTCGGCCGCGTAGTCGGTGCCCTGCACACGCAGTGCAGGCGTCCCGACCCGCCAGCCACCCGCTTCGTCGTGCCAGCCGACCACTTCACCGGCCAGGCGCACATCGTGGCGCACCCCGAATCCCTTGGGCCAGTCGAACCGCAATGCCTGTCGCGGCTGCAGCTGCAGGGAGAATCCTTCGCCGTCGCCCTGGAAACGTCCGCCGACTCCGGCCAGTCCGGGACCGCCATCGACGCTGGCGAAGGCCAGGGTTTCAAGATCGCCCTGCACCCATAGCGGACCGTCGCGCTCGCCGTGCGCCTGCAGCTGCCGCACCCGCACCTGCGGACGTGCGCGGTAGAGCCAGTCGCGCAGTCCGGCATCGACACGGTCGGTCAGCGCCAGCCCGCGCAGCAGAACATTGCCATCCACGTTGTCCGCCAACAGCGCGCGATGCTGGCCCGCGCCCACCAACAGCCCGTCCAGCACCTGCTCGCGGCCGTCGGCGCGAACGCGCAGCCGCGGCGCCTGGGCCTGCCAGCCGCCCGCGCTGTAGCGCCAGCGCGCACGCAGCTGCAGCCGTTCCACATCGAGCGTCGGCCGCGCCACATGAGCGGTCGGCGCACCGGAAAGACGCAGGCCGGACAGATCGGAATCGGTGGTGACCATCACCGGGCGGAAGTCACGCAACGCGATCCACGCATTGAGCTCGCCGCGGCCCTGCAGCACCTGCATGCCCGCGCCGCGCAGCAACGACGACCAGGCCTGCAGGTCGACAGGGTCACCGCCCAGCCATGCCTCGCCATCGCCCCGTCGGCGGTCCACGTCCAGCACCGCCGCCAGCGGCAGCGCACCGTCCTGGGCCCAGGCGCGCACACCCACCCGGAGACGGTCACCATTCACCCGCAGGCGCAGATCCAGCCGCGGAAGCGTCGCCTGCAGTCCCAGGGACGGTGCATCGATCGTCAGCCTTCCGCGTTCCACCTGCAGCTCGCCGAGCCGCCGCAGGGCATCCAGCGGATCGCCGCCTGCCCGCGCGGGCAGGCCACGCACGCTCCAGCGGCCATCCTCGGCACGCTGCAGGGTCAGCGCCAGGCCGCGCAGGCGCAGTTCGGTCAATGAACGCCCCGGCAGCAGGCCGCCGTACAGGGCCACCTGTATTTCGGCCTGGCCGATGCGCAGGCCCTCGCCCGTCCCGATACGAAGGCCATCCAGCCGCAGCAGCGGACCGCGCCGGGTCCACTGCGCCTTCAGTCCATCAAAGCGGACCGGCTGGCCCGCGCGCGCGGTCAGCCACGCGGCTATCTGCTCGGGATGGCGTTCGGCCAGGGGCAGCAGCTGGCTGAGCGTGCCCACCACCACGGCCACGCCCACCAGCATGATGGCAAGCGCGTACAGGGCAAGACGGCGGATCCTTCGCAGTCGCAGGCGCGGCGGTGCGCTCATCGGCCCTGGCCGGCGACCGGCCGGCAAAGGTCAGAGCAGGACCACATCGAATTGTTCCTGCAGGTATTGGTCGTCGGCCTGGAAACGGATGCTCTTGCCGAGGAATTCCTCCAGCTCCGCCACCGCCGTGGATTCTTCGTCGGTGATGCGCGCGACCACTTTCGACGAGGCGATCACCAGCAGGCGCGCCGCTTCGAACTGGCGCACCGCACGGGTGATCTCGCGGAAAATTTCGTAGGTCACCGTCTCGGTGGTCTTGATGCTGCCGCGCCCGCTGCACTGCGGGCAGGTTTCCGACAGTTGCCGTTCCAGGCTTTCCACGGTCCGCTTGCGGGTCATTTCCACCAGGCCCAGCGGCGAGAAGTCGTAGACGGTGGTTTTGGCGTGGTCGCGTGCAAGCGCTTTTTCCAGCGTGCGCAGCACCTGCCTGCGGTGTTCGGCGTCGATCATGTCGATGAAGTCGATGATGATGATGCCGCCCAGGTTGCGCAGGCGCAGCTGTCGCGCCACGGCCTGCGCCGCCTCCAGGTTGGTGCGGTATACCGTCTCCTCCAGGTTGCGCTGGCCGACGAACGAGCCGGTGTTGACGTCGATCGTGGTCATCGCCTCGGTCTGGTCGATGACGAGGTAGCCGCCGGACTTCAACGGCACCTGCTTGTCCAGCGCGCGTCCGATCTCGTCTTCCACACCGAACATGTCGAAGATCGGGCGGTCGCCGGCGTACAGCTCCAGCTTTTCGGCCAGCACCGGCATGTACTTGGCGACGAAGGCCTGCAACTGGCCGAAGGTTTCCTTGGAGTCGACCTTCACCTTGTCCACGTCCTTGCGGATCAGGTCGCGTACCGAACGCAGCGGCAGGCTGAGGTCCTCGTAGATCACGCTGCAGGAAGCGGCCTCGCGCCCGCGCCGCTCGACCACGTTCCAGACCCGGGACAGATACGCCACGTCTTCGGCGATCGCTTCGGCGGGCTGGCCCTCGGCATTGGTGCGCACGATATAGCCATAGCCACCATGCTGGGCCGACAGCTCGGTGACCAGCGATTTCAGCCGGGCGCGTTCGGCTTCGTCTTCGATGCGCGCCGAGACACCCACGACCTTGGACTGCGGCAGCAGCACCATGTAACGCGAGGGGATGCTGATCTGGGTGGTCAGCCGGGCGCCCTTGGTACCGATCGGATCCTTCACAACCTGCACCACGATGTCCTGGCCGTCGCGCAGCAGTTCCACGATGGGCACGCTGGACGGCGGCGGCAGCATGGTGCCGTCGGTATCCGGACTGGCCACCGGCGCCGGTCGCACGACGTCATTGGCGTGCAGGAACGCTGCGCGCTCCAGCCCGACTTCGACGAACGCCGCCTGCATGCCGGGCATGACGCGCTGCACCTTGCCCTTGTAGATGTTGCCTACGACGCCGCGGCGCCAGCCCCGCTCGATGTGCAGCTCCTGCAGCATGCCGTTCTCGATCACCGCTACCCGGGTCTCGCGGGGGGTCACGTTGACCAGTATTTCTTCAGACATGTACGGCAGGCTCCGTTGCGGCATCGAGGGGGGACGCCAGGCCGGCGGCGGCCAACAGCCGGTCGGTCTGGTACAGCGGCAGTCCCATCACGCCGGAATAGCTCCCGGCAAGGTGGGTGATGAAGCGCTCTGCTTCTCCCTGGATGGCGTAGGCACCGGCCTTGCCGAACGGCT
Source organism: Pseudomonadota bacterium (assembly GCA_037033225.1). Classification (GTDB taxonomy): domain Bacteria; phylum Pseudomonadota; class Gammaproteobacteria; order Xanthomonadales; family Xanthomonadaceae; genus Stenotrophomonas. Next base: position 4,613 of record JAZBLM010000065.1, read on the forward strand.
CGCCGGTCGCCACGTAGGCCGCGACGGTCGCCGCGTCGAGTTCGGCAAAGCACACCTCCGACACCACCACGTCGATCGACAACCCGCCGGCGCTCGCCAGCACCACCGCCGTCATCACCTGATGGGTGCGACCGGACAGGGCACGCAGCATGCCGGCCGCATCGTCGGCGTCCACCGGCTTTCCGAACACGCGCTCGCCCAGGACCACTTCCGTATCCGAGCCCAGCACCACGGCGCCTGCATCGTGCGGCAGCACCTGCAGCAGGCCGGCACGGGCCTTGTCGGAGGCCACGCGCCGGACATAGTCGCGCGGAGATTCGGCAGGCGCACGCACTTCGGCCACGTCCAGCTCCAGTGTCTGGAAGGGGCGGCCGAGGCGGGCAAGCAGTTCACTGCGGCGGGGGGAACGGGAGGCAAGATAGAGCATCGGCACAGCATACCCTGCGCGCAGGTCCTGAATCGCCGGCAACGGACGCCGGCACGGCACAACCCCGTTGTGGCTCACAACGCGTTCATCCCTTCGCCAGCAACCTCGATGGCCTTCAAGGAGAACCCTATGCGTCGCCCCGTCATTTCGCCCCTGCTGCTTGCCCTTTCCTTCGCCATGGGAGCTTCCGTGACCGCACATGCCGCCGTACCCGCCCCCGTCATCGCGCCGGTAGAGGGGACTCTGCTGAACGTGTCGGCCAACGCCGAAGCCAGCCGCGTACCGGACATCGCCAGCCTGTCAGCCGGCGTGGTCACCCAGGCAGTGGACGGCAACACGGCGATGCGCGAGAACGCAGCGAAAATGGACAAGGTGCTGGCCGCGATCAAGGCGGCGGGCATCGCCGAGCGTGATGTCCAGACCAGCGGCGTGAACCTGAGTCCGCAGTACCGTTATGCGGAAAACGAAGCGCCGAAAATCACCGGTTACCAGGCCAGCAACACGGTCAGCCTGAAGGTCCGCGACATCGCCAGGCTGGGCAAGGTGCTTGATGCGCTTGCCGCGCAGGGCGCCAACCAGATCAACGGCCCCACCTTCGAGATCGACCAGCCGGAGCCGGTATACGACGAGGCGCGCCTGGCTGCGCTGAAGAAGGCCCAGGCCCGCGCGCAGACGTACGCGAAGTCGCTGGGCCTGCAGGTACGCCGCATCGTCAGCATTTCCGAAAACAGCGGCGGCGGTTTCCGTCCGGTCATGATGCGGGCGGCTGCCGCCCCGATGGCCGCCGACATGAGCACCCCGGTGGCTGCCGGCGAGACCACGGTGTCGGTCAATCTGGACGTGGTGTTCGAACTGGGCCGCTGAGCAACGGCAGGCGGCTGCAGCCGGCAATGACCTGCCGGACAGAAGACAAGGAGCCGGCTGCAGCCGGCTCCACGAATGCAATGACCTGCCGGTCAGGCAGTCGTTCCTAAGGGATCTGTCGCACGCGCAGGGTTTCAAACCGCAGCGGGACCATCCGGCACTGCTGTGCCGAGCCGGCGCATTCCAGGAAACTGCCCGGTTCGGGCTGCCAATGGCCGGGCTCGACCAGCCGCACCACCAGGTTCCCCAGCCGGCCGGGGGCGCTGTTGGAGTAGTACGCCATGTCGATGAGCCGTCCGTTTTTTGTTTCGTACGTGCACGCGGCGAGCTTGTCATCGCCGGTGCTGGCGTCCCGGTGCACCAACGCTGATTCGAAGCGTGCCACGGGTCCCTGTTGGGTGCTGGCCGAGCGCCACTCCCCTTCCCACCCCACCGTGGCCTCGAGGGCACTGTAGGCACCAGCGCTGAACACGATGCGATGGGGCGCCGGACAGGCCAGCGTCCCTCCCCCCGTTCCGGCTGCGGCTGCCATACCGCTGGAGAGCAGCCCCGCGACAATCAGTACGATGGTCCGGCCGCGTGTGGTCGATCGCATGGTTCTCTCCTTGGGGACTGTGCCCCGGATTGAACCGGATCCGACTCGGCCCGCCCATGAGGCTTACTTCAAAATGCTCGAACTGTGCGCTGGACCGTCTTCCTGACCGGCAGCAAAACGCGACACGCTGCAGCACTGGGCAGCCGAAGAGTGCCGCGCTATTGCTGATTCACCGGCGTACTACCGGCACCGACGCAGTTCCCCGCTGGCTTGCAAGGAGGTGAACCATGGTCCGCACCCATCCGTCAGTTCCGCTGCAGTTCGATCCCGCGCGCATCGCGGCCTGGAGCACTGCCCTCGCCCTGCATGTTCTTGCCTTCATGCTGCTGGTCATACCCGCCGCCTACGTCGCCGCCCCGCTGCCCCGGGAAAAGCAGCAGATGCGCTGGATCACGCCGGACAAGCCGTTGCAGTCCACACCGGCTCCGCCCATGCTGCAACAGGACACGGTGACGCCGCCGGACACAAGCCGCCCGCAGCCACAGCCGCTCCCGACGCCGCTGCCTACGCCCGTCACTGACGCTCTCCCCACCTTCGCGATACCGGCAGCCGACGCGCAGCCCGACCTTCGCCAGGCTGCGCCCACCGTGGCCGATACGCCGATCGCAGCGGGAGCCGCCGCGCAGCTGCGCTATCGCGCCGCGCCCCCGCCGGCCTATCCCATCGCCGCCCTGCGTGCCGGCGAGCAGGGCACGGTTCTGCTGCGGGTGGAGGTCAGCGCGGAGGGACGCCCGACAGCCGTGTCGATCGAGCGCAGCAGCGGCTCGCGCGCTTTGGATCTCGCCGCGCGACAGCAGGTGCTGCGCCAATGGCGCTTCGAACCTTCAATGCAGGACGGAACGGCAATTCCCGCAGTCGGTCTGGTCCCGATCGAGTTTCTGCTCCCGCAGTAGCGCGTCGCCGGAGGCGTGGCTGCCACGCCTCCGGTCCGGACCTGGGTGCCGCGTCAAAAAAATGTCCCGATTAAGCAAAATTTCACTCATGCGTCACCTGTTGGAAACCTAGATTGGCGAAATCGCGGGGCAAGGGGGCCTGCGATCTGCTCGATCGCCACTACGGATTCCCAGTCAGGAGAGTGCTGTGAAACACCCGACCCTTCTTCGCTCAAGCCGTCGTTCCCCGCTTGCCCTCTCAGTCACCCAGATCATTGCAGGCAGCGCCCTGCTGCTGGCCGGTGCAGCGGTCGCCCCCGCCTTCGCACAGGACCCGGCCACCAATCTGGACCGCATCACGGTGACCGGGTCGAATATTCCGCGAACCAACACCGAGACACCCTCGCCGGTCCAGGTCGTCACCCGCCAGGAAATCGACCGCACCGGCAAGACGACCGTCGCCGAATACCTGCAGACGCTGACGTCGGATGGATCCGGCTCGATTCCAAAATCATTCGGCAACGGGTTTGCCGGCGGTGGCGCCGGCATCTCGCTGCGTGGCCTGGGGGCAGGCTCGACGCTGGTGCTGTTGAACGGCCGCCGCATGGCGACCTACGGCCTCGCCGATGACGGCCAGAAGGTGTTCACCGACCTCAGCACCATCCCGCTTGACGCGGTGGAACGCGTCGAGGTCCTGAAAGACGGCGCATCGGCCATCTATGGTTCCGACGCCATCGCCGGCGTGGTCAACATCATCCTGCGCAGCGACTTCGAAGGCGGGATCCTGCGTGCGTCCTACGGGCTGTCTGGCGACAGCGACGGCGATGCGCGCAAGGCCACGCTGACTGCCGGCACCGGCAGCCTCGTCGATGATGGGTGGAACGCCTTTTTCAGCCTGGACGTGGGCAAAACCGACCGCATCAGGATCAGTGACCGCAAGGACCGCAAATGGATCGGCACCGGGGATATCCGCCGCTGGGGTTATGGCAACAACGCCCAGTTCCTGGGCGGGGCGTTTCTCAACAACGGCACCAGTGGCGGCGTAGGGCCCAATGGCTCGGTATTCGATGACCGCAACGTCACCACGACCAGCCCCGCGTTCCTGGTGGCACTGCCGGGCTGCGCGGGCCTGACCACCATTCCCGGCCAGGACGATGCCACGGCACAGGCACAGGGCTGCCTGTGGGACCCGGCCCAGCTGTACCGGGATCTGTCACCCGAAGAGAAGTACGTCAACGTCTTCAGCCGAGCCAGCTTCGCGTTCGGCGAGGGCGGCGAAATCTATACCGAGTTCGGCTATTCGAAGAAGGAAACGACCTTCAGCAATACGCCGTCCAGCGTTTCCGGCGGCTGGGGCTACCCGGGTGGCCCGGTGAACGCGAACAGTGGCGCGGGTGCGACCGTACTCAGCCCCACCCACCCGGACAACCCGATTCCCGGACAGGCCTCGCGCCTGCGCTACTCGGCCTGGGACGTGGGTCCGCGCGTCACCAACAACACCAACGAGTTCAACCGCTTCCTGCTCGGGGTGAAGGGCAACTGGGGCGAATGGAGCTATGACACCGCGTTCCTGCACTCCGGAACCGACCTGGTCAACGAGCGTACCGGCTTCCTCAATTACGACGCCGTCCGCTGCGTGCTGGGCAATCCGGCGTGCCCGGCGGGCACCTGGCGGATCGGCGACAACGCCGGCCTCAATTCGCAGGCGCTTTACGACTACATCTCTCCGGACATCAGCGCGCGGGCCAAATCGAGCCTGGACATGTTCGACTTCAGGGTGTCACGCAGCCTCGCCGAACTGCCGGGCGGCCCGCTTGGCCTGGCGCTGGGCACCGAATGGCGCAAGACCAGCAACAGCCTCACGCCGCAGACGTTCACCGACATCGGCCAGATCATCGGGCTGGGCTATTCGGCCTACGACGGGACGCAGAACGTGTACGCCGGGTACGCCGAACTTTCGGCACCCGTGCTGGAGCAGCTGGAACTGTCCGGCGCGGTGCGCTACGACAAGTACGAAAGCGGCGATTCCAAGGCGACGCCGAAGCTGGGCATCAAGTGGACGCCGGCAGACTGGATCGCGCTGCGCGGCAGTTATGCCGAGGGCTTCCGCGCGCCCAACCCTGCCGAGAACGGCGATGGTGGGCTGGCGGCGTTCTCCAATGCACGTGACGCGCTGCGCTGCGACCTGCAGCCCAATACCACCAACTGCAGTTCGCGGCCGGTGGCCATCATCACCCGGCCCAATCCGGACCTGGAGCCCGAGGAATCCAAGAGCTATTCGGTCGGCCTGGTGCTGCAGCCGACGTCCGGCACGTCGATGACCGTCGATGCATGGCAGATCAAGCGCACCAACGAGATCGCCCAAGGCGCGACGGCCGATGCCATCGCCGCCGGCAATGTGCTGCGCGACAGTGACCTGATCAATGGCCAGCCGGGCACCGGCACGATCCTGGCGGTCAACACGGGCTACATCAACGCCGCTTCCACCCGCGTCCGCGGCATCGACACCGACATCCGCCAGACCTTCGATATCGGTCCGGGTCAGCTGGAGATGGACCTGCAGTGGAGCCACGTGCTCAAGTTCGAGCGCACCGACGCGGATGTCACCGTGGACTATGCCGGCACCCACGGCAACTGCGATGTCACCAACTGCATCGGTACACCGCGTGACCGCATCAACTTCGGCACGACCTGGAAACAGGGCCCGTGGAATGTGAGCGGCGTCGTCAACTACATTGCGCGCATGGAGAACAAGGACTTCCGCGGGCCGGACGGCGAGTACCAGTTCGCCTACGCAGACGGCACCGACAAGACCCACATCGCCTCGTTCACCACGTTCGACCTGTCCGGTCGCTGGAGCGTCACCGAGGCGTTCGAGTTGAATGCCTCCGTGCAGAACCTCTTCGACCGCATCGCGCCGCTGGATCCGACCACCTACGGTGGGGTCAACTACAACCCGCTGCACTTCAGCGGCGCGATCGGCCGCTACTTCACGGTGGGGGCGAAGTACACCTTCAACTGATCGGCACTGCTGCGTGATGTCACCCGGCCCGGGCTCCATGCCCGGGCCTTTTTCTGCCTGCTGTCGAAGTCGAACATTGCAGTGCGCTCGATACGCCTCATGGCTGGATTTCGGCCAGCGCCCTGCGCAGGGGCGCGTCCGATACCTGGATCGGCCCATGGAACGGGACACTCATGTCGAGCACGAAATAGACCGATGCGGCGATCAGTGCCGCCGACACCACGAACATGCCCACCACCATGAGATTGTTCGGCGCGCGGTAGCCGAAGCTGCCATAGATCAGCGTCATCCATGCCATCAGCATCCAGATGATCAAGCGCGGCACACTGGCCTCGGACTGCTCTACGATGCTCCAGCGCTGGCGCACCAGGTTCTGGTACTGCTGGCGTGCGTCGGCGAGCAGCCCCTCATGGAAACGGTCCGACGGGGCGATGCGGTCAAGTGCTCCCCCGACCTGGTCAAGCGCGATGGCGGCGGGGCTGCGATGCCGGAGCAGCGCATCGTCGCCGCGCGCCGGATGTGCGATCGCCGCTTCGATGTACGCCACCAGTCGCTGGTGGGTTTCATCCGCCTCACGTCCATACGTCCGCAATGCTCGGTCAAACATGATCAGGCTGGTCGAATACGCATGGACGTTGGCGTCGATGGTCTCGAAGGTGTTCTTCGAGGAGTTGATCAACAGGCCGAACACCAGCGAGGTCATCACCACGAAGATGTTGGCCACCAGCCGCAGCACCGTGTTGGTTTCGTCGTCACGATGGCGCGCTGACAGGCGCGGATACAGGTACATCATTCCGATCGACGCCGTACCGAGGCAGGCGAAGACGACCACCGCTGTCATGAGCTCGCCCATCGTGACACTCCTGTCCCGGGATTGGGCGCAGCATGCCACACAAAAAAAACCCGCATCTCACGATGCGGGTTTGAAATGTGGCGCCCGAAGTTGGACTCGAACCAACGACCCCCTGATTAACAGTCAAGTGCTCTAACCGGCTGAGCTATTCGGGCAGACCGCCAGTATAACGGCTCTTCACGCGCGATGGTAGGGGTGATTGGCCAGCATTGCAGCGGCGCGGTACAGCTGTTCGGCCACCACCAGCCGCACGAGCATATGCGGCAGGGTCAACGGACCGATCGACCATGTCTCGTCGGCGAGGGCCGAGACTTCGGACGAATGCCCTTCCGGCCCGCCGATCAGGAACGCCAGGTCCCTGCCCTGCCCGCGCCAGTGTTCCAGCCGTTGCGCCAGCTGTCCCGAGCTGAGCTGCCGGCCGGGCACGTCCAGCGCCACCACGTAGGCGTTCTTGGGCAGCGCGGCGATCACCCGCTTGCCCTCGTCGTCGGTGGCGCGGCGCGCATCGCGGCCCTTGCCACGCAGACCGGGCTCGATCTCCACCAGCTCGAACGGCAGCCAGTGCGAGAGCCGCTTCTGGTACTCGGCGAAGCCCTGCGCGACCCAGCTGGGTGCACGTTCACCGGTTGCGATCAGGCGGGCTTTCATCAAGGTTCCTCATAACGGCCAACGGCGCCATGGGCGCCGTCGGGGAATGACACACGAATGCAGCGAGCGATCAGACCGCTTCGTCTTCGGCGCCTTCGTCGAACTGGCGACCCTGGTCGCCGACGGTCCACAGGCGCTCCAGCGCATACAGCTCGCGCACGCGCGGCAGCATCACATGGACCACCACATCGCCCAGGTCGACCAGCACCCATTCCGCTTCGCGCTCGCCTTCAACACCCAGCGGCATCATGTCGAGCTTCTTGGCGAAGCGCACCACTTCGTCGGCGATGGACTTGACGTGGCGCGAGGACGTACCCGAGGCGATCACGAAGTAATCGGCGACGCTGGACTTGCCACGTACGTCGATGGATACCACGTCCTTGGCCTTCAGCTCTTCGGTGGCCTCCTGGACACAGGCCAGGAGCTGTTCCACGGAAGGCGGCGGGGACGGCAGTTTGACCTTGATGGTCTGGGGTTCGGGCTGGTTGCTCAAAGCGGGTCGACTCGATAAACGAGCGGGCATTATACGGCGGACGGCGGCCGCCGGCATTCACGGTGCGGCGCAGGCGCAGCCAGGGCTCTAGGCTCGGGCTGGCTCAGGCACCGTACAGGCGATGTTCGCGGATGAAAGCGGCCACGGCAGGTGGCACCAGCGCCTCCCACGCCGTGCCGGAGGTGATCGCATTGCGCACGTCGCTGGCCGCTTCGGTCCGCAGCGGCTGATGCAGCCGCAGTACGCGCCCGGCGGGCGCCGTTTCGAGATCCTCCGGTCTATCTGTCCAGCGGCCCTGCAGCGCCTGCGCGAGCACCGGATCGGCGACATCGGGCAGGTCACTGCCCGGGCGATCAGCGACGACGAAGTGGGTCAGCGCGAACAGCGCCTGCCAACGGTGCCAGCGGCCCAGCCCCAGCAGGCTGTCGGCACCCACAAGCCACGCCAGCGGCTGCGCAGGCCCCTGCTCGGCACGCAGTCCGGACAACGTGTCCACCGTGTAGGACGGCACGGCGGGCCGCTGCGCCGCGCGGTCCAGCTCGCGTCGATCCAGCAGCAGGCCGGGCTCGCCGGCGATCGCCTGCTGCAGCATCTGCAGACGCTGCTCCGCCGTGGCCCCGGGCGCCGCCCGGTGGGGCGGATCGGCAGCGGGCAGCAACCGCACCGGCACGCCCAGCGCCTGCCGCGCAGCGCGGGCAATCGCCATATGGCCCAGATGGACGGGATCGAAGGTGCCGCCGTAATAGACCTGCAGGCGCATGGCCGGCGGCTCAGGCACGCGCGAGCAGGCGCACGGCACGGGCTTCCGACACCGCCACCAGCAGGCGCTCCAGCGCCAGCCAGGCATCGCCGTCCGCGCGTCCCTTGGCGATGCGGTCGACCAGACCGGCCTCGGCGACGAAGCGCTCCCAGCGCTTGGCCTCCGGGTGGCGCTGCAGGGCGCGCTTGTAGGGCGCCTGACGCGATTCCCAGATGCCACGGGATTTCATTTCGGCCGCCAGGTTGCCCCCGCGCGCCTGCACCTGCGCCAGCGCAGCGCCGGCCAGCAGTTCGCGGATCACGATCGGCATCAGGGCGGCCACCGCCTCGCCTTCGCCCCGCAGTCCCGACACCATGCGCAGCACCGCTGCCGGCTGACCGGAAAAGGTCGCTTCGACCAGCCGGAACACGTCGTAACGTGCAGCATCGGCCACCAGTGATTCCATCTTCTGCACGTCCAGCGCGTCGCCGGGTTCCAGCAGCAGGGCCAGCTTGTCGATTTCCTGCGCGGCAGCCAGGAGGTTGCCCTCCACACGCTCGGCCAGGCGCTGCACCGCCGGGGGATCAGCACGAAGGCCGCGCGCGCGCAGTCGGCGCTCGATCCATTCCGGCAGCTCGTGCGGCTTGATCGCCCAGGCCACAGAGATCACCCCGGCACGCCCGACCGCATCGGCCCACTTGCCCTGGTGCGATTTGCTCCATTCATTGGCAGTGACCAGCAGTACGACGTCCGGCGGCGGCGATGCGCAGAAAGTGCTGATGACCTCGGCCCCTTCCTTGCCAGGCTTGCCGCTCGGCAGGCGGACTTCGATCAGGCGACGGGCACTGAACAGGCTCGGGGCGTTGAAACCGGCCTGCAGGCGTCCCCAGTCGAAGTCACGCCCGTCCGCATCGAATACCTCACGCTCGCTGATACCCTCTGCCCGGGCCTTGGCGCGTACCGCGTCGGCCGCCTCAAGTACGCGCAGCGTTTCGGGTCCGGCAATCAGGTAGACAGGCGCCAGCGCCTGTCCGCCTGCAGCGCTGGCCAGCTGCTCCGGGCGCAGTTCCATCGGCCTGGGGGCTCAGTCCTGCACCGGCGCGGGCGCCGGCTCGACGGGCCTGGCGGTGGGAACGGTCGTCCTGATGGCCGGAACGCCCGCCGGTGCGGGACCGGCCGGCACCACCTGCCCTTCGACCGGTGCCGACAGGCTGCGGCCTTCGCGCAGCTCGTTGCGCACTACGCTGTCGATCCGTCGGATGATCGATGCGGACATCTCGCGACGCAGCTCGTCAGCGAGGATCTCGCGCTCGGTGGTGGTACCCGTGGCATCGGTGGGCGGCGAAACGTAATCCCGCGACAGTTCGATCACCTGCTGCGGGACCAGCTCACTGCCATCCTCGCGGCGGAAGATGAAGATGACGGCGTAACGCAGGCTGTATTCCTGCGCGCGTCCCTGGGCGTCGATGGCGATCGGCAGGTCACCCCAGCGCTCGGACAGCACCTGCAGCTGCGCGCTCGGCGCCTTGGCGTCTTCGTCGGCCAGCGTGGCACCGGAGGCCAGCAGGCTGCGGCGCAGCAGTTTGGCCAGCTCGCTGTAAGGCGCACTGGAGACCACCTTCACCGCTGCCGTATCGGCCGGAAGCATCAGCTTGTTGCGCATGTGGAAGCCGCAGCCGGCCAGGCCGAGGGCGAAAAGGAGGGCGAGCAGGATTCGGGTCATGGACACAGTCTGTAGTAGCCGGGCGGCTGCGGCAATACAGCCTGCCCGATGAGGCGTGAATGATGCTTGATCATGGGCAGGCAGGTGCGCAGGCATCTGCTGCGCCGGACATCGGGGAAGGCGGCCCTGCGGGACACCGTGGGCCGCCTCGACGGCAGCCCACCTGCCGCGGGGATCAGCCGGCGACGACGTTCACGATCTTGCCGGGCACGATGATGACCTTGCGCACGGTCAGTCCGTCCATGAACTTCGCGGTGTTGGGCTCGGCCAGGGCCATTGCCTCGATCTGCTCGCGCGTGGCCTCGGCGCCCACCTCGATGGTGCCGCGCAGTTTGCCGTTGACCTGCACCGCCAGGGTCAAGGCATCGCGCACCAGCGCCGATGCATCGACCTGCGGGAAAGGCTGGTCTTCGAGCAGCGTTTCGCCATGGCCCAGCACCTGCCACAGCGCATGGCTGGCATGCGGCGTGATCGGGTTGAGCATCAGCACGACCGCCTGCAGCGCCTCGTGGCGGACCGCCCTGCCCTGTGCGCTGCCGTCGTCGAACTTCGCCAACGCGTTCATCAGCTCCATCACCGCCGCAATGGCCGTGTTGAAACTGTGGCGGCGCCCGTAGTCGTCGCCGACCTTGCCGATCGTTTCGTGCGTCTTGCGCCGCAGTGCCTTCTGGCCGGCATCCAGCGCCTGTACGTCCAGTGCCGGCGCGGCACCTTCCTCGGCGTGACGATGCACCTGCGTCCACAGACGGCGCAGAAAACGCGCCATGCCGTCCACGCCCGCTTCGTTCCATTCCAGCGACTGCTCCGGCGGTGCAGCGAACATCGAGAACAGGCGCACCGTGTCGGCACCGTACCTGCCGACCATGGTCTGCGGGTCGACGCCGTTGTTCTTGGACTTGGACATCTTCTCGGTGCCACCGACCACCACCGGCAGCCCGTCAGCGGCCAGGGTGGCGCCGATGATCCTGCCCCGGTCATCACGCTGCACGTCGACGTCGGCCGGGTTGATCCAGTCCTTTGAACCATCCGGGTTGGCGCGGTAGTACGTTTCGGCAATCACCATGCCCTGGCACAGCAGGTTGCGCGCCGGCTCGTTGCTGTCCACCATCCGCGCGTCACGCAGCAGCTTGTGATAGAAGCGGAAATACATAAGGTGCAGGATCGCGTGCTCGATGCCGCCGATGTACTGGTCGACCGGCAGCCAGTAGTTGCCCCGCTTGTCGACGGCGTCACGCGCGCCGGGCGAGGTATACCGCGCGTAGTACCAGCTGGACTCCATGAAGGTATCGAAGGTGTCGGTCTCGCGCTCGGCCGCCCCGCCGCAGTCCGGGCAGGTGGTCCGGCGCCATTCCGGGTCGGTCTTGATCGGCGACCCGGTGCCGGAGAACGCCACGTCCTGCGGCAGCACCACCGGCAGCTGTTCTTCAGGCACCGGCAACGCACCGCACTTGTCGCAGTAGATCACCGGGATCGGACAGCCCCAATAGCGCTGGCGGCTGACGCCCCAGTCGCGCAGGCGGTAATTGACCCGGCGCTGGCCCTGCGCCTTGCGCTCGAAACGCTCGGCCAGTGCCTCGAATGCGCCCTGGAAATCCAGGCCATCGAATTCGCCCGAATTGACCAGCTCCGATTCGCGCGTCTTGTCGCTGTACCAGTCCTGCCAACGGGCCGCGTCGTAGGCGGTCTCGTCCTTGCGCAGCGACTTGACCGCAATCACCTGACGGATCGGCAGGCCGTATTTGTTGGCGAACTCGTTGTCGCGCTGGTCGTGGCCTGGAACGGCCATCACCGCGCCGGTGCCGTAGCCCATCAGCACGAAATTGGCGACCCACACCGGAACCTGCTCGCCGGTCACCGGATGCACGGCGCGCAGGCCGGTGTCCATCCCGCGCTTTTCCTGGGTTTCCAGCTCGGCTTCCGACACGCCGCCCTGCTTCAGGGCAGCCAGCAGCGCAGCGAGCTGCGGATTGGTCTTCGCCGCATGCAGGGCCAGCGGATGCTCACCGGCGATGGAGACGAAGGTCACCCCCATCACGGTGTCAGGCCGCGTGGTGAAGACGCGCAGCGGATCCAGCGTGCCGCCATCGACATCACGCACGGCGAACTGGATCTCCAGTCCCTCGGAGCGGCCGATCCAGTTGCGCTGCATGGTCTTGACCGATTCCGGCCAGCCCTCCAGCTCATCCAGGCCGTCCAGCAGCTCCTGGGCGTAATCGGTGATGCGCAGGAACCACTGCGGGATCTCGCGCTTCTCCACCAGCGCGCCGGAGCGCCAGCCGCGGCCGTCGATGACCTGCTCGTTGGCCAGCACGGTGTGGTCGACCGGGTCCCAGTTCACCACCGCATTGCGGCGATAGGCCAGGCCCTTGCGCATCAGCCGGGTGAACATGCGCTGCTCGTGCACGTAGTACTCGGGACGGCAGGTGGCGAATTCGCGCGACCAGTCGATCGCATAGCCCAGCGACTTGAGCTGGCTGCGCATGTGTTCGATGTTGGCGTAGGTCCACTTGGCCGGCGCGGTCTTGTTCTTGATCGCGGCGTTCTCGGCCGGCAGGCCGAACGCGTCCCAGCCCATCGGCTGCAGCACGTTGTGGCCGGTCATCCGCTTGTAGCGGCTGATCACGTCACCAATGGTGTAGTTGCGCACATGGCCCATGTGCAGCGCGCCCGACGGGTACGGGAGCATCGACAGGCAGAAGTACTTCGGCTTGTCCGAAGTCTCGTTGACTTCGAAAGCGCGGGTACCGTCCCAATAGCGCTGGGCGGCGGTTTCAACCTGCTGCGGATCGTAGGCGTTGGGTTCGACGCTGGTCATGGAACACACAAGTGCGGCGGCAAAGCGGCACAGGGTACCGCAGTGCGGCAAAAGCCTCCAATCCGGCCGCAGGCAGGGCCGCCCGCCCCCCGCCGACAATCAGCCGACAGCCCGCTGCGGACGTACCAGTGGCAGGGCCGCGGCGAGCCAGACCGCCCATGCGGCAAAGGCGATGCGCTGGGCCACGGCCGCCGGCACGGCGCCCTGCAGCGCGAAACCACTGACCGCTGCCAGCAGCCCGCAGGCCACCGCCAGCCGTGCCAGCGCAGGCAGGCGGCGCCATCCGCCGATGCCCAGCATCAGCGTGCCGCTGACGAAGGCCAGGATCCAGACCATCCAGGCACTGGCCTGGGCCTGGCTTGCAGCGCCATCCAGGTCCTGCGGATCCAGCGGCAGCAGCCCCATGCCGGCAAAGGCCAGGCCGGCCAGCACCAGCAGCTGACCTGCCACGCGCAGCGACCAGCGGCTGTCGGCGGGCAGGCGTGACAGCAATCGCAGCGCCATCAGCGTGGCCAGCAGGCCCGGCACGATGCAGCCCAGCACATTGAAACCTTTCGCGTTCGGAACACCGTATGCGCCCAGCAGGGCGACGGGGTGGCGCCAGGCATCGTAGCCGGCAAGCGCCTGGCCGAAGCCCAGCACCGACAGGACGAACAGCACGCCAGCGGCCATTCCCGGCAGGCGGACATCAGAAAGAAGGGATTTCATCGGCAACACGTCGGGGGTTGAACGCCCATTGTGTCGCAAGCCGATCGGCTGCGGCGCGACGCGGGGTCCGGCCGCTCGCGTCGTGTCCGCGCCGCTGTCGCCGGTTGATATCGCCGCCACGTACCCCCATGAACTCGGTCTACCGCCGCAGACCGGACATTTCCATGAGCGAGACCGCGAACGTATTCGACGCCGTCACTGAGACCTTCGAAGCCGACGTCCTGCAGAAATCAGTGCAGACGCCCGTGCTGATCGACTTCTGGGCCACCTGGTGCGAACCCTGCAAGACCCTGGGGCCGGTGCTGGAAAAGCTTGCCGGTGAGTACAACGGCGCCTTCCAGTTGGCCAAGGTGGACGTGGACAAGGAGCCGCAGCTCGCTGCGGCCTTCCAGATCCGCTCGGTGCCCACGGTGATCCTGCTCAAGGGCGGCCAGCCGGTGGACGGCTTCCCGGGCGCAGTGACCGAAGGCCAGCTGCGCGAGTTCCTCGGCCAGCATGGCATCACCCCGGCCGAGGCCCCGGCCGAGGTCGAGCCGGAACCGTTGGACCCGCAGGCGCAGGTCGATGTGCTGCGCGCCCAGATTGCCGCCGAGCCCACCCGTGATGAGCTGCGCCTGGATCTGGCGGTGGCCCTGCTGCAGATCGGCGGGGTTGACGAGGCCCGCGGCCTGATTGACGGCCTGCCGGCCAACCTGGCCACCGATGATCGCGCCGTGCGCGCCCGGGCCCGCCTCGACTTCGCCACTGCCCTGCGTGACGCACCGGCCGCCGAGGCGCTGGACGCGCGCATCCAGGCCGACGGCGGTGATCTCGATGCGCGTCACCTGCGTGGCGTGCAGCTGCTGCTTGCGGGTGAGGATGCGGCCGCGCTTGACCAGTTCCTGGAAATGCTGCGGATCGACCGCAGCTTCCAGGACGGTCTGCCGCGCAAGGTACTGATCGATGCGTTCAACGTCATCACGGACGCGGCCCTGGTCAGCCAGTACCGGCGCCGCATGGCCTCCCTGCTGTTCTGACCGGCACGGATTCCGGCACGACGCGGTCTTTCATCCGCGAAGACGCATGCTGGCGGGCGGCGGCCGCACGCCGCCGCCCGCCAC
>JAZBLM010000066.1:0-19431 GCA_037033225.1 Pseudomonadota bacterium
GGACGTGGCGCGGGTCGGCGTCGGCCGCGCACCCCGCCTCGGCGCGGCCAGCCGCAATGGCCACGAGGTGGTGCTCGGCACGGCGCTGATGATTGCCGGCGGCAACAGCCGCACCGTCGCCCGCGCCGCTGCGGCCCGGCTGCAGCAGGTGAACGCATCACTGCCGGCCGACATCGTCGCCTCGCCGGTACTGGACCGCAGCGTGCTGGTGGACTCGACCATACGCACCGTGGCCCGCAACCTCACCGAGGGGGCCCTGCTGGTCGTCGTGGTGCTGTTCCTGCTGCTGGGCAACCTGCGCGCGGCGGCGATCACCGCGCTGGTGATCCCGCTGTCCTTCCTGTTCGCCGTGATCGGCATGAACCGGTTCGGCATCAGCGGCAACCTGATGAGCCTGGGCGCGCTGGACTTCGGCATCCTGGTCGACGGCGCGGTGATCGTGATCGAATCAACGCTGTTGCTGCTCGCCCGGCGCCACAGTGAACTGGGCCGCCCCCTGGCGGTCGCCGAGCGCCTGCAGGTGGCCGCCGAGGCAGCGCGCCGGATGGCCAGGCCGGCCGCCTTCGGCCAGTTGATCATCCTGCTGGTGTTTGCCCCGATCCTTGCCTTGGAAGGCGTCGAAGGCAAGACATTCCAGCCGATGGCCGCGACCTTCATGCTGGCGCTGGTGGGCGCGTTCCTGTTTTCCTTCACCTTCGTGCCCGCCATGGCCGCGCTGCTGGTGCGCGAGCCCAGGACGCGTGCCGATCAGGGCCATGCTGGCGATGGAGCCGGCCACGAAACGCGCCTGATCCGCCTTCTTCGTGCCTGCATCGAACCGTTCGTCCGGCGCGCAGTCGCCCGCCCGCGGACGGTGGTCGCCGCAGCGGGTGTGATGCTGGCCGCAGGCATCGGAACGGCCGCGATGCTGGGGCGCGAGTTCATGCCGACGCTGGACGAAGGCAACGTGGCGATGCAGGCACTGCGCGTGCCATCAACGTCGCTGGAGCAGTCGCTGGCGATGCAGCTGGCACTGGAAAAAGCCCTTGTGGATGAACCCGAGGTGGCCCTGGTGTTCTCGCGCACCGGCACGGCCGAAGCGGCGATCGATCCCATGCCGACCAACATCTCCGACAGCGTGATCATCCTCAAGCCTCGTGCGCAGTGGCCCACGCCGTCGCTGCCGAAAGAGACGCTGGTGGCCCGGCTTGAGGAACGGGTCGGACAGCAGCTGGGCAACACTTTCGAGTTCAGCCAGCCGATCGAACTGCGCTTCAACGAGCTGATCTCCGGCGTGCGTACCGATCTGGCGGTCATGGTCTTCGGTGATGACTTCGACCAGCTGCAGGCCGTCGCCGATCAGGTGGCGCTGAAACTGCGCGGCGTCGACGGGGCAGCCGATGTGCGGGTGGAGCAGGTCTCCGGCCTGCCGACGCTCAACGTGAAGATCGACGCCCTTGCCGCAGCGCAGTACGGGCTGAGCGCGGCGGACGTGAGTGCGGCGGTGTCCACCGGCATCGGCGGCGCGAAGGCGGGACGGATCTTCGAAGGCGACCGGCGCTTCGACGTGGTGGTACGGCTGGATGATGCCGCGCGCAGCGACCCCGATGTGCTGGCCGCGCTACCGCTCGCCACACCGTTGGGCACCACGGTTCCGCTTTCGACGGTGGCACGGATCAGCGTCAGCGAAGGCCCCAACCAGATCAGCCGCAGCGATGGCAGTCGCCGCGTCGTCGTGCAGGCCAACGTACGCGGCCGTGACCTGGGCGGCTTCGTGACTGAAGCACAGTCCGTCGTCGGCGCGGTCGCCTTGCCCGCTGGCGTCCATCTGCGCTGGGGCGGCCAGTTCGAGAACCTGCAACGCGCGGAAAAACGCCTCGCCACCGTGGTGCCGGTCGTGTTCCTGCTGATCGGCACCCTGCTGTTCATGGCGCTGCGCAGCGTCAGGGAGGCCGTGCTGGTGTTCACCTGCGTACCCTTGGCCCTGGTCGGCGGTGTGCTTGCCCTGGCGCTGCGCGGCATGCCGTTCTCGGTCTCGGCGGCAGTAGGCTTCATCGCGGTGTCCGGCGTGGCCACCCTCAATGGACTGGTGCTGATGCAGGCCATCGCGGAGCGGCGCGAAGCCGGCGATACCGCCCTGCAGGCGGCCATCAACGGGGCATCAAGCCGCATCCGCGCGGTCGTGACCACCGCGCTGGTGGCGATCGTCGGCTTCATTCCGATGGCCATCGCCAGCGGCTCTGGTGCCGAGGTACAGAAGCCGCTGGCGACGGTGGTCATCGGCGGGCTGATCACTGCGACCGCGCTGACCCTGCTGGTGCTGCCGACCTTCGCCGCGCGCGCGGGAAAAGCCAGCTCCGCAGCTTGAGCGCCGGGCGCCGTGCACTGCACGGCGCCCGTTGAGGTCAGGTTCTGCTCTGTTCGGCGATGAACCGCTGGACCTGGGCCTCCAGCACCGGCAGCGGCACCGATCCCTGCGCCAGGATGGCATCGTGGAACGCCTTGATGTCGAACCTGCTGCCCAGCTCCTTTTCCGCCTGCGCACGCAGGCGCACGATGGCGATTTCGCCAAGCTTGTAGCTCAGCGCCTGGCCGGGCCAGGAGATGTAGCGGTCCACCTCGGTGGTGACTTCGTGTTCGCTCAGCGCGGTATGGTCGCGCAGGTAGGCCAATGCCTGGTCCCGGCTCCAGCCCTTGCTGTGCACGCCGGTGTCGATCACCAGGCGCGCGGCACGCCACATTTCGTAGGTCAGCCGGCCGAAGTCCTCATAGGGTGTCTCGTAGATGCCCATCTCCACGCCGAGCTTTTCGCAGTACAGCCCCCAGCCTTCGCCATAGGCGGAAATGTAGCTGTTGCGACGGAATTCCGGCAGGTCGCGCTGCTCGGCGGCGAGCGCACCCTGCAGCGCGTGGCCCGGGTCGGATTCGTGCAGGGTCAGCGCAGGCAGGTTGTACAGCGGACGTGCCGGCAGGTTGTAGGTGTTGAGCCAGTACGTGCCCATGCCGCCGCGTCCTGCGGTCCAGAACGGCGCGATGTCCGGCGGGACCGGCACGATGGTGAAGCGGGCGCGCGGAAGCGTCATGTAGCGCCCGATCACCCCGTCCACGCGCTTGGAGATCCAGGCCGCCCGATGCAGCAGCTCATCCGGGGTCTTGGCGTAGAACTGGGGATCGGTACGCAGGAAGGCCAGAAACTCAGCGAAGCTGCCCTTGAACCCCACCTGTTTGATGATGGCGTTCATCTCTTTCTGGATGCGCGCCACTTCATCGAGTCCGATGCGGTGGATCGCGTCCGGGCTCAGGTCCAGCGTGGTGTACTCGTGGATCTGCTGACGGTAGAACGCCTTCCCCTCCGGCATGGCTTCGGCCGCCAGCGAGGTGCGCGCCCCGGGCACGTACTCCTGCAGGAAGAAGGTGCGCAGCTGCTGGAAGGCCGGTATCACCTTGCCGGCGATGGCCGCGCGGGCCTCGGCCTGGAGCTGTGCCTGCTCGGTGGCCGGGATGCTGGCCGGCAGCTTCCTGAAGGGGGCATACAGCGGCGACTCGGTTGGATCGGCCAGATCGGCGACATTGCTGATGGCGACCTCGCGGCCGTCCAGCACCGCGCGCGGCACACTGAAGCCGCGTGCGAGGCCAGCGCGCATGTTGTCGGTCTGCTGGTCGAAGTAGCGCGGCACATCGTTGAGGCGCGCGATGTAGTTGCGGTGGTCCTGCGCGGTCTTCATCTCGCGGCGCGCCATGAAGGACAGGTTGGACCAGAATGAGGAATCGGAGTTGAACGGCATCTCGTAGCCGCGCAGCCGCACCTCCTGGGCGAGGTTGAACACCTGGTCGCGATAGATCGCCAGGTTGACCTGGTTCGCCGGCGACAGCGCCTTGGCATCCAGGCGGTCGAGCTGTGCCAGCACGTCATCCCACACGGCAAGGCGCGCCTGCTGTGCGGCCGGGCCTACGTCAGGCAGGCGCGCGGCGCTGGCGGGCGCGTCCCCGTCTTCGCTGGCCTCGCCGCCGTCGGCCTGGCGCCACGCCCATTCCTTTTCGTACAGGGCGCGGAACGCGGCATCGGCAGCGTTCTCGCCGGCCACGGTGGCGGGCGCGGTGGCGGTGGACGGTGGGGCGGCCTGGACGAGCGCGGGCGCAGACAGCGCCACCAGCAGGGCAACGGCAAGACGGGTTTTCACGAGCGAGAGATTCCCGGGGAGGACAGTCCTTCGATCATGGCACTGTCGGCCAGCGGCAACATGGGTCGAATGTAATGCGCAGGCCGGCTGAAGCGGATGCTGGCCGCCGCTTCCACGTGCGGCAGCCACGCTGCCGGTCAGCGCCCGGCGTACCGACAGGGGTCAGTGTCCCGCTTTGTCGCGTTTCCAGCCGCGATGGGCGATATCCAGCTTCAGGCTGTACAGCGCAGTGAACGCAGGGAACAGGTTCTGCAGCACGCCGACCGAATCCTGCTTGGCCGAAAACAGGAAATAGCTCAACGTCATCAGGCTGCCGAGCACGCTCATGTACCAGAACAGCCTGGGAATCACCGGTTTGCCGGCTCGTCGCGAGGCGACGAACTGCACCAGCCAGCGCCCGCCGAACATCAGCGCCCCGGTGTACCCGATCAGTTTCCAGCCGGTGACATGCAGGCCCGTCCAGTACAGCCACGTCAACGGCTGGTCCAGCCAGTGCATGTCCATCAGCGCTCGACCACCGCGGTGCGTCGGCTGCGCACGATCAGCCAGGCCACGCCGCGAAGGTCGCGGATGCCGACCAGCGCGCGCCCCAGGTTGTTGTACTTGGACACGCCGGCGGTACGGGCGCGATGGTTGACCGGCACGCTGATGGTCTTCCAGCCCGCGCGCTGCATCAGCGCAGGCAGGTAACGATGCATGTGGTCGAAGTACGGCAGGTCCAGGAAGGCCTCGCGTTCGAACAGCTTGATCCCGCAGCCGGTATCCGGCGTAGCGTCCTGCAGCATCCGGGCGCGGATGGCATTGGCCGCGCGGCTGGCCCAGCGCTTGCTGCCGCTGTCCTGGCGCTTGACCCGCCAGCCGGCGAACAGCTTGACCTGCGCATCGGCGGTCTGGCGTGCCTCCAGCAGCCTGGGGATGTCGGCGGGGTCGTTCTGGCCATCGCCATCCAGCGTGGCGATCCACGTTCCGCGTGCATGCCTGACGCCCGTGCGGACGGCCGTGCTCTGCCCGCTCTGGCTGACATGGTGCAGCACCCGCAGCTCCGGCGTGGTGGCCTTCAGGCCCTCCAGCACCGCCAGGGTGCCATCGCGCGACTGATCGTCCACGTAGACGATCTCGAACGGTAGCCGGCCGCGCAGGGCCGCCGTGATCTCGGCCACCAGCGGTGCGACGTTCTCGCTTTCGTTGAATACCGGAACGACGACGGATAGCTCGGGATGACTCATCGGGAACTCGGCCAGAAGGGGGAAAAACAGCGCGCATTCTCCGCTGCCGAGGTTATCCGAAGATGAACCCGGCTGCCCAGCTGCACGCTGTCAGGCGCGATCGCCGAAGTAATCACGGCACCAGGCCACCACCGGCGGCAGGCCCTGCTCGATCGGCAGCTGCGGTGCATAGCCGAACGCGTCATGGGCGCGGCGCGTATCGGCCATGGTGCGCACCATGTCCCCCGGTTGCATCGGCTTGTAGACCTTCTGCGCCGGACGACCTGCCGCCTGTTCGATCACGTCGATGAACCGCTCCAGCTCCACCGGGGTGTGATTGCCCAGGTTGAACACCCGGTGCGGTACCGGCTCGCTGCTGGGATGCGCGAGGGCGCCGAGGATACCGGCCACGATGTCGGAAACATGTGTGAAATCGCGCTGCATCCGGCCTTCGTTGAAGACCTGGATGGGCCGGCCGGCCAGCACGGCACGTGCGAACAGCAGCGGCGCCATGTCCGGGCGGCCCCACGGACCATAGACGGTGAAGAAGCGCAGGCCGGTCGCGCGCAGGCCGAACAGCTGGGCATAGGTGTGCGCCATCAGCTCGTTGGCTGCCTTGGTCGCCGCGTACAGCGAACGCGGCTGGTCCACGCGCTGGTCTTCGGAAAACGGGGGCGTGGCCGAATCGCCATACACCGAGCTGCTGCTGGCATAGACCAGGTGCTGGACGCCGCGGTGGCGGCACTGCTCCAGAATGTTGACGAACCCGGTGATGTTGCTGTCGACGTATGCCTGCGGATTGTCCAGCGAGTAGCGTACGCCCGCCTGCGCGGCCAGATGGATCACCGCGGTCGGCCGCACTTCGTCGAACAATGCGGACAGGCCCTCGCGATCGGTCAGGTCCAGTGCGCGCAGGTCCAGCGCCGGGCAGAGTGCAGCCACACGGTCGCGCTTGAGCTGCGGATCGTAATAGTCGTTGAAGTTGTCCAGTCCGACCACTGCGTGGCCGGCCTGCTGCAGGGCCTGCGCGGCATACGCGCCGATGAAGCCCGCAGCACCGGTGAGCAGAACCGTCATGCCGCCGCTCAGTCGCGCTGCGCGCGCAGCCGCTCCAGGACCCCATCCAGGGTATCCAGGTCGGTGTAGTGGATGATCAGCTTGCCCTTGCCGCCGCGACCGTGGGCGATCGCGACCTTGGCGCCGAGCGATTCGCTGAGCTCGGTTTCCAGCGAGGCGATGTCGGCCTGGGGCGCGCTGCGCGGGGCCGGCTGGGGTCGGTTGCCGGGTACCTTGCCTGCCGCAAAGGCCTGCGCGCGGCGTTCCACTTCGCGGACCGACCAGCCTTCATCGGCCGCTTCCTGCGCCAGTTTCGCCGCCAGTTCCGGTGCCAGCGTGAGCAGCGCGCGCGCGTGACCCATCTCCAGCCGCCGCGATTCCAGCAGCACGCGGACAGCGATCGGCAGTTCAAGCAGGCGCAGCAGGTTGGATACCGAGGCGCGCGAACGGCCGACGGCTTCGGCCGCTTCGGCATGGGTCAGGGTGAACTCACCGATCAGCCGCTGCAGCGCTTCGGCCTCTTCCAGCGGGTTGAGGTCTTCGCGCTGGATGTTCTCGATCAGCGCCATCGCAATGACGGTGCGGTCTTCCAGCTCGCGGACCACCACCGGCACTTCGTCCAGTCCGGCCAGCTGCGAGGCACGCCAGCGGCGCTCGCCCGCGACGATTTCGTAGGTGCCACCCGGCAGCTGCCGGGCCAGGATCGGCTGGATCACGCCCTGCGAGCGGATCGAATCAGCCAGCTCGCCGAGCTTGGCCTCGTCCATCTCGCGTCGCGGCTGGTACCTGCCCGGCTGCAGCTGGCCGACCGGCAGGCGGCGGAGCACCTCGCCCGGCAGCGGTTCGATCACCGCGGTGGCCTGCACCTGGCTGACCGACGCCTTGGGTCCCAGCAGGGCATCCAGACCGCGGCCAAGGCCCCGTTTCTTCCCTGCGGCGGGCTTGCTGCTGGTCATCAGGCGGTCTCCATGGCCGGCACGGCCGTGTTGCGTTCGTTGTTGCGACGGATGATCTCGCCGGCCAGGCCGAGGTAGGCCACGCCACCGCGCGAAGCGCGGTCGTAGCCGACAATGCTCTGGCCATGGCTGGGGGCTTCGGCCAGCCGCACGTTGCGCGGCACGATGGTGCGGAACACCAGGTCGCCGAAGTGTTCGGTGAGTTCACCCGATACCGCATTGGCCAGGTTGTTGCGCACGTCGAACATGGTGCGCAGGACACCTTCGATCTCCAGCGCCGGATTCAGGCTGCCACGCAGGGCTTCGATGGTCTCCACCAGCGCACTCAGGCCTTCCAGTGCGTAGTACTCGCACTGCATCGGCACCAGCACCGAGTCCGCGGCGGCCAGTGCGTTCAGGGTCAGCAGCGACAGGGCCGGCGGACAGTCGATCAGGATGTAGTCGTACTCGTCGCGGATCGGGGCCAGGGCACGCTTGAGCCGCTGTTCGCGCTCGCCCTGCCCCATCAGCTGGATCTCCGCTGCGGTCAGGTCGATGTTGCCGGGCAACAGGTCATAGCCTTCGGCCGATTTCACCCGGACCTCGGCTGCGGTGCTTTCGCCCAGCAGCAGGTCACACGTGGACGATTCCAGCTCGCGCTTCTCCACGCCGCTGCCCATCGTCGCGTTGCCCTGCGAATCCAGGTCCACCAGCAGGACGCGCTTGGGCGCATGGGCCAGGGCGGCGGACAGGTTGACGGCAGTCGTGGTCTTGCCGACGCCACCCTTCTGGTTGGCGATGGCGATGATGCGGGCCATGCGGGTGAGCCTCGTCGACGGTTGCTGGGGCTGGTCATTATGCGTACAACCGGCCCCGGGCGGAAATCCGCGTTCGCCATGTCCTTGATCGGCAAGGACCACAACCCGGCTTCAGGGCCCGCTGATGGTGACCAGATGGCGTTCGCCGGAGAGACCAGGCACCTTCAGCGGCACCACCTCGCGCACGCTCCAGCCCGCCGGCAGTGCGGCGATTTCCTCATGCGGGTGGACGCCCTTCATCGCCAGCAGCCGTCCGCCGGGACGCAGCAGGTGGCCGCCGACGCGCACGATGCCCTCCAGCGTATCCATGGCCCGCGCGGTGATCTGGTCGTACTGGCCGGGTTCGTCCAGCGCTTCGGCACGCGATTCGGCGACCCGGGCGTTGGGCAGCCGCAGCTGGCGCACCGCTTCGCGCATGAAACGTGCCTTTTTGCCGTTGCTTTCCACCAGCGTGACCTGCAGGTCGGGGCAGGCGATGGCCAGCGGGATGCCGGGCAGGCCCGGGCCGGTACCCAGGTCGGCCAGCGAACCGGCGGCTACGTGCGGCTGCATCGCCAGCGAATCCAGCAGGTGGCGGGTCACCATGTCCTGTGGATCGCGTACGGCGGTGAGGTTGTAGGTCTGGTTCCAGCGGTGCAGCAGGCCCAGGTAGCGCAGCAGCGGCAGCGACAGCTCGATGGCCAGGCCCATGGCGACCAGGCCGCGCTGCAGCGTATCGGCCACGGCCGGCGGAAGGTTGTGTTCGCTCATGGCGGCATTATCGCCGCTTTGGCGCCGTGCGGTTCATCCTGTCGTGCGATGGCCCGGCGACCGGGCACGAGGGACCGACGCATGGGATGCGCTTCAGGCCGCATGCCAGGCCAGCGCCGCGCGGAAGCGGTCGCTGGCCTGCCACTCGTGCAGGTTCCATCGCGCTGCCGGGCCCAGTGCGGGATCGCACCATGCCAACTGCAGCAGGTCCCCTGCCACGGGCGCGAACTGCAAGCGGTGCAGGCCGAACGAAATGCCTTGGCCGTCCGCCTTCAATACCGCTTCCTTGGCGCACCAGACACGGAAGAACCACTGCTCGCGCTCCGCGCCGGACAGGCTTTCCAGCCACTGGATTTCAGCAGGATGGAAGAAGCGGCGGACGATCTCCAGCAGGCGCGGGCGCGGGCGCAGCAGCTCCAGGTCCACGCCCAGCCGGACGCCTTCGCCCAGTGCCACCAGCAGCAGGCCACCGCTGTGGCTCCAGCCGGTCCCGAAGCGCGACAAGGCAGCAGACAGCTCGGGGCGGCCACGCGGATCACGGACCAGCGGCAACGCCAGCGGATCACCACCCAGGGCCTCGGCCAGCACCTGCCGAGCCTGCGGCTCGCCGCGCTGCCCGGGCACATGGTCCCGCCGCCATACGGTCACAGGACCAAACTGCCAGGGCCCGGCGTGCGCATCGTCCGCCCTCATGGCACGACCACGTGGAGGCCGCTGCACGTTGGTTTCACGGACAGGCGCGTCAACTGGATGCCCCTCACTTTTTCTGGAGACGCGACAATGGGAATCATCATCTGGCTGATCGTTGGCGGCGTCGTGGGCTGGCTGGCGAGTATCATCATGCGCCGCGATGCGCAGCAGGGCATCATCCTCAACATCGTGGTCGGCATCGTCGGCGCACTGATCGCAGGCTTCCTGTTCGGTGGTGGCATCAATGACGCGATCACGCTGCGCACGTTCCTGTTCTCGCTGATCGGTGCGGTGATCCTGTTGGCCATCGTCAACCTGTTCACCCGCAAGAGCATCCGCTGACGCGGACGCTGCCTGGCCCCAAGACCGGCAGCATGGCGGTATTCCACAAGGCCCGGCATCCGTCGGGCCTTGCTCGTTTCAGGCCAGCTGCACCCAGGCCGGCGCGTGGTCGCTGGGGCGCTCCCAGGTGCGCGGCTCACGATCGACGCCCGATGCCACGGCGCTGCCCTTCAGGGCGTTGGACACCAGCGTCAGGTCGATACGAAGCCCCAGGTTGCGCCGGAAGCCGGCGGCGCGGTAATCCCACCAGCTGAACACCCCGGCCTCCTCGCTGTGCAGGCGGAACGCATCGTGCAGGCCGAGCTGCAGCAGCTTGTTCAACGCGCCGCGCTCTGCGGTGGAGGTCAGGATGTGGTTCTCGTTCCAGACCAGCGGGTCGTTGACGTCACGTTCGTCGGGCGCGATGTTGAAGTCGCCCATCACGATCAGCCTGGGATGACGCTGCAGTTCGGCTTCAATCCAGGCATGTACGGCTTCCAGCCAGCGCAGCTTGTAGGCGTATTTGTCGGTGCCCACGTCCTGGCCGTTGACCACGTACAGGTTGACCACGCGCAGGTCACCGAAGGTACCGGCGATGACCCGTTTCTGTTCGTCCTCGAAGCCGGGAATGCCGATCTGCACGTCCTGCGCGGGTTCGCGCGACAACAGCGCGACGCCGTTGTAGGTCTTCTGCCCGGCGAACACGCTGCGGTAGCCGGCCTCGGCCAGTGCGGTATCCGGGAACTTGTGGTCTTCCAGCTTGGTTTCCTGGATGCCGACGATGTCCGGACCGAAGTCGGCCAGCCACTGCTGCAGGTGCGGCAGGCGGACATTGAGCGAATTGACGTTCCATGAGGCAATTTTCATGGCGGTCATTCTACCGGGGTGGGCTCTGGTAGAGGCCGACCTGGGTCGGCGCTCCCTTGATTCCCTCCAACCATTGCGCCAAGAAACGGACATTCCGCCTTTTGGCCGAACATGACCGAAAAGCGCGCCGCAGCTTGATCGACTGCTGGACGGCAGTCTGGACCCTGTGCTCGACACCTTGGGCGAAACCACCTGAGAACGCGCGGGCTGAAGGTCGCGAATGAGCCGAATAGGGGGCATAATCGGCTCACTTAACGAGCCGAATAGCCACCCTGATCGGCTCACCGTTGTGGAATCCGCCCCATGAGCCCCCTGCACTGGATCTGGCAGCATCCCGAGTGGCCGCACTTTCAGTGGAAGGCGGACGCGCTTGCTGTGGACCTTCGCGAGTGCCAGCAAGCCTATGGCCAAGTGTTGGGCATGGCGGGAGCCGTCGGGGGTGACACGCAATGCGAGCACGCGCTGAATGCCCTGCTCTCCAATATTGTCACCTCTTCAGAGATCGAGGGCGAACACCTGGATATCGGCTCGGTCCGATCATCGCTGGCGCGTCACCTGGGCATGGTTGATGCCACGCCAGGTCGCACCACTGCTCGAAGCGAGGGGCTGGCGGAGCTGATGCTGGACGCCACGGGCCACGGACAACAGCCCTTGGATCTTCCGCGATTGATGCGTTGGCATCACTGGTTGTTTCCCGACGAGGAAGATGCCCTGCTCCCCAACCGCATCCGGATAGGGCAGCGTCGCGGCGAGGCTCCCATGCAGGTGGTCTCCGGCAGGATCGATCGACCACGCGTGCACTTCGAGGCCCCGCCCCGGCAGGGTCTGGAACCGCAGCTGGATGCGTTCTTCGACTGGTTCAATGGCTCCCTCCAGGACGCGACACTCGACCCGCTGCTGCGCGCCGGTATCGCCCACCTCTGGTTCGTCACACTGCACCCGTTCGACGACGGAAACGGCAGGCTGACCAGGGCATTGACCGATCTGGCCCTCGCTCAGTCGCAACCGCAGGCAATCCGTTTCCATGCGCTCTCGGCCGCCATTCTGGCTGACCGCAGCGGCTACTATCGCAGCCTGGAGGCGACCCAGAAGGGTGGATTGGACATCACCGAGTGGCTGCACTGGTTCCTTGAGACGCTCCATACCAGTCTGACCCAGGCGGTGCAGCGCATCGACAAGGTTCTGGCCAAGACACGTTACTGGCAGGCGCACCGGGAGCAGCCACTGTCCGCCGAACAGACCAAGGTACTCAATCGTCTGCTGGATGGCGAAGAGCGAGGTTTCGCACTGGGCATCAGTGCCAGCCAGTACCAGAGCGTGGCCAGGGTCTCCAAGGCCACCGCCACCCGCCACTTGGCCGATCTGCTGGCAAAGGGCTGCCTGCGGCGCCTGCCCGGCGGAGGCCGCAGCACCCGCTATGAAATCAACTGGCCGGCATCGGACGCGTCCCTGTCTGCTCTTACTGCATCTATGGAAGACAGAACCACAGAACCATAACAACGAAGCCTTCGAGCACAAGCTTCTGGCAGGTTGCCGATGGCCCGACCTTACCGCCCGGTCAGGCACCAAGCTGCTGAGCGGCTACAAGCAACAGCCAGGAGAGGTCATCCAGGACCCGGCGGCGGGTACCGCCGGGTTCCTGATTGCCGCAGACGGGTACATCAAATCGAAGACCGATGATCTGTACTCCCTGTTGAACAAGGAACGCCGCTTCCAGCGCCGCAAGGCGTTTGTCGGTATGGAGCTAATTCCAGGCCGGCCTCGCGCTGATCCGCTGACGGACGCTGCGCCTCCCGCGCCATGCGCTGCGTCTGCAGCAGGGCGGGAAGGTCGGCAGGATCGGTATTGAGGTCGTGTCCGCACTCTATGGCGGGTGACGGCCAGCGGCCGTCACTACAGGCGCGGCAGGCGCCAGCCGAACAGATCCAGCGCCTTCTGGAACGCGGCATCGACCGGCGCGCTTACGTCCACCGTGCCGCCCTCCGGATGCGGGAAGCGAAGGCGTTCGGCATGCAGCAGCATCCGGTGAACGCCCTGCATGCGGAAGATGCGGTTGTGCCGGCCATCGCCGTGGCTGGTGTCGCCGATCATGTGATGCGACATATGCTTGAGGTGGCGGCGGATCTGCCGGAAGCGCCCGGTCTGCGGCTGGCAGCGCAGCAGCGCATAGCGCGAGGAGCTGAACTCGCCGCTGGGTACGGCCAGCTCGCCGGCAGCCAGCTTCTGGAAGTCGGTCACCGCGGGCTTCTTCAGCGGCTTGCCGGGGCCGCCGTCGAGGTCGTGGTCCACCTGCCACGCATCCTCCGCCGGCCAGCCGCGGCACACAGTGAGGTAATCCTTCATCACCTCACCGCCCATCAATGCCTTGCCGAGCACACTGGCGCTTTCGCGGTCGAAGGCCAGCAGCAGGCAGCCACTGGTGGCGCGGTCCAGACGGTGCACCAGGAAGATCGGACGGCCCAGCTGCTCGCGCAGGCGGTCAGCGAGGAAGTCATCTTCGCCGCGCGCCAGCTTGCTGTCGTGGACCATCAGCCCCGCCGGCTTGTTGACCACCGCCAGCCGTTCGTCCTGGTGCAGCAGCTGCAGCGGCGCAACGGGTACGGCACTCGCCTCGTCGGCGTCGGCTGCGTCGACGCTGCTCATCGCCACCAGGCCCGCGCCAGCGCCAGCGTGCCCAGCGCAGCGGACACACCACTCCATACCGGCATGTCACCGAAATACAGGCCCGGTGGCTGCAGCACGTACATCAGGGCGGCGATGGCCAGCAGGCCGACCCCGGTGATCGCGCCCACCGCGCGCTTCTGCAACCGCTGCAGGCTGGCATCCAGTGCCGCCAGGTCGCGCGAGCGCATCGACAGCTCATGCCGTCCTTCCACCTGCTGGCTCAGCCACGCGTGCACCAGGCGCGGCATGTCCGGGGCATGGGTCATGATTTCCGGTACCCGCTTGCCGATCTCGCGCAGCACCCGGCGCGGGCTGTAGCGCGCACGCAGGATCTTCGCCAGCACCGGCCTGGCCACCGCCCAGATGTCGATGCGCGGATCCAGCTGGCGACCGACGCCTTCGATGTTGAGCAGCGTCTTCTGCAGCAGGATCAGCTGTGGCTGCAGGGTCAGCTGGTAGCGCTGGGCCACGCGGAACAGCTTCATCAGCACGTCGGCCAGCGAGATCTCCGACAGCGGCCGGGTGAAGTACGGCTCGCAGACCGAGCGGACTGCGGCCTCGAGCTCGTCGATGCGCACATGATCGGGCATCCAGCCGGCCTGCACGTGCAGCTCGGCGATGCGCCGGTAGTCACGGTTGAAGATCGCCATGAAATTCTCGGCGAGGTAGTACTGATCTTCCTGCGAGAGCTGGCCCATGATGCCGAAGTCCAGCGCGATGAAGCGCGGGTTGGCACGGCGCGCCGGATCGATGTCGACCCAGATGTTGCCCGCGTGCGCATCGGCGTGGAAGAAGTTGTCGCGGAACACCTGCGTGTAGAACAACCGCACGCCTTTGGCGGCCAGTGCCACGCGGTCGATGCCGGCACGGTCCAGGGCTTCGATGTCATCGGACGGAATGCCCCACACGCGCTCCAGGGTCAGCGCGCGCTCTGCGGTGTGGCTCCAGATCACTTCGGGGACGTACAGGTCCTCGGAGTCCGCCCAGAACCGGCGCAGCACGCTCGCATTGGCGCCTTCGCGCTGCAGGTCCAGCTCGGCCGACAGCGTGTTCTCGATCTCGGCCACGATCTCGCGTGGGCGGATCTTGTCGGCGCGCGGATGCGTACGCTCGACCAGCGTCGCCAGCGAATTGAGCAGCGCGATGTCGGCGACGATCTGTTTCTCGATGTCCGGCCGCAGCACCTTGACCACGACCTGGCGTCCATCGCCGAGGGTCGCTGCGTGTACCTGGGCGATCGATGCCGAGGCCAGCGGTTCGGTGTCGAAGCTGGCGAAGGCCTGGCTGACCGGCATGCCCAGCGCCTGTTCGACGATGCGGCGGGCGGCGTCGCCATCGAAGGGCCTGACACGATCCTGCAGCAGGGTCAGCTCAACGGCGACGTCCGCCGGCACCAGGTCACGGCGGGTCGAGAGGATCTGGCCGAACTTGACGAAGATCGGCCCCAGGTCCTGCAGCGCCAGGCGCAGGCGCGCACCGCGGGATTGTGCCGCGATGTCGGCCGAGGCGCGCGGCACGAAGGGCCGCGCCAGGCGCAGCCAGCGCCCGGCAGGTGTGTCCTGCAGCAGATCGTCCAGGCGGTAGCGCAGGATGATGCGACCGATGCGGCTGGCCCGCAGCAGCGCCCTCATGCGGCGCCCCGCAGGCGCTGGACGCGCGCGGCCATGCGTTCGACATCGTCACGCAGCACGTCGACATCGTCATGGAAGGCGTCCAGTTCGCCACGCGGCACCACGTCGCGCGACTCTTCGGTCACGAACTCGGCTGCGGTATGGGCCAGGTCGGAGGCCCCGCGGCGGGCGTGCTGCAGCGCGCTGCGCAGCGTATTGGCCACCTGCACGCCGAGCACCTCGCCGAATACCCGCACGAACGGCAGTTGCCAGTCCGGATCGAACCCTTTGGCCAGCTGCTGCAGGCGGCGTGCCAGCTCGGCATCGCCGGCGACCCGCACGCGGCCGGCGGGCCCGGCGGTGGCGGGTCCACGCGATTTCGCCAGCAGCGGCAGCTGCGCAAGCACCCCGGACAGGCTGCTGCGCACCGCCAGATCGGCCTCACGGTGATCCACCGGGCCGACTTCCAGCGATTCGCCATGCACGCTGATGCGCATTGCCAGCGAAGGTGCTTCAAGGGTGAGGTCGACATGGCGGCCGTCCAGCGTGGTGAGCGCCTGACGGGTATCGGGATCCAGCGCAAGCGCGCGATTGAGCGCGATTTGCAGGGCGCGGCCGGCGATCGGCTTCAGCGACTTGAGCAGGGAGAAAGGCATGACGGGCATTCTACCTGCCTCGCGGTCCATGACGGCGACCGGCTCCCCGCTCGGTAGTGACGGCCGCTGGCCGTCCTCCGGCAACCCGCCCCGCTGCAAAGCTAGTGACGGCCGCTGGCCGCCAGCCGGCAGAAACAACGAAGCCGGGCAATGCCCGGCTTCGTCTTTCAAGCACAGTGACGCAGGTCAGGTGCGCTTGCGGAACATCGAGATGATGGCCAGCACCAGGAAGACCACGAACAGGATCCAGGCGACGTTGCTGGCGGCACCGGCGATGCCGGAGAAACCAAGCACGGCGGCGATCAGGGCGATGACGAAAAAGATGACGGCGTAGTGCAGCATGGCGATCCTCGCGGTTACGTGCCGGGGTGGCGTTGGGGACATCCTCCCGTGCTGACGGTGTTCAGCGAGTGATGGAAATCTCGTCGGCTGATGAAGCCTTCAGCCGCGTGAGGCCCTCGTCAATGCTCACCTGTGGCACGTAGCCGAAGTCTCGACGCGCTGGTTCCATGCTGTACCAGTGCGGCGTGCACAGCTGCTCGGCAAGGAAACGGGTGAGCGGGGGCTCACCCGGCAAGCGCAGCAACGGCCACAGCTTTTCCGCCACCGCGCCGATCCGATACGCGGTGCGGAAACTCACAGCCTTCGTCACCGGTGGGGCACCGACCGCATCCAGCAGCTTGTTGAGGAGCTCGCGCATCGGCAGCGGTTCGCCGTTGGAGATGAAGTACGCCTTGCCCGCACAGGCCGCGCCGGGTGCCAGCGCATCGAGCGCGAGGAAGTGCGCCAGCGCCGCATTGTCGATGTAGGTCGTGTCGACCCTGTTGCTGCCATCGCCCACCAGGCGCAGGCGCCCGGCGCGCGAGCGCTGGGCCAGCCGGGGGACCAGGTGCTGGTCGCCCGGTCCCCAGATCAGGCGGGGACGCAGCGCGATCGTGGCCAGGCGTGCATCGTTGGCGGCCAGCACGCGGCGTTCGGCGATCGCCTTGGTGGCTGCGTAAGGCGCCTGGAAGTCTTCGCCATAGGGCACCTCGTGCGCACCCAGCCCCTCCACCGGATGGGTAGCGCGGTGGGTCACGCTGGGCGTGGAGGTGTACACCAGCTTCGACACGCCCTGCGCGCGACACGCCGCGATCACGTTGTCCGTGCCGACCACGTTCGCCTGGTGGTAACTCTCATAGCTGCCCCACGCGCCGGCCTTCGCGGCGTTGTGCAGCACCGCGTCCATGCCGGCCACCGCGTGCAGCACGGCCTGTGCATCAGCCAGGTCACCCTGGATCTGCCCCACGCCCATCGCCTGCAGCGCCGGATACTGGCCCCGGTTGAAGCTGAGCACCTGATGGCCGCGCTCGGCGAGGCCGGCGCACAGCGCCTGTCCGAGGAAGCCACCGCCGCCGGTGACAAGGATCTTCATGCCGGGTTCTCCAGCTGCGTGGCGGCCCAGATCGCCAGCTTTTCGCGGCCGATCTTGGCGTTGTGGCGGATGTCGACCGGGAAGCCCGGATGGACGAGGAAGTCGCGCAGGCGTGCGCCGGGAAGGCGGACATCGGCCTTGGTGCGCAGCGCTTCATGCAGGGTGGCCGAGCTGGAATGCCCCGGTATCAGTTCAATGCACAGGACCGGGCGCTGCGCGCCGGCCGGGCCGATGCCCACCAGCGCCGTGCGCGCCACGCCGGCCACGGTATTGAAAACCGGCTCGACCTGCTCGGTGTAGAGCGGTCCCTGCGCTGTCTGCACGCGCTGCGTCTTGCGTCCACAGAACCAGAGCTGGCCGTCCGCATCGAAGTAACCGACGTCGCCCATGCGATGCACCACGCGCTCGCTGCCATCGGCCAGCCGCTCGCGAATCTTGGCGGCGGCGGTGGCCTGCGGACGGTTGAAGTAGCTGTCGGTAGCCGTCGGGCCGGCCACGGTGATCTCACCGATCTGGCCGACGGGCAGCTCGGCCGCCTGCGACCAGTCGGGCAGCGCTGCATCGTCGATCGCGATGATGCGGACTTCGTTCGGGACGACCACGGCGCCCACGCAGGTGCCGGCGCCGGCCTCGGTCGCCGCGCGCGTGGTCTCCAGCGTGCGGCCTTCGATCACCGCAACCGGCAGGCATTCGGTCGCCCCGTAGGGCGTCCAGAACTGCGCGTCGGCCGGCAGCAGGCGCCGGATCCGCGCCACCACGTCCGGCGGCACCGGAGCGCCGGCCGAGGTCACCCGCTTCACTCCGGGCAACGGCTGGCCATGGTCGGCCAGCACCCGCATCAGGGCCGGGGAGCCGAACAACTGGGTCACGCCATGGCGTTTGATCGCATCGTGCAGGCGGCGCGGGTCGGCCTGTGCAGGCCGTGTCGGATCCATGTCCGGAATCACCGAGGTCAGTCCCAGTGCCGGGTCGAACAGCGCGAATGGCGGGAACGTCGGCAGGTCCACGCCGCCGGGCTGCATCCCGAAGGCCGAGCGCAGCAGTTCGACCTGACCGACGAAATGGCGGTGCCGGTACACCACCCCCTTGGGAACGCCGGTGGAGCCGCTGGTGAAGAGGATGGCGGCGGTGTCCTCGCCATCGGTGTCGGCGAGCATCGCCGGCGCGCCAGCACCGGCGCGCTCCAGCGCGGCCAATGTCGTGCCGCCCCAGCCCAGCCGGCGGCCGACCGTCACCAGGATCTTCGCCGACGGCGACCAGCGCAGCGCCAGACGGGCCACGTGGGCCAGCGGTATGCCGATGAACGCCTGCGGCTGCGCCTCGTCCAGGCACTGCTTCAGTGCACGCTTGTCGATGCCGGGGTCGACCAGGACCGGCACGGCGCCGAGCTTGAACAGCGCGAACATCAGCAGGAAGAACTCCGGCGAGGGCCGCACCATCACCACGGTGCGCACGCCCCGACCAATGCCATACGAAGCCAGTCCTGCCGCCATGGCGTCGCTGCGCGCGTCCAGTTGACGGTAATCCAGGGTCACATCATAGGCGGCCATGCCATTGCCCGGCCCGCGCTTGCCGGGGCAACGGATGGCGATCTGGTCCGGGCGCTCACGCGCCAGTTCGGGCAGTCGCGCGGCGATGTTGCTGTATCGGTTCATCCGCTCATTGTCGCCGGATACGGAATTTCTTGCGCGCAGGCGCACATCGTGGAAAATCCGCGTCTTCGTCCCTGTCCTATGCCGCCCCGAGGCGGCCTTGCCGATGCAACATCCCTGCATGACCTGCGGCGCCTGCTGCACCCAGTACCGCGTGGCGTTTCACTGGATGGAATCGGACGAAGTCACCCCCGGCGGGGTGCCGCACCAGCTGACCGAAGTGCTGGATCCGCACCGCCTGTGCATGCGCGGCACCCATTCGGCGCCGGTGCGCTGCGTGGCGCTGGATTCGCAGATCGGGGTGTATTCGCGCTGCACCATCCATCCGAACCGGCCCAGCGTATGCCGCGAGGTGGACGCCGCCTGGGAGTACGGCAAGCCAAGCCCCCAGTGCGAGAAAGCCCGCATCGCGTACGGCCTGGACCCGCTGACCCCGGCCGACTGGCGCTGGCGCGACGACGCCGGCAACGACGACGGGCACCCGGATGACAACGGTTCGCCGCAGGCCCCGATCGCGGCCTGAGCGGGGCACGGACGCTCCTCCCTCGCGGGCCGGGCGGTAGGGCTGCTCGGGGGACGGCAAAAACCGCTCCTGCGGGCCTCGTTTCGCGCCATCCATGGCGCTCAACGCCC
>JAZBLM010000067.1:0-19289 GCA_037033225.1 Pseudomonadota bacterium
GTGCGCACCAGGGAATGAAAAAAGAAAAGAAAAAAACGGGCGCTGCTGCCCTGGTAGGGTCGATCCATGATCGATCGGTCGATACCGCTGCACCGTGCGGCGAACGCGAGATATGGAACCCTGCCGCAAACGGCAGTCGATCATGGATCGACTCTACCCGCCTCCGATCAGGCCCGGCCGCGCGTCGGCACCCGACAGGGCCGATCGATGGTCGACCGACGCGCGCGGCGCCTCGTGGGGAATACGCGGAGCCGACTTTAGTCGATGGCCCTCAGGGCTTCGGGCCCTGCCCTTCGTTGTCTTCCCAATGCAGGATGCGACGGGTCACGAAGCGGTACACCGGTTTGCCGGTGGCGAACCAGACCTCACGCACCCACGAGGTGCGCTTGAGCACGCGTCGTTCCACCGGCGTGAGCGCTTCACGGCAGTACATGCGCTTGTGCTTGAGCAGGTGGCGCAGGTCTTCCCGCGCCAGCAGCCGCATCCAGCGCGAGCGTGGATGGCCGATCACGGCAAGCTGGAAGTCGATCAGGGCCGGAAGACCGTCCTCGGTGACCAGCCAGTTCGCTTCCTTGGCCAGGTCGTTGTGCGCCACGCCGCGACGATGCAGCGCCTGCAGCAGCCGACGCGCCCGGTGGAACCAGGCCACATCGCCCTGCGGCGGCCGCTGGTACATCGCGTCGCCGGCCATGAAGCTGCGGTCCAGCCAGCGGCCATCCCAGGCCAGCAGGCGCGGCACGGCGTGCATGCCTTCGATGTGCCGCAGGGCACGCGCCTCACGGCGTGCCAGCCACCAGGCGGGCAGGCGCAGCCACCACGGTGTTGCGCCCAGGTCACGTCGCACGAACGGACCCTGCGCGCCCTGTACAAGGAGGATGCGTCCGAAGCTGTCCGACTTGAGCGCCCGCTGCGCCGGAGGAGAACGATCTGTCATGCCCATCATTCTAGGTGATGACTGCAACATGGACCGGCGTTCAGCAAAGAGGCGGCCGGTTGCCTGCCTCACTCTATAATCGGTCGATGGACTCTTCATGGATCGACGCCACCCTCGCCTGGATTTCTGCCAATCCAGTGCTCGCCGGTGCAGCCATCTTCCTGATCGCCTTCTGCGACGCGGTCATCATCCTCGGCGCCATCGTGCCGGCGTTGCCGTTGCTGTTCGCGGTGGGCGTCTTCATCGGCCTGGGCCAGATCTCCGGGCCGTATGCGGTGGCCTGTGCGGCACTGGGTGCGTTCGCCGGCGATGGCATCAGCTACTGGATCGGCCGACGCTGGGGTGACCGGCTGCGCGGCGTATTCCCGTTCAGCCGGTACCCACAGCTGCTGGACCGCGGCGAGACCATGTTCCGACGCAATGCGTTCAAGAGCATCCTGGTCGCACGCTACGTCGGTCCGATCCGTCCTTTCGTCCCGGCCATCGCTGGCATGATGAAGATGCCGGTCAGCCGCTACATGCAGGCCAGCGGCATCGCCGGAGCGTCCTGGGCGCTGTTGTTCCTGCTGCCGGGCTGGGTGCTCGGCGGCGCCTATGACGCGGTCGCGGCGGTGGCCGGGCGGCTGGTGGTGGTGGTCGGCCTGCTCGGGGTGATCCTGGGTCTTGTCTGGGCCATCGTGCTGTACGGCTACCGCTGGTCCGCCGCGCGCATGGATAGCTGGCTGGCGCGCCTGCTGGGCTGGTCGCAGCGCCATCCCACGCTTGGCCGTTATTCGGTTGCGGTATTCGATCCCCAGCGGCGCGAGTCGATCCCGCTGGCCATGCTGGCGCTGATGCTGCTGGCGCTGGGATGGGGCTGGTTCGCCCTGCTGATGGTGGTGGTCGCACATGGCGAACCGCTCAGCATCGATCTGGCGGTCCACGATGCGATGCTCGCACTCCGCAACCCGCTGGCCGACCATCCCATGGCCGCCCTGGCGTCATTGGGTGCCTGGCAGGTGCTGTTGCCGTCGACGGCGGTCGCCATGGGGTATCTGCTGTGGCGTCGGCGCTGGATGGCGGCCGCCCACTGGCTGGCCGCGCTGGCGTTCGGCCTGGCGCTGACCATGCTGCTCGGTGCCACCGTGGACGTGGTGCGTCCGCCCGATGCCAGCAGCGGCTTCGGCTTCCCGTCGGTGTCGGTGACCATGGCCACCATCACGTTCGGCTTCTTCGCCGTTCTGATCGCACGTGAACTGCCCGGACGTACCCGTGTCTGGCCGTACCTGGTGTCTGGATTCGTGGTGAGCCTGATCGGGTTCGCACGCATCTACCTCGGCGCGCACTGGCTCAGCGATGTGATCGGCGGCATGCTCTTCGGGTTGTTCTGGCTGCTGGTGCTGGGCATCGCCTACCGTCGCCGCTTCAACCGCTCTTTCTGGGTGAAGCCGGTCGCCTGGCTGTTCTACGGCAGCTTCCTGGTCGCCGCGCTGTGGTATGCCCCGCGCAACATCCCGGTCAAGCTGGAGCGGTTCGAACCCCACCAGCCGGCGCCGCTGGCACTGGACGGCGAGCGCTGGTGGCGCCAGGACTGGCAGACCATGCCGGCGCGCCGCAACGAATTCGACGATGACCTGCGTTGGCCGCTGGACGTGCAGGTCGCCGGTCCGCTGGCACCGCTGCAGGCGCGGCTGGAGGCAAGTGGCTGGAAGGCACAGCCGCAGGCGGGGTGGGAACAGGCGCTGCTGATGCTGGACCAGGGCACCGGGGCACAGCAGTTGCCGGTGTTGCCCGCTACGCTGGATACGCAGGTTGAAACCCTGCTGATGGTGCGTGACGGGGACCGCCCCGACGAGCGGCACGTGCTGCGCCTCTGGCCGGCGACCCGCGTCCTGCAGCCCGGCGACGTGCCGTTGTGGCTGGGCAGCGCGCAGACGCTGCGCTTCACCCGTCACTTCGAATGGATCGGCATGTGGCATCCGCTACGCGGCATCGATCCGGCGATGGCGGCGGTGAAGTCGTCGGTGGAAGGCCTGCCGATCCAGGAAGGCGTGCATCCCGGGTCCGGGCTCCCGGTGCTGCGTGTGCGCACCGGACCCTCGCCCAAGGTGGACCCGCCGCGCTAGGGCAGCCAGCCCAGCAGCAGATCCAGCCGGGCGTGGACATCGTCCAGCTGGAGCAGCTGCAGCCGTTGCGATTCCTGCAGCGGCAGAAGCTGCGCCAACTGCCAGCCCACCCACGCTGCCTGGTCCAGCAACGCCGGCGTGGCCGGGGCGTACGCGCTGCCGGCCTGTTCGATGATGTGCTGCAGCAGGGTGGACAACAGCGCGTGCTGCGGCAGCAGTTCGTCGTCGCTGTCAGCCGGGCACCAGCGCACCTCGCCGACCACCAGACCGTTGTCACGGACACGGGTGTGTTCGACATGGAAGCGGCGCGCTCCGCGCAGCCGCAGCTGCAGCACGCCGTCGCCGCCCATGTCGAAGTCGTCCACGCGCGCCTCCACGCCATAAGCGGCCGGTACCGCGGGCGCGCCGACTTCGCCGCCCTGCAGGATCAGGCACAGGCCGAATCCGCTGCCATCGCGGGTGGAGTCGCGCAGCATGTCCAGGTAGCGGCGCTCGAACACGCGCAGCCCGATGCTTGCCCCTGGCAGCAGTACCGCGTGCAGCGGAAACAACGGCAGCGTCGCGTCGGCGTTCATCACACCCGCAACTGCGCCAGGAAGCGCTGCGGAGCTGCATCGAAGCCGCCATTGGACATGAACACCACATGGTCGCCGGGCTGCACGACCGACTGAAGCCGAGCGAGCAGCGCATCGGTGTCGGGTGCTGCAACCGCTTCGCCGCGCACGGCCTCGATGACCGCCGCCGCATCCCACTCCAGTCCAGGGCGGTGCAGGAAGACCACCGCATCGGCCAGTGCCAGCGACGGGGCCAAGGCCTCGGCATGCGCACCCAGCCGCATGGAGTTGCTGCGTGGCTCCATCGCCACCACGATGCGCGCCGTACCGACCTTGGCCCGCAGGCCTTCCAGCGTGGTGGCGATGGCAGTGGGATGGTGGGCGAAGTCATCGTAGAGCGTCACGCCAGCCGCGGTGCCAATGACTTCCAGCCGCCGCTTCACGCTGCGGAACCGCGCCAGCGCGGGCAGGACATCCGCCAGCACGACCCCGACCGCCTGCGCGGCGGCCAGCGCCGCCAGGCCGTTGAGTACGTTATGGCGACCCAGCAACGACCAGTGCACTTCGCCGACACGCGCGCCGCGGTGATGCACCACGAAGGCACTGCCATCGGCGCTGAGCAGCTCGGCATGCCATTCCAGCGACGGATCGAAACCGAAACGTTCCACCGGCGTCCAGCAGCCCATCGCCAGCACCTCGGCCAGCCGCGCATCCTCGCCATTGACGATCAGCCTTCCACGCGCGGGGACCGTGCGAACCAGATGGTGGAACTGGCGCTGGATGGCCGCCACGTCCGGAAAGATATCGGCGTGGTCGTATTCCAGGTTGTTGAGGATCGCCACCAGCGGCCGGTAGTGCACGAACTTGCTGCGCTTGTCGAAGAACGCGGTGTCGTACTCATCCGCCTCGACCACGAACGGGCGGCCCTGCCCCAGGCGCGCAGAGACGCCGAAATCCTCCGCGACGCCGCCGATCAGGAAGCCCGGTGCCTGGCCCGCTGCTTCGAGCAGCCACGCCAGGATGGTCGTGGTGGTGGTCTTGCCATGGGTGCCGGCCACCGCCAGGGTGTCGCGCCCCGGCAGCACCTGTTCACTCAGCCACTGCGCCCCGGAGATGTAGCGCTGGCCC
Source organism: Pseudomonadota bacterium (assembly GCA_037033225.1). Classification (GTDB taxonomy): domain Bacteria; phylum Pseudomonadota; class Gammaproteobacteria; order Xanthomonadales; family Xanthomonadaceae; genus Stenotrophomonas. The sequence continues at coordinate 4,722 of JAZBLM010000067.1, forward strand.
GCATCCAGCACGGCCTCGACGGCCGGGTTGCCACGCGACAGCGCATTGCCCACGACCACCTCGGAGGTGTCCGGTGGAACGCTGTCGGCCCGGTAACCCGGGTCCAGGCGGATGCCCAGGGTTTCCAGCTGGGTCGACATCGGCGGGTAGATCGCCTGGTCGCTGCCGCTGACATCGTGCCCCAGCTCGCGCGCGAGGGCCGCCACGCCGCCCATGAAGGTGCCGGCGATTCCGAGGATATGTACGTTGCTCATGCACGCATTGTCACCGATAGGCTCGACCGAGGGCCATCCCGCGCGGCATCGGGTCGGGGAAGCCTGACAACGCTCTCAGACTATGCGACTTGCATGTCAGGGAAATCCTGATAGCTGCAATTAATGAACGCGGTCACAATCAACCCCGCCAGCCGCAGTTCCCAACCGGTCCTACTCCCCAAGAGGCCATCCCCATGGGAGCTCACGCTGCGGGGCCCTGAGCAAGCCCGAATGCTGGCGACTGAAATGACACAGGCCTGGTCCGCAAGGACCAGGCCTGTGTTTTTCCCGCGGCGCGGATCAGACCGTGGGCAGTACAGCGTGGATACGGGCTTCCACCTCTTCCAGATCGCCGCTACCGTCCAGGCGCGCCAGCGTGCCGCGACCGATGTAGAAATCCACCACCGGGGCGGTCTGCTGGGTGTAGACCTCCAGCCGTTTCCGCACCGCATCAGGATGATCATCGGCACGGCCCTGTTCCTTGGCGCGTCCGGCCAGACGCTCGATCAGCTGTTCGGCATCGACATCCAGCTGTACCACGGCGTCAAGCGGCTGGCCGATCTCGTCCAGTACGCCGTCCAGGGCCTGGGCCTGGGCGACGTTGCGCGGATAGCCGTCGAGGATGAAACCGTCGGCCACATCGTCCTGTGACAGGCGCGAGCGCAGCATGCCGAGCAGGATGTCGTCGGACACCAGGTTGCCGGCGTCCATCACATCCTTGGCCCGCTTGCCGAGATCCGTGCCGGCAGCCACTTCGGCGCGAAGCAGGTCACCGGTGGAGATGTGGGCGATGCCGAGCTTTTCCTTCAGACGGGTCGCCTGCGTTCCCTTGCCCGAACCGGGCGGCCCCAACAGAACCAATCGCATCTAGCTCACTCCAACGTGTTGAAATTCATGAACGTGCGTCGTCCGGACGGACCGGTATCGCTGCACCGCAATACCCGCACTTTACCGCATCCGGGTAATGTCCCTGCAATGTCCCTGTCCCGACACGAGGTCCCGATGCACCCTGGCACCCTGCTCTACGCCCAGTCCGGCGGCGTCACCGCCGTCATCAACGCGACCGCATCGGCCGTGATCCAGGAAGCGCGCGCGCGCGGCATCAAGGTCCTCGCGGCCCGCAACGGCATCCTCGGCGCGTTGCGCGAAGACCTGATCGACACCTCGAAAGAGTCCATCGCGGCCATCCGCGCCCTGGCCCACACGCCCGGCGGAGCTTTCGGCTCGTGCCGCTACAAGCTCAAGTCGCTGCAGCAGGACGGCGACCGCTACGACCGCCTGTTGCAGGTGCTGCAGGCCCACAACGTGCGCTGGTTCCTCTACAACGGCGGCAATGATTCGGCCGATACCGCCTTGAAGGTGTCCGAACTTGCCCGCGCGCGCGGCGTCGAGCTGACCTGCATCGGTGTGCCGAAGACAATCGACAACGACCTGGCAGTCACCGACGCCTGCCCGGGCTTCGGTTCAGCGGCCAAGTACACCGCGGTGTCGGTGCGCGAGGCCGCGCTGGACGTGGCGGCCATGGCAGAGACGTCGACGCGGGTCTTCATCTACGAGGCCATGGGGCGGCATGCCGGATGGCTTGCGGCCGCTGCCGGTCTTGCGGGCACGGGACCGGACGAAGCGCCGCACGTGATCCTGCTGCCCGAACGAGCGTATGACGAAGCCGCGTTTCTCGCCAAGGTACGCAACGTGGTCGAGCAGGTGGGGTACTGCGTGGTGGTCGCCTCCGAAGGCATCGCCACTGCCGACGGCCGGTTCGTGGCAGACGCGGGCGGGGCCAAGGATTCGTTCGGGCACACCCAGCTGGGCGGTGTCGCCGCGCACCTGGCAGGACGGGTCAAGGACCAGCTCGGTTACAAGGTCCACTGGACCGTGCCGGATTACCTGCAGCGCTCGGCGCGCCATATTGCCTCCCGGACCGACTGGGAACAGGCGCAGGCCGTCGGAAAGGCGGCAGTCCGCATGGCGCTGTCCGGGCAGAACGGGGTGATGCCGGTGATCGTGCGCGGCAGCGACAAACCGTATCGGTGGAAAATCGAATCGGCGCCGCTTTCGAAGATCGCCAACCATGAGAAGAAGATGCCGGCCAACTTCATCCGCAAGGACGGGTTCGGCATCACCGAGAAGGCGCGCGCCTACCTGCAGCCCTTGATCAGGGGCGAAGCCCCCCTGCCCTACGGGCCGGATGGCCTGCCGAAATACGTCACCCTGAAGAACGTGGCGGTGAAGAAGAAGCTGGCAGGTTTCGACGCCTAGGTGCAGCCCTGCAGGACGGGCCGGCTTTCCGCCGACGCCGCCCGTTGCGGCCGGGAATCGGAGACAGCCCGCTGACGCCGGCTGTACCGGCCCTCAGCTGCCCTGGTTGCAGGCCTTGCCTTCCATCTGCAGCTGCGCGGCGAACGTCGTCACTTCTGGAATCCTGCCGGCCGCTGCCTGCTTCCTGGCCTCCTCCAGATAGACGCGCGACTGGCCCTGCCCGTCGCGCTCCAACACCGCGTTCACCGGACGCCGCCAGACCCGCACCACGGCCTGCTGCGACGGGCAGGCCGCAGCGGGAACACGGATCACGTCGTTGAGCAGCCAGCCCTTGTCGGCACTCGGCTGGGCCTTGGCGAAATCGACCAGGCGCGCGCGCGGCTGGCACTGCTCGCTGGTGCGCACCGGCGCGAAGCGATACGGCTGCGCCGCGTCGCCGGTGAAAGCACCTTCCAGCCGTGCGCAGGCTTCGGGAATCTGCCGCAGCGTGTGCACGGCCCCTATCGCCTGCGCTGCGCCCAGCGCCCGGTGAAGCTCCGGCTTTTCCATCGCCAGCGCGGGGAGTGCCGGCAACAGCGCGGCGATCAACAGGACAGGCAGGCGCATTGGCTTTCTCCAGACCAGGAATGCCGGCACGTTCGCAGAGCGCTGCTTAACCGGGTGCAAAGACGCTGGCGCGGCCGTGGCCCGCGCCGCATACTGCGGCTACCAGGGAATGCTGAACACCGCCATACGTCGGACGACCTCGAAGGTCTGTTACGGGTTGGTTCCAAGGCTGCAGCCCGTCGTCCCCCTCGTGGTGAAGTTCACCACCGCTGGATGTCGTCCATCCACATCGGGAGAGGTCATGCTGGAACGTCACGGGCTGTCACTGGCGCTGCTGTGCGCCGTCATCGCGATCCTGTTCGGAATCGTCTCGGCGCGCTGGATCCTGCGCCAACCCAGCGGCAACGCACGCATGGCCGAGATCGCGGGAGCGATCCAGGAAGGGGCACGCGCCTACCTCAACCGCCAGTACCTCACCATCGGCGTAGCCGGCGCCGTGCTGTTCGTGCTGGTGGGCATCTTCCTCAGCTGGTACACCGCCGTCGGCTTCGCGATCGGGGCGGTACTGTCCGGCGCGGCCGGCTATATCGGCATGAACGTCTCGGTGCGGGCCAACGTCCGCACCGCCGAAGCGGCCCGCCAGGGCATCAGCGCCGCCATGGACGTCGCATTCCGCGGCGGCGCCATCACCGGGATGCTGGTCGTCGGGCTGGGTCTGCTGGGTGTGGCCGGCTACTACGCCCTCCTGCTGCGTATGGGGCTGGACATCGCCCAGGCGCTGCATGCGCTGGTCGGGCTGGCCTTCGGGTCGTCGCTGATCTCGATCTTCGCTCGCCTGGGTGGCGGCATCTTCACCAAGGGGGCCGATGTCGGCGCCGACCTGGTCGGCAAGGTGGAAGCCGGCATCCCCGAAGACGACCCCCGCAATCCGGCGGTGATCGCCGACAACGTCGGTGACAACGTGGGCGACTGCGCGGGCATGGCAGCGGACCTGTTCGAGACCTATGCGGTCACCGTGATCGCCACCATGCTGCTGGGCAGCCTGATGATCAGCGAAGCCGGACGCAACGCCGTGCTGTATCCACTGGTCCTGGGCGGCGTGTCGATCATCGCCTCGATCATCGGCGCCCTGTTCGTCAAGGTGAAACCGGGCGGTTCGATCATGGGCGCGCTGTACAAGGGCGTCATCGTGTCCGGTGTGCTGGCCGCGATCGCCTTCTACCCGGTCACCACCTCGCTGATGGATGACAATGTCTTCGGCCCTTACGCACTGTACGGCTGCGCTCTGATCGGTCTGCTGCTGACCGGGCTGATCGTATGGATCACCGAGTACTACACCGGTACCCAGTACAAACCCGTGCAGCACGTCGCCCAGGCGTCCACCACCGGCCACGGCACCAACATCATCGCCGGCCTGGGCATTTCGATGAAGTCGACCGCCCTGCCGGTGATCGCGGTCTGCGTGGCGATATGGGGCGCGCATGCCCTGGCCGGCCTGTATGGCATCGCCATCGCCGCCACTGCCATGCTGTCGATGGCCGGCATGATCGTCGCGCTCGACGCCTATGGGCCGATCACCGACAACGCAGGCGGCATCGCCGAGATGGCCGACCTTCCGCCGGAGATCCGCGCCATCACCGATCCGCTGGATGCGGTCGGCAACACCACCAAGGCGGTCACCAAGGGCTATGCGATCGGATCGGCGGCACTGGCCGCGCTGGTGCTGTTCGCCGACTACACGCACAACCTGCAGGCCGCCAATCCCGGGGTCGAATACCGCTTTGACCTGTCAAACCACGAGGTGATCATCGGCCTGCTGATCGGCGGGCTGATTCCCTATCTGTTCGGCGCCATGGCCATGGAGGCGGTGGGCCGTGCGGCCGGCGCCGTGGTGGAGGAAGTCCGACGCCAGTTCCGCGAGATCCCCGGCATCATGCAGGGCACGGGCAAGCCACAGTACGACCGCGCGGTGGACATGCTCACCCGTTCGGCCATCCGCGAGATGATCGTTCCGTCGCTGCTGCCGGTGGCGGTTCCGGTGGTCGTGGGACTGCTGCTGGGTCCACGCGCGCTGGGTGGGCTGCTGATCGGCACCATCGTCACCGGTCTGTTCGTGGCCATCTCCATGACCACCGGCGGTGGTGCCTGGGACAACGCGAAAAAGTACATCGAAGATGGCAACTTCGGCGGCAAGGGCAGCGAGGCCCACAAGGCGGCGGTCACCGGCGATACCGTGGGCGACCCCTACAAGGACACCGCAGGCCCGGCCATCAATCCGTTGATCAAGATCATCAACATCGTCGCCCTGCTGCTGGTGCCGTTGCTGTAAGCCCTGCCAGGCCTTGCCGCGATGCGATGGGCACGTCCATCACATCGCGGCCCCGCCAGCTCGCGGCATACTGAATGCACCTTTTTGAACCCGGCGTGCCGACACGATGATCACCACCGAACCGAACATGACCAATCTTTTCCTGCAGTTGGGCCTGGAGGAAAGCGAAGAGCACATCGCAGCCTTCATCCGGGACCACCAGCTGCCGGCCGACATCAAGGTCAACCACGCGCCGTTCTGGAGTGAGGGCCAGCGCAATTTCCTCACTGAATCGCTTGGGTCGGACAACGACTGGGCGATCGTGGTGGATGAACTGAACGAAGTACTGCACCGCGATGCCACCGCGCAGTCTTCAGCAGGCTGATACCGCCCGAGGAGTCACAGGCAGTCGGTGAGAGCCTCATAGGGACTGGCTGCACTGCCGGGTAAGGGCGTGTCCAGGGCATCACGGGTCGACCAGGTGGACAGCAGCAGCGACAGCGGGGTGCCCGGCGTCACGGGCAATGCGCAGGCCCAGGTCCGGGCATCGACTTCCGGTATGGGCCTGTCGCCCTCGACCCAGGCCTGGCTGCCGACGAAACCCCACAGGCAGCGCGTGACACGGCCTTCTCCACGGGTGACGGCACAGCGCAACTGCAATGCGCGCAGGTTGCTGTAGTCACCTTCGCAGAAGGTGTCCCCGCAGATGTCATCGAATCCGCGCACCAGCGCCCGTTCCATCAGGATGAATGCCGCCGCGCCGGCTCCGGGCGATGGATGGTCCCGGGCATCCACGTGGCCCGCCGACAGGGCGGGCAGGCAGGCGAGGCACCACGCGATGCCGATCACGTCGCGCTGCCCGGTGTGGCCAGGCAGTCCTTCAGCCCAAGCAGCAGGGTCGAGCCCGCCCCCGGCAACCGCACGGCCAGGGGATCGGGAACCTCCAGCGCCGCATGGAACGCATCGACGGCCACCGGCCAGGGCATCGGCAGTGGACAGTGCCAGACCCGCAGATCGGGATCGATGCGGCCGCTGGCGGCGACCTGCAGGTCACTGCCGCCGATCACCCAGATGCAGGCCACCACCGTCGCATCGGCGACCCGCACCGAGCAACGGAGCTGCAGCGGCCACAACAGGTGACGCGGGCGACAGCCGTCGTCCCGGCACTGCGTGACGAATGCCGCCGCGAGGCCGTCCTCCAGCGCATGGAAGCGGTCCCAGTTCGCCTCCTGGCTGGGATGGTCGACCAGGTCGACGAAACGTGGCCCCGGCTGCTCCGCCGAGGCCTGCACCGACAGGGGCGCAACGCAGCCCAGTGCCGTCGCCGCCGCCACGGCCAGCGTGCGCGGGAACGACCAGGGTGCGGCGTGCAAGTTGTTGATAATGAACATCATCGAGACCGTACCGCAGGGGTGACCAGTGTCGCGGCACGCAGCCACCCCCTGCCGTCAGGCCACCCCGCCAGCGCATGTCGGCCTTGCCCGCACTGGCTCCGGCAACCCGCACGACGCACCGCAAAACGCCTAAAATGGGTCTCTTTTCGCCCCCGCAACCGGAGTACATCAATGGGTCTGGAACTCGTCTCGCCCGGCAAGAATCCGCCGGAAGAAATCAACGTCATCATCGAGATCCCCAAGGATTCCGAGCCGGTCAAGTACGAAGTGGACAAGGACACCGGCGCGATCTTCGTCGACCGCATCCTCTCCACGCCGATGCGCTACCCCTGCAACTACGGCTACGTGCCCAGCACGCTGTGCGGCGATGGCGATCCGGCCGACGTGCTGGTGGTGCTGCCGCTGCCGCTCATTCCCGGTTCCGTGGTGCGTTGCCGCCCGGTCGGTGTGCTGAAGATGAGCGACGAGGCGGGCAGTGACGAAAAGATCCTGGCCGTGCCGATCTCCAAGGTGTTCAGTGGCTACGCCCACGTGGAAGACATCGCCCAGGTGTCCAGCCACTGGCTGGAGCGCATCGGCCACTTCTTCGAGCACTACAAGGACCTGGAAAAGGGCAAGTGGGTCAAGCTGGATGGCTGGGCAGGCGCCGCCGAAGCCAAGGCGATCCTGGTCGAAGCCCACCAGCGCTTCCTCGACGGCAAGGCCTGATCCCTGCCCGTCGCCCCGCCCTGGTGCACCCGCCAGGGCGATGCGGGTCACGATTCGGCCGTGTGGCACATCTCTCCGCGCGCCGAATCGGTTAAATTGCGACACTTCACATCGATCATGGCCGTTGCCATGGTCCGCAAGGGGAACGTGTCGTGCGCATTCTGTTTGTTGGGGACGAAGCCAGCCTCCCGGCTGAGCTGAGCGAATACATCGCCGATCTTGGGGAAGACTGGCATACCTCGAGCGTGGCCGACGGCCATTCTGCGATGGCCGCCGTGGCTGGGTCACCACTGGATGCAGTGATCGTGAGCCCGAACCTGTCCGACATGGATGCCACGACGCTGCTGGGCCAGATCCGTACGCTGCGCCCGGAGACCATCCGCGTGGCGCTGATCGATGCCCAGCAGGGCAACCGGGCGCCGCCTGCGCGGCTGATCGGCATCGCCCACCGCTTCCTGCCGCTCCCGCTGGCGCCGGAAGTCCTGCTGGAAGCACTGAGCAGCCTGGAAGAGCTGCGTGAGCTGCTGGACAGCCCGCGCCTGCGCGATGCCATCGGCCGGATCGAAAAGCTGCCTTCGCCGCCGCACCTGTACATGAGCCTGACGCGTGCCCTGGAGCATGACGAGGACGCTGACAGCAACGAAGTGGCAAAGCTGGTCTCCGCGGATCCGGCCATTGCGGCGAAGGTGCTGCAGCTGTCCAATTCAGCCTACTTCAGCAGCGGCCGCACGATCTCCGACCTGCGCGGCGCAGTGACCCGGCTGGGGCTGGCCACGCTGCGCGACCTGGTGCTGGCCAGCGAAGTCTTCTCGGCACCTACCCTGTCTGTGGCTGAGCGCAATTCGCTGCAACAGCGTGCGCTGCTGGCCTCGCGCCTCGCCGCGCGCCTGCTGCCTGCGTCGAGCGCCGAGCTGGGCTCCACCGCCGCCCTGCTGGCCGATATCGGCCTGCTGCTGCCGGGCGTCCGCAACGAGCGCAGCGAGCCGGCCGATGCCGCTGATGCGCGACCGGGCCACGCCGAGGCCGGTGCGTACCTGCTGGGCCTGTGGGGACTGCCGATGCCGATCGTGGAAGCGGTGGGTTTCCACCTGCAGCCGCAACGTTCCAACACCCGCAGTTTCTGGGTCACCGGCGCGGTGCACGTGGCACTGGCACTGGTCAACGGTGAGGCCGTCAACGAAGACTACCTGCAGCGTGCCAACGTGCTGCACAGGCTTCCGGAATGGCGCGAGCATGCCAATGCGCTGATGGGCCTGTCGCCAGCCGAGGCCTGACTCCGGGGCGGACTTCATCTCCTGATTGCAGGCAAAGAAAAAGGGGCGGACCGTGCGGTCCGCCCCTTTTCATTCATGCCTCAGTGCTTCGATGGGATCAGAAGCGCTGGGTGTACTTCATGTACAGGAAGCGACCCACGTCGAAGCCACCGTAGTAGGCAAAGGCGCTGTTCGGGGCCGAGTACTGCAGGGCAGCGCGGCGATCAAACACGTTGTTGGCACCCACGGCGATCGTGGCATCCCACGGCGCGGTGTAGCTGACCTGCAGGTCATGGAACGTGTTCGAACCGGTCTTGCGGATCGGCGCGGCTTCACCGTTCTGGAAGCGGTCCGGGTTGGTGCAACCGATGTCGATGCAGTCTTCGGCCATGCCCGAGTAGTAGCGCGCGGTCCAGTTGACGCCGTAGTCACCCTTGGTCCAGCCAATGGTGGCGTTGGAACGCACGCGGAACAGGCCCGGCTCGCCGACGCGACCGATGGTGATGGTGTTGCCGGCGCTGTTCTGGCCTTCTTCGTCGTAGGACGACAGGTAGGTGGTCTGCCAGTCGACGCTGAAGTTGCCGATCGCCATTTCCGGCAGACGGTACTTCACGCCCAGATCGTAACCTTCGGTTTCGACCTTGCCCAGGTTGGCGGTGCCGTAGGTCAGCGCGGTGATGTTGCCGGCCGGACCACGGACCACGCTGGCGCAGCGCGAGGAATCGCCCAGCACGTAGCAGTCACGCAGGATGCGATCAACGCTGTCCTCGATGATCATGTCGCTGATTTCGTACTTGTACCAATCCAGCGAGATGTCCAGGCCCTGGACCCAGCGCGGGCTCCAGACCAGGCCAGCGGTGTAGCTCTTCGACGTTTCCGGGCTCAGGTTCGGGTTCGCGCCGGAAATGAACTGGTCGTTGGTCGCGCACGGCAGCGTGGTGCACGGCGCATTGGCCTGGCCCAGCTGCACGTAGTTGGCAGGAACGCCCGCAGCGGAGCACGCTGCGTTGCCGGCAACGCTGCCCGGCGCAGTCACGCCGCACGGATCGATGTAGCGCTCGAAGCTGGAGCTCAGGCCACCGTACAGATCGCTGATCGTCGGAGCACGGAAGCCTTCAGCATAGGTACCACGGACCAGCAGCTCGTCCAGCGGACGCCAGGTCACGCCGAACTTGCTGTTGAGGGTGTCACCGAAGTTGCTGTAGTCCGAGTAACGGGTCGCCATGTTCAGCGACAGTTCCTTGGCGAACGGCATGTCCGACAGGATCGGCACGTTCAGCTCGAGGTAGGCCTCGTTCAGATCGTATTCGCCACGGGTCGGCTTCTGGCCCAGGCCGGTGGACTGGCCCGACTGCGAGAAGGCATCCGGCACGAAGGTGCCTTCTTCCTTGCGGTGCTCCACGCCCACGGCGAAGCCGAGGTCGCCGGCCGGCATGGTCACGATCGAGCCTGCCAGGTTGGCGGTGAAGCTGGTGGTCTTCGACTCACCACGGGTGGTGTAGGTCGGGAACATGAAGTCCTGCAGGGCAGGATCCGACAGCGAGCCAGCACCGGCGACGCCGAACGGCAGCAGCGGGTTCCACGGCACGCAGCCGTTGGTGGCAGGGTTGGCCGCGGTGCCGCAGGTGGCAACGCCGGCCGCGTTGATGAACGACGGACCCAGGGCTTCGCCGCTGGCGATCAGGCTGGCGTCGCCACGCTGGGTGACGATCGTCTCGTTGCGGTTCCACAGGGCGCCGACGTCCCAGTCGAAGGTCTTGCCGGCGAAGTCGAAGAAGCCGCTGACCGTCGGCGCGAAGCGCATGGTCTTCAGCTGGCTGTCGGTGGTGCGCGGCACCTCCCACAGGCGACGACGGAAATCGACGTCCTGGCCAACCGGGTTGTACACGCTACCGGCGGACAGCGGGGTTTCAAAGTTCTGCGACTGGTACGGATAGCCGGCGATCTGCTGGAACGTGGTGCGCTCGTTGTAAAGCACATCGGTGTTCAGGCTGATCGAATCGGTGAAATCGTAGGTGCCGTTGATGTACAGCGACTTGCGCTCCACGCCGGTCAGCGCGGTCATCTGCTGGTTGGCGTTGGACCACTCGTTCTGGGTCAGCGGGTGGTAGTCCGCCGCATTGAGCGGGTTGCCACCGGCGTTCAGCGTCTGCCAGACCGCGTCCGGGTCGTTGCCACAGTCATAGACGGTCGGGTTGCACCAGCTGCCGTTCTGGCTCAGGGCGCTCCAGGAAGCCGGGGTCGAATTCGGACCCAGGTTGCCGTCCTTGCTGTACCAGCGGTTCTTGGCGTAGACCGGATCAGCCTTGTTGTACTCGGCCGACAGGGTCAGGCTGCCGCGCTCGCCGGTTGCACCCAGCGTCATCGAGTACTGTTCGGTGTTGCCGTCACCTTCGCCGTACTGGCCGAAGTAGGCAGAGGCTTCGCCGCCTTCCACGTTCTTGCGGGTGATCACGTTGACCACCGCGGCAATTGCGTCGGAGCCGTAGATGGCCGAGGCGCCATCCTTCAGCACTTCGATGCGTTCCACGGCGCCCATCGGGATCTGGCTCAGATCCTGGAAGCCGGAGGTCGATGCGCCCATGCGCTTGCCGTTCATCAGCACCAGAGTGCGCTGCGCGCCCAGGTTGCGGATGTCGACGTAGTAACCGCCGACATTCTCACCCGATGCCAGCGACTCCGAACGGGAGATCGCCGGGGAACCGGCCGAGGTCAGGTTGTTCAGCACGTCGGCGACCGACGAGAAGCCCTGCTTTTCCAGGCTCTCGCGGCTCAGCGTCAGGATCGGCTGCTGGGTTTCAACGTTGGCGGCGCGGATGCGCGAGCCGGTGACCGAAATGCGGTCCAGGTCGGTGGTGCCGGCAGCAGCTTCCTGCGCCGAGGCAAAGCTCGGGCTCAGCGCCAGCGCGATGCCGGCCGACAGCGTGCCCAGCCGAATGGCGGGGGTGCGGAATTTCATGTCTCTCTCCAAGGTACGTTAGTGGCGTGTTAAAGCGCCCCCAAACGTTACGATTGTGTTGCGGTCCTTGGTTTGCGTGAGCCAGCGAGAGACTTTGCCGAATGTGGCGGGAGCTTGGCGACGCTTTCACGATAATGCGACGCGGACGTCCCGAAGCGGGCGCGGAAGGCACGCGCGAAGCTGCAGCAGTTGTCAAAACCACTGGCTGAGGCCACTTCGCCGATCATCATGTCGGTATCGCGCAGCAGATCGGATGCACGTTCCAGCCGCAGTCGCGCCGAGAGGGCCTGCGGGCTCTCTTCGTACAGGCTCTGGAAGGTCTTGGACAGGTACCAGCTGGAGAAGTTGGTCAGCTCGGCCAGCTCGCCGATGCGCACCACGCGGTGGCTGTTGCCCTCCAGATAGAGGCGGGCGCGCTGCATGCGACCGAAGACCTGGCGCTTGCGGCTGCGCGAGCGGCCCGGGCAACGCTGCACCGTGCCCGCCATCGTGCGCTGCAGGGACGCCAGATGCAGCAACATCGGGCGCAACGCCTGCGCCGGCAGGCCGCTGTCCAGCGCATCGCGCCACAGGCGCAGCGCCACGCGCAGCTCGGCGCGCTGCATCACCCCGCGGCCCGCATACAGCCCGCAGTCGGCAAGTTCCATCAGCATGCGGAGCGCGTCGGCGTTCAGCGCCAGGCCGATGCAGAGGCCGCTGCGGCCCGCCTGCACCAGCGGTCGGGATTCCTTCTCGAAGGCGATCCACTCGCCGCGACGCAGCCGGAAACGACCTTCCTTGGCCTCGACCCAGGCGCTGCCGCGGATCTGGATCCAGACCGTGAAGCAGCTGCCTGCGGTCTGCAGGCTGCCCAATCGGGCCACGCTGAGGCAGATAGGCGTGGTGTCGTCGGGCGACTTGTCGAGAGAGATCGTTTGACCGCGATCGGCCAGGGAGAGCTGACGCATGGATGCACCACAACTTTGCCAATACAGGGTGTCTGTTTTGCCAAATGAGCGGTCAGCGGTCAGGACGTTGCGACGACTTCGCCGCGAAATCGAAACGACGTCGAAACGAAGAACTTACGAAAGGGATTAATCCTTCAATTTCAATGGCTTGATAAAGGCGGGAAAGACATCCACCGGCCGTTCCGGCAACGGCATCACCCCGATATCCGCGCCGTCACTGACCGCCATCGCCAGATAAAGCGCAGCGCCGTCGGCCGTGCTGCTGAAGCCGTTGCCCGCGCTGAGACGATTGGCGTCAAGGCAGCGCTGGACCGGGGCGGCGCCTTCGGTGATCCGCAGCAGACCGCTGCTGCACTCGCTGGATTCGTCAACGTAATCGATGGTCCCCGATCCAGCCAGCGCCCAGGTGCGGTACCGCCAGCGCGAGGGTTTGTCCTGGCTGACCTGCTGGATGCTGGACGGTGCCAGCGCGGTATCGACCGACCACAACCCGCTGGCGCCGAAGTGGGTAAACAGTACACGGCGCCTGGTGCTGTCATAACGTGCCTGCGACACACCCTCGACCGAGGCCAGGCGCTGCCAGGGCGTACTGCGCCGATCGTACAGGCTCAGCCGCGTGCGCTGGTCGTTGCCGCGCTCGATCAGCAGCAGCCGGTCGGGGTTGTCGGTATACAGCGCCTGCAGGGGTTGCTCGACCGGCACCGGCAACAGGCTCAGCTGCTCATCGCGCGGGGTGATCTCATAGACATGCGAATCACCCTCATCGTCCCGTCCCAGCACCAGCAATCGCTGGCTGTCGGCTGACCACGCCGGCGGCTGCCGGGTGTCGGGCCGCAGGCCCTCGATCAGCCGCAGCGACTGTGGCTGCTCCAGGTCCGCCCACCATAGTGCGTAGCGGCCAGAGCGGTCAGAGGAAAACACCAGGTGGCGCCCATCCGGCGCCAGCATCGGCTGCCCGTCGCGTCCACTGGAAGGAAACAGCCGCTGCGCCCTGGCCGGCTCGGCCGCGGGAACGCGGTACACGCCGAACTGGGCCTTGCGATGCACGAAGGCCAGCAGGTTCGCGTGGCGGGCCACGGCCGGCCACTGCGCGTCGTCCACCCCCAGGTCGCGCAGTGTCCGTGCATCGGTATCAAGCTGGTACAGGCGCGTTTCGCTGTCGACGCGCCGACCGAATACGATCTGCCGGCTGTCGCCCAGCCAGGCCCACCCGCGGAATTCGGCGGCATCGTCGGTCAACTGCTCCAGTGGGCCGCCTTCGGCAGGCATCCGCCACAGGTCACCCACCTGGGGATTGCGGATGAAGACCAGCCAGCGCCCATCGGGGGAGATGCGCGGCGCATAGTCGAAGTCATCGCGGTGCGCCGCATACGGAATCGCTCTCCATTGCCCGCTGGCGAGGTCGAGCACGCGGATACCGGGATGTGCAAACCGCCCTACCATGCTGCCGAACACCAGGCCGCGACCGTCGGGTGTCCAGTCGAAACTGAGCAGCTCCGTCCCATCACAGTGCGTGACGTGACGCACATTGCCTCCCGTCGCGCTGGCGATGAGGACCTCGCAGCGGCCGCTGGCGAAGAAGCGCGCAAAGGCGATCTCGCGGCCATTGGGTGACCAGTTGGGAAAACGATCCACCGCGCCGTCGGGGCGTTCAACGAGGTTGCGCGCCGGGGCATTGCCCGACGTCTGCACCTTGATCCGTCCACCCCCCTGTTCGTCACTGGCCTCGTAGGCGACCTGCGAGCCGTCGGGCGACAGCGTCGGGTAGGTTTCGAAGCCCGCACCAGCGGTGACCAGACGGTACGGCCGCTGCGGGCTGCCGATGATGCGGTTGCCGTTCTCCACGGCCGCGTCGATCGCCGTCGGCGGAACCTGCTGCTGCATCAGCAGCAGCCAGCCCATCGCCACGAGTGCCAGCATCATGAGCATCGCAACGCCGG
>JAZBLM010000068.1:0-19038 GCA_037033225.1 Pseudomonadota bacterium
GAGCCATCAATCCTTTGGCTCCCAGGATCGACATTGCCCGCTTGAGGTTCCAAACAGTGGTTGCAATGGCCATTTCGGCCGCCGCACCCAGCAATCCGCGCATCAGCAATCGCGGATGGGAAAATATCCGGTACTTCAGTGTCCCAAATGGATGTTCTACCGTGCAGCGCCGTCGTCGCATCGCCTCCGTCGTAGCCCGCTGATCCATTCGCTTCAACGCATCATCATGCTGGAGGCGCGACACGCTTCGCCGGGAGGCCGTGGTGCACTGATCCTTCAGGGGCATTGCCTGCAGTCTTTCTTCGCGGGCCGGTAGTGGTGCAGCAGATTGCCCGGCGCCGCTTTCAGGCTTGCTACACAGCCTGCAGCGGTCGTCACTGCCGGGGTCCTGTTGACGGCCGGCGGCCGTCACTAGCGGGATGTGCCGGTGCGCGGGTGCGGATCGCATCACCTGCCAACGCATATCGCCTTGGTGTCATGGAGCGTGAGGCGGGTCAAACCGGACCCAGTGGAACATCGGCACCCTCATTGCATGATCAGGCGATGAGGTCGGCGACGTGCCCGAACTTGATATCAGCGCAGCAGCGGACGAGGTCGTTCGACTGCTGCAGCAACGACAGGCGCAGCAGGCGGCTGTAAGGTTCGAGGCGCTTCGCAGCGGCCAGAGCCTGGTCGTGCGGGAGGCACTTGACCGCTACGTGCTGGCGCGCGCGCCTGCCGAGCTTGCCGCGGTGCGCGGGGACGAAGCCAACGGACCGGCCGTGATCCGGATGCTGGATCGGGTGCGCACGGCGTCGCGTCCACCGCGGATGCCGGTGGACGACGAGACAGAGTATCTGAGCCAGGCGCAGCAATACGATGTGTATGCGAGCGTGATTGCCGTGCGTGGTGAGGCCGCCGCGCGCGATGCACTGCTGACGCAGGATCGGGTGATTCTGGGCTTGCGGAACGAGGATCGGACAACGGTAGAGCGCGGGAAAGGCGCATTCAACGATCGGCTGGTGGTGGTGTGGCGAGATGCGGAAGGGCAGCGTCACGCACGCACTTTCCTCGATGCGAACACCGAGCCCTCCGCCCAGTACGATGGCCACGCCAAGACCCGTCCCCGCAGCCCCGGCTTCGGTGACGTGATCACGCGCGTCAAAACGGAGGGCGACGACGTCAACGAGGATGGAATCCGCGACCTTGGCCGGCTCGCCGAAGGCACCACCGAACTGCTGCAGACCACGCATGCACTCGGGCAAAATGACCCGGAGTTTTCTCTGCGTCCCACGCCGGAGGCGATCGCGGCGGGTACGCGGCGGGTGGAACGGGACAGCAACGGCGACGGCTGGTTCGATGCGGACGATCACAACGGCGTCCAACAGCTCAACCGCACGTTCAAGTTCCATCGGGGCGGCGACAAAAACACCTATTCGGCGGGCTGCCAGACGATCAGGCAGGATGGGTACGACGGCTTCGTAGAGACGATCCGGGGTAACCCGGGGCAGGACCGTTGGCAGTACGTGCTGACCTCGGTGGCGCCGGGGCAGACCCGCGAGGTCGTCCCGCAGCGCCCCCTTGCACCCGAGCAGGATCCACGTCATGCGCAGCACCCTGACCATGCCCTGCAGCGGCAGATCAGTGTGCGCCTGCAGGACATGGGCACGGATTACGCGGAACATGCCGATGACTACAGCCTGCAACTGCTGCTTGCGGCAAAGTCCAACGGTTTCACGGGGGTCGACCAGATCGTGCCCAGCAATGCCGTCGGCACCCGCAGCGCCGGGGAAACACTGTTTCTTGTCCAGGGCGCGCTGGATGACCCGGCCGCCCTGCGCTTGGGCGTGACGGCGGCCGTCGTCACCGATACGCCGGTGAACATCAGCCTGCAGCAACTGCAGCAGCAGGCGGACGAAGGCGTGCTGCGCGCCGGCGATCAGAGTGCGCCAGCCATTCATCCCCCTCCTCCGTTACCACCCAGAGGTCACTGAACCATGAGCACACCGGACCTGCGATCCATCGGCCTTGCCGCTTTGGTGGCCGCCTGTACCGCATGCACGACGTCTGCGGCGAACACCCGTTCACCCGCACCGGCCAGGATCGCCTCCTTCCACGACACGGGCCTGCCTCCCCTGCCAGGCGCTTCAGGCAGCCCGCGGGCCGGCAACTATGAAAGCCTACCCAGGCAGCTCGTCCAGGTTCTCCACTATCTGAAGTGCGACACTGGGCGCTCTTCCAAGGTCCTTGTCCATCGAGTTCCCGGCTTAGAGGGAAAGACCGATTACATGGTCGCCGACCGCGGAGGGTATGGTTACCGCTACTGGCTCCGCACCTTCGCCGGCACTGGTGGCACCACGGGCTATCTGGTCCAGTTGAATGGCTGTCCTGTGCGCTCGACTGGCATGCGCGCGCTGATCGCCCGGCCAGGCGAACCGCCGGAGGACGTGACCGTCCCGATCCTCAAGGCGGGCGGATTCCCCGACGCTGTGGCGATGCAGAAGTACATCAGGCAGGGCGCAAGCGAGCTCTACGCGCAGGTAGAGCAGCTTGACCGCGTGCCGACGGTGCGCTGGGTGTCCGAGGCCGATCCCGATCAGCCGCTCAGACGGGATGCACGGGCCTTCGACCGGCGCGCCTTCGTGCATGGTGGCTTCCTGCTGTGGGCCGGCGACCACTTCGAGGTGAAGCAGAAGGTCACGCTGGCCCAGTGGCACTGCGGTAGCAAGGGCTATGTCCCCTGCAAGGACGACCCGTTCGTGGAACTCCCCTGAACGCACCGGTCGCGTGCGCCGATGCCTGCCAAGAAGGGGGCATCGGGCGGACGGCGACGCGTGCGTTCCGGATCAGGCGGATCGCAACAGCGATGGGTATCCGGTTTGACGGCCAGCGGCCGTCACTACCGGTCGCGTGGCGGGCGGGTTTCCGGCAGGCGCCACAGCACGGGCAGAACCACTACGGCGACGATTGCGATCATCGCGCCCGGCGCTGCGTTCCAGCCGCTGCGCTCCACCCACCATTGCGCCAGCCAGGGCGTGGCGCCGCCGAACACGGCCGTCGCCATGGTCACGCCCAGTGCCAGCCCGCTCAGCCGGCCTTCGCCCGGGAACTGCTCGGCCGTCGCAGAGGCGGCCACGGCGCTGATGCCACCGGCGACGCAGGCCAGTACGACGGCGGCGGTGATCACCCCGGCGGTCGCGGCCTGCGCCATCCAGGCAAACATCGACAACGGCAGCATCGCGGACAGCAGGGTCAATCCGATCAACAAGGGCCGGCGTCCGAAACGGTCTGACAGCAGCCCGAACAGGGGCGTGGCCACGATCACCGCAACGGCGGCGATGGTCGACAGCCACAACGCTTCGCCCTCCCCGCGCCCGTTGGCGTGCAGGAACGCCGGTACGTAGGTGATGCCCACGTAGTAGGTGATCGAGCCGAGCGCAGAGATCGCGAACGTGCGCGCCACGGCGCCGGGATGCAGCCGAAGGATCTGCCGGATCGGCGCGCTGGGCACGCTGCCTTCGCGCTTCTGTCGCTCGAACTCGGGGGATTCGTGCATGCTCGAGCGCGCCAGCAGGATGACCAGGGCCAGCGCCGCCCCGACGAAGAAAGGGATGCGCCAGCCCCATGTGTCCAGGTCAGGCGTCGGCAGCACGGCCACTGTCAGCGCGGACAAGGCCACCGCCAGCAACGCGCCCACTTCGCTGGCAGCCGATGCCAGCGACGTCACCAGGCCACGCCGGCGTGGCGGCGCGCTTTCCAGCAGGTAGGCGACCACGCCGGTGTATTCGCCGCCCACGGAGAACGCCATAACGCAGCGCAGTGCCAGCAGCATCACCCCCGCCCCGGCACCGATCTGCGCATGGGTCGGCAACAGGGCGGTCGCCAGCATCGCCGCGGCCATCAGGGCCATCGAGGCGAGCAGCATCCAGCGCCGCCCCAGCCGGTCGCCCAGATGGCCGAAGCACAGCGCGCCCAGCGGGCGCATCAGGTAGGACACGGCAAACCCGGCAAGGGTGGTCAACAGGGCCTGCTCGCCGCCGCCGAAGAACACCCGCGACAGCACGGTCGCGAAGTACAGGTACAGGGTGAAGTCGTACCACTCCACCACCGTGGACAGCGCGGCCACCCACATCGAACGGCGACTCACCGTTCCGCCTGCACTCCCTGCCTGCTGCCGCATCCGCACGCCTCCGCTCCAGAAGCGGCAACCCTAGCGCAGCGGCAGTGAAGGCAGGGCGGCAGCAGAAGCGCGTGTGCCCCGGCGCACCCTGCGGCAGGGCGGCAACGCACTGCGGATGTCCCACCGGCCCGCCTGCGCCATGCCTATCGCGACAGGATGGCGCGTCCGCCCGCGCCCGCTGCATCGTTCACGGCCACGGTCACTTCTCCGTTGCCGCAGCGCCCCTCAAGGTGATCAGGGTGATCTCGGAAGGCACGCCGATGCGGGCGGCGAAACCCGGCCACAGGCCTGCGCCGTTGCTCACGTACAGGGTCATGTCGCCAACCTGGTAGCGGCCCGATACGTAGCCGCCGTTGGCCCGCTTGACCAACTGGTCCATGCCGAGGATGTGGCCGCCATGCGTGTGTCCGGACAGCTGCAGCTGCACCCCGCGCGCTGCGTTGGCGGCCGCTTGCCGCGGGCGATGGTCGAGCAGGATCACCGGTGCGGCGGGATCGGCACCGGCCAGCGCAGCAGCGAGATCGGGCTGCGGCAGGTCGTAGCGCTCCGCCACCGGATCGGTGACGCCGGCAATGGTCAGCACCGCGTCACCGCGACGGACCTCGGTATGCGTGTTTTCCAGCACCTGCATGCCCAGTCCGCGGAAGGCCTGCATCCACGCACTGTACTGGGCGTAGTACTCATGGTTGCCGGTGATGGCGATCACCCCGTCGGCCGCGCGCAGGTCGCCGAGCGGCAGGAAATCGTGGCGGCGGGCGCTGACCGTGCCGTCGATCAGGTCACCGGTGATCACCACCAGGTCCGGAGCGAGCGCGTTGCTTTCGGCGACGACCTTGCGCACCCAGTCACCGGTGAGCAGGCGGCTGGCATGGATGTCGGTCAGCTGCAGCACGCGATAGCCCTCGAAGGCTGCCGGCAGGCCCGCGATCCGCACCTCGATGCTGCGCGGCTTCGGCACCGCCATGCCCTGGCTGACGCCGAAAATGCCCAGCGCCAGTGCGACCAGCCCGGCGAGCGGCCGCAGCCAGCGCGCGCGCAGCGCCGCGGCGGCGCGGCCGGATTTCAACAGCTTGGCCAGCAGCAGCGCCGCATCGAGCAGCAACAGGAACAGCGCGCTCAGCAGCAGCGTGGTGAACCCGGTTGCCAGCACGGCAATGGCCATCTTCGGGATCTCCGGCGACGCCATGGTGCCGGCGAACTGCGCGACGATGCGATGGTGCAGTGCCATGCCCAGCACGACTGCGGCCAACAGCAGGCGCAGGGATACGTGGAGTCGAAGCGGCCAGACCAGCCTGGCCACGATGTACAACGCAAGCAGGGACGCGATGACGCTCAGCACGATGGGGAATCCGGGGGGAAGCTGCAGTAGCCGTACATCGTGACCGATTTGATGGCCTCCGTGCCACCCTGTGAAACGTGCGCCTGTCTGCGGCGGATGTCGCTGCATGGACGCAAAGCGGACAGCGCAGGCTGCAAGGTGCAATCACTTCCCCAGTGACCCCGGCTGTTGCGCAGGGCGAGGTATCACGCGGCGATGCGGCGCAGGCGTCGGGCGCCCGGGATCAACGATCGGGACCCTGCAGGCGCTTCTGCCAGGATTCCACGGCATTGCGCTGCAGGCGGTTGGTCACCAGCGTGTGCCACGAGGCGGTAAGCGGCAGTCGGCTCACTTCTTCCAGCACGCTGCGCTCCAGCGTGCGGTCGAACAGCACGTGGCCAAGCCGCCTCAGGGGCCACGCCGGGCACGGTCGGTCGACCACTGCCATCATGTCCCCCGGCGCTACGCGGCCGGGTTCCAGCACGCGGTAGTACCAGCCGGTGCGGCCGCTGGATTGCATGGTGCGTGCCATGTCCGGCAGCCCGAAGCGGTCGTTGAGCTTCCAGCAGGGCTGGCGTCCCTGGGAGACCTGCAGGGTTGCCGCGCCTACGCGGATCACATCCGCAAGGTGGATCGTATCTTCCGTCCAGCCGCACCCCGAGAAGTTCTCGCCGAACGCACCGCTTGACTGGAGCAGCGCATGCGGATGCCCTGCCCGCCAGAATGCGTAGTGGTCGAACGGATAGTGATGGATCGCCTTGTCCGGCCCACCATGCACGCGACGGTCGCCCTGTTCGTCACCTTCGATGCCTTCGGCGTGCAGGCGCACGGCATGGCTGACCGGTGATTTGGCGATTGCGCTGAGGCTGCCCGGCCGGGTGAACGGTACCGCACGCCCAGTGTGGATGGCCTGCAGAATCATGTCATCGGGCAGGACGGTCATGGCACTTGGCTCCCGCTGCGCAGGTTGCGTCGCGAGTCGGCGATCATGTCCAGCATGGCCTGCCGCGCCGCGTGTGGGTCGCGCGCTGCGATCGCTTCGTACACGCTGGCATGGCGCGGCAGCGAGTACTTGAAATCCGCGTCCGCCTTGCGTGCCGACAGCAGCAGGTAGCTGCCCAGCGCGGTCTCGATCACGCTGAACAACGGACGCAGCAGCGCATTGCCGGTTGCATCAAGAACGGCATGGTGGAACCGCAGATCGGCTGCCGCCCATGCCTCCATGTCCGCGGCGGCGGCCATTGCATCGTAGGCGTCGCGGATGCACGCCAGCTGCGCATCGGTGCGTCGTCGCGCGGCCAGCGCGGCAGCACCCGGCTCCACCAGTTCACGCATCTCTGCCAGTTGCTCGACGAACGTCGCGTTCGGAAGGGCGGCGCCGTGCCAGGCCAGGACATCGGGATCGAGCAGGTTCCAGTGCGACGCATCGCGCACACGCGTCCCGACCTTCTGCCGCGTCTCGATCAGTCCCTTGGACCCCAGCACACGCAGGGACTCACGCAGGGCGGTACGGCTGACCTGCAACTGCTCGGCCAGGCGATCCTCGCGCGGCAGGATCGCGCCCGGTCCGTAATGGCCGGCCACGATCTGGCGTCCGAGTTCGTGCACGATCTGCCCGTGCAGGCTGCGGCTGGAGGTCGCCATCAGGTCCCGCCCCGGACCGGCACGCGCAGGTTTTTCATGCGCGCAGTATAGCCGCCCCGCTCAGTCCGTCCGCCGCCGCCGCACCGGGGCGGCGCGCCGGGCATGATCGAAGCGAGGGCTGCATCAGCGCAGGTCCGCATGCGCCCAGGCGACCACCGGCGTGGACGCACGCGATGCCGACGCCGCGGCAGACCCCGCTTCGGGCGCGGCTTCCGCCACCAGTTCGAGCACCTGCACACCGCGCACGTCCACGTTGATCGGGACAGGTGCCTGCCCGCGTGCCAGCGCGGGGCTGGTGAACAGCAGCCTGCCGTCACCGTACACGCGGAACTGCACGGTGCCGCCGGACGCAGCCGCCGCGTCGTCGACACCGGCAAGCGCCTGGAACCGGCTGAACTCGCCCGCCGTCTTCACTTCCAGCCGCGAGTCTGCATGGATGCCGATGCCACGTGCATAGGTCGTGCCGGCAATCCGCAGCGGCTGGCCAGCCGGGGTCGCATCCACGCGCGGCGTCCCGGACACTTCCGCGGGCCGCGCGCTGTAGCCAGGCAGCCCGTCCACAGCGACGTGGATCCGGCCGCTGATATCGCCCAACGCCGTGCCGTCGCCGCTGGCCGGTTTACCCCTGACTTTCAGCAACATCGAACCGTGCGCGGGCAGGTCGAACTCCAGGGCCGCGCCGGAGGTGGCGAGATCACGCCCGGCCCACGCATCGCGCACCTGCATCGGCTCGCCCGGGTCGAGCTGCATCTGCGCCGCATCGACACGCGCCTGCACGGCTCGGTTGCCACGGTTGAGCAGCAGCACACCGCGTTCGCCGCGCTGCGAAAGGGGCTTCACCAGCACCTGCACGTCTCCTTCGTGGAAGACGATGCGGCCCTGGTTGCCTGCGGCATCCTGGTTGATCGCGATCACCTCCGGGTTGGTCAGCATCGCGACCTGTGCGGGCGAGGCGTGGTTCAGGTCGAAGCCCACCAGCAGCGGTGCGGCCAGGATGGCCCACATCGAAAAGTGGGTGCGCGCTTCCACGGGATGCCGGGCGTCGAACTCACCCAGCCCCACTGCCAGCATGTCCGGATCGTTCCAGCGTCCCGGACCGGCGTACAGTTCGCGTCGCGATGCGGTATCGAAGTTGTGCAGCATGCTGTCCCAGTTCGGCTCGATGTCCGCGCTGGTCCGCCACAGGTTGCCATGGCGACCGCCCCAGTTGCCCACGCCGGCCTCGCCCCACGGACAGATCGACAGCACGAAGTCGTCGTCCGGGTTCAGCCCGGCAAGCAAGCGTCCAACGCGCGCATAGGCGGTCTCCACCTTGTCTGCGTCGGTAGCCTGCGCATCGGCACGCACGATCAAGGGGCGGCCTTCGCGATAGGTCGCACTCGCCAGCGCCTTGCTGCCCTCACCGAAATCCGCCAGCCCGCAGGCATCCACCTTGATGTAATCGAAGCCCCATTCACCGAACATCGTGGCAAGGTCGCTGGCCTCGAATCCCTCCAGGCCGATCTCACGCTGCGCCACCGTGCCCACGGGAAGGTTCGGGCTGTGCGCATCGTGCGCCTGCGAACAGGCGTTGCGGCCCACGTCGGTGTACAGCCCGGCCTTGAAGCCCATCGCGTGCAGGTGGTCGGTCCATGGCCGCAGGCTCGGCGGGCCGCTGCGGCTGGCCGCCATCGGGAACATGGTGGCGCGGATCTGGATGCCACCGTCGGCACGCCGCTGCAGCCACCAGCCGTCGTCGATATTGACGTAACGGTAGCCGGCTTTCTGCATGCCATTGCGCTTGATGGTTTCGGCCACCGACAGGATCTTGTCCTGGGTGACTTCGGTGCGGAACGCGTTCCATGGATTCCAGCCCATCGGTGGCGTAGCCGCCGCGCCATGGCCATACACGCTGAAGCGTGCGCTTGGCTGCAGCTCCGGACGGGGTCCAGCTGCCAGGCTGGACAGCGGAGCCAGCGCCAGCGCGATGGCCAGCAGGGACGTCTTGGTCATGTCAGGTGTCCTCACCAGAAGAGCGCATACAGGGCGACCAGGATCGCGACCACCGCAAGGGCGCCGACATTGAAACTGCTACGCGTTGCATAGGACACATCGTCGGTGCGCACCACGTCCTTCGCGGGCGTGGCCGGTGTGGCCAGCGAGACGCCCACCGCGAGCACCAGGGCGAGCAGGAACACCAGTCCGACACGGTCGATGAAGGGCAGCGAGGGCCAGGCCAGCTTGAGCACCACCGACAGCACGAACGATCCCACCGCCGCAGTCAATGCACCGGCCTCGTTGGCGCGCTTCCAGAACAGTCCCAGCAGGAAGATCACCACGATGCCGGGGGTGAAGAAGCCGGTGTATTCCTGGATGTACTGGAACGCCTGGTCGAAACTGCCCAACAGCGGCTTGGCGGCGAGGATGCCGAGCACCACGGTGACCACCGCTGCGAAGCGGCCGACGCGAACCAGGGTGGCCTCTGCATGCGGGCCCTTGCGCTTGGCGTAGAAGTCGAGGGTGAAGATGGTCGCCACCGAGTTGATCTTCGAGGCCAGCGAAGCGACGATCGCCGCGACCAATGCAGCGAAGACCAGCCCCAGGATGCCCGTCGGCAGCAGGCGCATCATGGTCGGGTAGGCCTGATCGGGTGTGGCCAGCCCCGGCGCCAGCATTACCGCGGCGATGCCGGGCACGACCACGATCAGCGGCATCAGCAGCTTGAGGAACGCGGCGAACAGGACCCCTTTCTGTGCCTCGCCGATGTCCTTGGCAGCCAGGGCGCGCTGGATGATGTACTGGTTGAAACCCCAGTAGCTGATGTTCATCACCCACAGGCCGCCGACCAGCACGCTGATGCCCGGCAGGTCTTTATAGAACGGGTTGTCCTTGCTGAGGATCATCTCGAAGTGCCCGGGATGGGCCGCCCACAGCCGCTGCGCACCCGCCAGCACGCCGCCACCTTCGCCCAGGTGGCTCAGGGTCAGGCCCGTCACCAGCAGCCCGCCCAGCACCAGCAGGGAGACCTGCACGATGTCCGTCAGCGCGACGGCCTTCAGCCCGCCGTACAGCTGGTAGAGCAGCGCGAACACGCCGATCAGCACCACGGCCAGCATCTGGTCCATGCCGGTGACCTGACTGACCGCGATCGCGCCGAGCCACAGGATCGAGGTGACGTTGACGAACACATACAACCCCAGCCAGAACACGGCCATCACCGTGCGGATGCGGCTGCCATACCGCTGCTCCAGGAACTGCGGCATAGTGTAGATGCCGTTGCGAAGGAAGATCGGCAGGAACCATTTGCCAACGATCAGCAGGGTCAACGCGGCCATCCACTCGTAGGATGCAATGGCCAGGCCGATGGCATAGCCCGAGCCGGACATCCCGATGATCTGTTCGGCGGAAATATTGGCCGCGATCAGCGATGCGCCCACCGCCCACCACGGCAGTGACTTGCTGGCCAGGAAATAGTCCTTGGCGTCCTTGCTGTGCCCGGCCTTCTCACGCGACACCCACTGTGCCAGCACGAAGACCGCAGCGAGGTAGACCAGCACGATGGTGGTATCCAGCATCGAAAGTTGCATGTCCTGCTTCCTTGTTCCGTATGCCGGCAGCAGGCCGGCTTCTGCACTGAAAGAAGTAGCGCGTCGGCGCAGACCGCGCTTACACCGGCAGCTCGCGTGCGCAAGCCAGTTGATGGATGCCCCGTGCGACGAGCGCTTCGCTGTGCGATGTCGCCCGCCGTCCCAGCAGCGTCAGTGCGGCCAGGTAGTGCTGGGCCAACGCCGCCGATGCGATGACATGAAGATGATCTCCGCGCTCACCTGCGCCGGCCAGTTCCAGTCCGATCAACAACCCGGACAGGTAACTGGACAGCTGCTCCGGCGCCAGCTGCCCGAACAGCGCACGCGTTCGCACACCGAACAGGTCATGCAGCGGATTGCCGCCGTTGCTGGCCATCAGCACGCCCTGCGCGAACGCGTCGTCATCGTGCGGCGCGTCGACCATCATTCTGCCCAGCAGACTGTGTTGCCGCAGCACGGCGTACAGTTCACCGGTCATGAAGGTGGCAAAGCGCTCGACGCGCCCGTCGACGACCTGCACGTGCTTGCTGTGCGTGCCCGGCAGCAGAACCTGGCAGGCCCCCGCCTCCAGCACGGACAGCAATCCACACAGCTGCGCCTCTTCGCCGCGCATCACGTCAGGCACCCGGCCTGCGCCCTCGCATTGCAGGCCCGGCACCAGCCACAGCTCACGGCCGTGCAGTGCGTCGTCGGGCAATGCCTGCATGCCGGCGGCGATGTCGGCCACGCCTGCAGGCGCGGCGACGTAAGGGACTTCACGCCAGCCCTGGCGGCTGCCGACCATGCCGGCCATCACCACCAGGCGCGCATCCCATCCACCTATCAGGCTGTCCAGCACCTCGGCGAATCGCCCTGCCACCTGCAGCAGGCCCTGCTCGGAGCGCCGGACGTCCACCACCTGCCCGCCTTCGTCCAGCAGGAATGCGCGCAGGCTGGTGGTACCCCAGTCGACCGCGATCATGAATCCATGAACCGGCAGCTCGCGGTTGCGTGCGGGCCGTCCAGCGCGGCGGCGAACACGCCGCCGCTGGTCGGCTGGGCGCCCAGCTGCGCGTCGTCCAGCCCATCGCGCGCGGAGGTGATGAACAGCGCGTCCTGCCCTGCCCCGCCGAACGTGACGCAGGTCGGCTGCGTGGCAGGCACCGGTACGACCAGGTCGACCTCGCCTGTGGCCGAATACCGCACCACGCGCCCGGCGCCCCACTGCGCCCCCCACAGGCGGCCGTGGCCATCCACCATAGCGCCGTCCGGCTCGGCATCGACATCGACCGTGGCGAACACTTCGACGGCGCCGACCTGCGCCAGCGCTGCGTCATAGCCGACCTTCATGATCCTGCCCTGCAGTGAATCGCAGTAGTACATCTGCCTGCCCGACGGGTCGAAGGCGATGCCATTGGCGATCGTCACCGGTTCCAGGGCCAGCGGACGCAGCCCGTGTTCAAGCGAGAACTGGTGGAAGCAGGCAAGGCGTGACTTCGAAGCGGCTTCGTTGATACCGCCGAAGACGAAGTTGCCGCTGCGATCCACCCGTCCATCGTTGATCCGCATGGACGCCCCCTCCATCGGCACCTCTGCAAGCAGTTCGCAGGTCAACGCACTGCCCGGCTCGTGCTGCCGTGGATCGGCGAAGTACAGCGCGCGCTCCATGCCCAGCAGCAGCCGCCCTGATTCGCAGAGTGCCAGCGAACCGACACGACCCTGCGTGCTCCACCACTGGCCCGTCCGGTCACCGATCCCCGCCCGCCAGATCCGCTTGCCCTTGATGTCGGTCCACCACAGAACCTGATCGCGATCACACCAGACGATGCTTTCGCCGAGCGTGCAACGACTGTCCACTGCCAGCGCCACGTGTGGCTGTATCCCCGTGGTCGTGCCTACCATTCTGCTACGCTCCCGTCCTCGTGCCGCCATAGCGGATTGCGCCAGTCGGTCGCGCGGCGTGCACGCTCGACCACGACCTCTTCGTCGATCTCCACGCCCAGCCCCGGTGCCGTTGCGGGGAGCATGCAGCCCTCCTGCAGCGCGAAGGCATCCTTGTTTTTCACATAGTCCAGCAGCTCGCCGTCGGCGTTGTAGTGGATGCCCATGCTCTGTTCCTGCAATACCGCGTTCCAGCTGGCGAAGTCCACGTGCAGGCAGGCCGCCAGGGCGACCGGGCCCAGCGGGCAGTGCGGCGCCAGGGCGACGTCATGCGCCTCGGCCATGGCGGCGATCTTCATGCATTCGGTGATGCCGCCGGCGTGCGAAAGGTCCGGCTGCACGATGGACAGCCCCCCCGCCGCGAACACGCTTTTGAACTCGGTACGCGAAAACATGCGCTCGCCCGCCGCCAGCGGAATCGCGGTCTGTTCCGCCAGCCGGGGATAATATTCGGCCTGTTCGGCCAGCACGGGTTCTTCGACGAACAACGGGCGATACGGCTCCAGCTCGCGGATCAGCGTCTTGGCCATCGGCCAGGCCACGCGGCCATGGAAATCCAGGCCGAATTCGATGGTCTGCCCGAATGCCTCGCGGATCTGCGCGACTTTCGCCACTGCGGCGTCGATGGTGCGGCTGGGTGCGAGCAGCGGCATCTCTTCGCAGGCATTGAGCTTGAACGTGTCGTAGCCCAGCGCAACGCGTGCGCGGATCTGTTCGATGATGTCCGCAGGACGATCACCGCCCACCCAGCAATACGTCTTCATGCGGTCGCGTACCAGGCCGCCGAGCAGCTGGTAGACCGGTACGCCGAGCGCCTTGCCCTTGATATCCCACAACGCCTGGTCGATACCGGCCAGCGCACTCATGAACACCGCCCCGCCGCGATAGAAACCGCCCCGGTACAGAACCTGCCAATGATCGTTGATGCGCGCCGGATCCTTGCCGATCAGCTGGTCGCCCAGCTCATGCACGGCGGCCTCCACGGTGCGCGCGCGACCTTCGACGACCGGCTCGCCCCAGCCGACCACGCCTTCATCGGTCTCGATCTTCAGGAACATCCAGCGCGGCGCGACGCGGTAGGTGCTCAGGCGGGTGATTTTCATGGCACGGCACTCCGCAGGGCGTGGACGAAGGCGGCAGCATGGCGTGCCGTGGTCGCGGGATCCTGGCCGGCGCGATACAGCTCGCCGCCGAGGCCGGCACCGGCGCAACCCGCGCCCAGGAACATTCCCAGATTTTCCGGTCCGATGCCACCCACCGCGTACAGCGGCACCTCCATTGGCAGCACCGCCTTCAGCGCACGTACGTAGCGCGGCCCGAAGTGGGCGGCGGGAAACAGCTTGAGCCGCTGTGCGCCGGCTGCCAGCGCAGCGAACGCTTCACTGGCGGTCGCGAACCCAGCCGCAATGTCGAGCCCGGCACGGCACGCATGCGCGATCACGACGGGATCTGTATTGGGCGTCACCATCAGGCTCGCGCCGGTGGCGGCCAGCGCGTCCACGTCGGCGAGCGTCAGCACCGTGCCTGCGCCGACCTCCGCCTCGTCGCCCGCCTCTTCCAGCGCGCGGGTGACGCTGGCCACCCAGTCCGGCGAGTTGGTGGGAATCTCTATCTGCGTGATGCCGGCGTCGATCAACACGCGCACGTGCGCGCGCACCTCGTCCGGGGTGATGCCCCGCAGGATGGCGATAAGCGGCAAAGGAGAGTCGTTCATGGCATGGCTCAGTAGTAGAGTTGGCTGCGGCCGCCGTCGATCAGGATGTCGGCGGCATTGATGAAGCGGGCTTCGTCGCTGGCAAGGAACAGCGCGGTCTGCGCGACTTCCGATGGCTCGCCGATGCGCTTGGGTGGCAACAGGGCTTCCTGTTCCGCGCGGGCCCGCGCCGGGTCGGCCTGCGACGCGAACCAGCGCTCGATGCGGTCCACCCGGATCAGCCCCGGCGAGATGGAATTGAAACGGATGCCTCGTGCAGCGTATTCCAGCCCCAACGCCTTGGTCATCCCGATCAGCGCGTGCTTGGCGACGTTGTAGGGGAAGGCGCCCTGGATGATGCGATGACCATGGACCGAGGCGATGTTGACCACCGAGCCACTGCCCTGCTGCAGCATGTGCGGCAGTACCGCCCGCGCGAAATTCCAGTGTCCGCCCAGGTTCACGTCAAGATTGCGCTGCCAGGTCGGCGCCGCAAGGTCCAGTGGATCGGAAAACACGTCCATGCCGGCGTTGCTGACCAGGACGTCGATGCGGCCATGCGTTGCCACCACGCGGGCGACGAACGCATCGACGGCATCGGTGTCGGTGACATCGCCCTGCCCGAACAGCGTGCAGGCGGTATCGTCGGCCGGTGGCGCGCCGAGATCGTACCCCGCGACCTTCGCACCGTGCGCCTGGAACAGCGTCGCGATCGCGTGCCCGATGCCGTTCGCCGCGCCGGTCACGATGGCGACCTTGCCCTCCAGTCGCCGGGAGGAGTCGATTGGTGCGGTCATTGTGGCTCCTTGCTGAAGCGATACAGGATGC
Source organism: Pseudomonadota bacterium (assembly GCA_037033225.1). Lineage (GTDB taxonomy): Bacteria > Pseudomonadota > Gammaproteobacteria > Xanthomonadales > Xanthomonadaceae > Stenotrophomonas. The sequence goes on from JAZBLM010000068.1 coordinate 15,129, forward strand.
GGTTACGGTAGACCTGTCCCGGACGCAGGGTGATGGCGGGAAAAGCGGGCTGGTTGGCGGCGTCCGGGTAGCCCTGCGGTTCCAGGCACACCGCACCGTGGAGGCTATACGGACGTCCGGATGCACCGTGGAAGCTGCCGTCCAGGAAATTACCCGTATACACCTGCAGGCCCGGCTGGTCGCTCAACACCTCCAGTAGGCGCCCCGAGTGCGGGTCGTGCAGCCACGCCGCGCGCCGCAGACGGCCGTCGACCGGCGCATCGAGCACGAGGTAATGATCGTAGCCACCGGCATGCCGCAACTGCGGATGACGCGGCGTCATGGCCAGTCCGTCGCCAAGGGTGCGGGCGTTGCGCAGATCGAACGGGCTCGCGGCCACGTCCAACAGCTGGCCGGTTGGCAGCAGGTCCGCATCCAGCTCGACGAAACGCGAGGCCGGCACCGCCAGACGATGCGCCACGACCGGGCCGGCGCCTTCGCCGGCGAGGTTCCAGAACGGGTGGTGAGTCAGGTTGACGACGGTAGGTCGGTCGCAGGTGGCGGTGTAGTCGACGTGCAGCGCAGCATCACCTGCAAAGCGGTATTCCACCGTGACCGACAGCGCGCCGGGAAATCCCTGGTCGCCATCAGCGCTGCGCCACTGCAGCCGTGCGAAGTCATCGCCGACGTCGAGCCACTGCCAGTCCAGGGTGTCGAACCCTCCAGGCCCCCCGTGCAGGCAGCTGCGGCCGTCGGCCGAAGCCAGCGCATGCGCGTGGCCATCCAGAATGAAGCGCGCGCCACGGATGCGGCCAGCCACGCGGCCGACGCTTGCGCCGAAGAAGGAGCGCGTCTGGCGCCGTGCCGCCTCGTCACGGTGTCCCAACACCACATTGGCCAGCTCACCGTTGCGGTCAGCCGTCCACAGCGCGGCCAAGGCTGCACCGCGCTGGACGATTTCGGCGCGGATTCCGCGAGCACTCCCCAGCACTACCATCCGACCTGAGCTCCACCCGTGATGTCAGGTGGCAATAAAACAAATAATACTATTATTTAAAAGTTGCATTGCAGCACGAGTGGGGAACTCCCCGCGGCCACCGCAGAACGTGCGAAGGGGCGGCAAGACCGGACGCGACGCCGGCGCTCAGTCCGTGGACGTCGCCCGCCCCGGCTGCGGCGAAGCAGCCGCCTGTGGGGGGTGCCCCTGCCGATGCGCCCTCTCCTCGGCCTCCTGTCGGGCTTCGGCGGCCGCGCGGACGCGAGCGTCCTCGTCGCGGTTCTCCTGCTCGATGGCCTTGTACTGCGCCCATGTCTCCGGCGTCAGCGTTGCCAGGCGGTTGTCGGGCCGCAGGTGGATGGACGCCGGCTGCATCACCACGGTGAAGTTGTCGAGCAGCCACTGCCTGCGCGCCGCAGGCGACGCATCAAGCAGCCGGGGATCGGCGTACACCGGCATGGGCAAGGCCTGCTCGGCGAGCACGGCTGCGGTGGATATCCGCGCGAGCCTGACCAGGAAGCGTTCGTTCGCTTCGTCCTCCCCGAACAGCGCGACCACATCCCCGTCGATCCAGAGCACCTGCCAATAACCCTCCAGCCGATGGACCGCGAAGGGCCGGTGCTGCACCAGCATCAGGTTGCCGGGCTCGTCGTACAGCACCGACCAGCCGGCCGGTGCGGGCCTGGGCGAGCAGTCCACGCTGCCGGTCGTCAGCGTTTCGAGAACTGCCCTGCCCGAGCGACCTGACAGCCGGGTCGTCCAGCACCGCTGCCCGTCGCGCGTGTGCGATGCCAGCAGCACCGCGTCGTCGTCGAGTACCACGGCATCCGAATGCACGAAGGCGGCGCCGCTCGCCTCCGGATCCTTCAGCCGCGCTGCGAAATCATGGTCGGAGAGTCTTTCACCGTCGGCGTACAGCACATGGGTGGTGTGGTGCCGGTACTCGCTGACGTTGATATCCAGCCGGCTCTCTGTCACGGCGACCACTTTCAACGCGCGGGAGGCCAGCACGGTTTCCTGCGTGGTCCTGCCGCACCCTGTGGCGAGCGCCAGGATCGACACGCCCAGTGCGGCGGCGCGCAGGACTTCATGTCCGATAGGGTTCAAGGGGCATCGTCCTTCAAAGCGGAATGGGCTGGCGGAGGGACGGCCGTCGAGCCGCGCACCATCAGGCTGAAGGGCAGCGTCTGCTGCAGCGGCACGTCGGCCCGCTCGATGATCGCAAGCAGCAGGGTGACTGCGCGCTCGCCGATTTCGCGCATCGGTTGGCGGACGGTGGTCAACGGCGGCGTGAGGTACTGCGAGGAGGCCAGATCGTCGAAGCCGACGATCGACACCTCCTCGGGCACGCGGATGCCGCGCTCCCGGCATACCGCGAGCGCACCGAGGGCCATCTGGTCGCTGAAGCAGAAGATCGCCGTCGGCGCGTTTGCGGCGGCCAACAGCTGCTGGGCGGCGGCATGGCCGGATTCCACCGAGAAGTCGCCCGGCACCACGCTCAGCTGGCGCGCGCGACCGCGTGCCCCGCCCGCGCTGCGGACCCCCTCCAGCCGCTGCTGGTGCAGCGGATTGTCGGGCGGCCCGCCAACGACCGCGATGCGCTCATGGCCCAGCGCGTACAGGTGGTCCATCACCGCGCGCGCGGCCGCTGCATTGTCGATATGGACGCTGGGCAGGCCGAGCGCGGGATCGAACTCACAGCCATTGACCACCGGCGCTGCCCCGCCCAGCTGCTGGACGATCGCGCGGGCCGTGGGCGGCAGGCGGTGTCCCAGCACGATCAGGCCGTCGGCTTCGTTGCGCCGGAGCATCTGCGCATAGCGCTCCTCGCGCTCGGGCCGGTGCTGCGTATCGCCCAGCAGGACGGCATAGCCCACCGCCTGCGCGGCGTCTTCGGCGCCCTGCAGGATCTGCGCGAAGAACGGATTGGCGATATCCGGGACGGTTACCAGGATCTTGCCGCTGCGCTGGGTCTTGAGCGTCCTGGCCACCGTATTGGGTACATAGCCCAGTGCGGCGGCAGCTTCTTCGATGCGCGTGCGCGTGGCCGGCAGGACTTTGTCCGGACGGGAAAGCGCACGCGACACCGTGCCAGCGGAAACGCCGACGTGCTTTGCAATGTCGTAGATGGTCGCCATGGCGTCAGCCTGTACTCCGCGTCGTGCAGCGCACAACGGATCTGCGGGAGGCCCATGCTACGGTAATGCAATCGATTGCATCGAGGCCTACCTGCTTGAAGACGCTCAAGGGTCCAGCGCTGTTCCTGGCGCAATTCATCGGCGACACACCTCCCTTCGATCGGCTGGACACGTTGGCCGCGTGGGCCGCGGGACTTGGCTATTCTGGCGTACAAGTGCCGACCAGCGCGCCTCACCTGTTCGATCTGGCCGAAGCAGCCCGCAGCCAGGCTTACTGCGACGATGTTTCCGGCATGCTCGCCGGGCATGGGCTGCAGATCACCGAGCTGTCCACCCACCTGCAGGGACAGCTGGTCGCGGTCAATCCGGCCTATGACACCCTGTTCGACGGCTTCGCGCCGCCGGACAAGCGCGGCGACCCGAGCGCCCGCCAGGCATGGGCGGTCGACCAGCTGATGCTCGCGGCGAAGGCCAGCCAGCGGCTGGGGCTGACCGCGCATGCCACCTTCTCCGGCGCCTTGGCCTGGCCGTACTTCTACCCGTGGCCGCAGCGTCCGCCAGGGCTGGTGGATGCCGCCTTCGCCGAGCTCGGCCGGCGCTGGCGCCCCATCCTGGACACGTTCGACGCCTGTGGCGTGGACCTGTGTTTCGAGATCCATCCCGGCGAGGACCTGCACGATGGCGTGACCTTCGAGCGCTTCCTCGACGTGGTGGACCAGCATCCCCGCGCGAAGATCCTCTACGACCCCAGCCACCTGCTGCTGCAGCAGATGGATTACCTGGGCTTCATCGACCG
>JAZBLM010000069.1:0-18744 GCA_037033225.1 Pseudomonadota bacterium
AGGGTGGGACGTCCTGTGGGTAGGGTTACCGGGCGGGGTGCTTGGCTTCGCCGATGAACGGGGTGTGGTGCGCGCAGTCGTTCAAGCGCACCACTTCCAGCTGTTCGATGTCCGGCCCTTCCAGCAGGTTCAACGTGGTCGGGGCCTGGCGGAAGCTCCACAGGCGGCTGATCGGCAGGCCGAGGATGCGGCAGAGGATCACCCGGTTGACCGCATCGTGGGCCACCACCAGCAGGGTATCGTCCTCGCCCAGGCCTTCAGCGGCGCGCGCCAGTCCACGCCAGCTGCGGTCCAGCACCAGGCGTAGTGATTCACCGCCCGGCATCAGCACGGTATCGGGTTCTTCGCGCCAGGCGCGCAGGCGCGAGGGGTCTTTTTCGTTGATCTCGCTGGCCAGCAGGCCTTCCCACTCGCCGTGCGCGATCTCCTGCAGTTCCGGCTCGGTGAGCAGCATGTCCGCGCGGGCGCCCAGCGCCAGCTGCGCGGTGCGCTGTGCGCGCGACAACGGCGAGGCGACGGCGCGGGTGATGTCGACCGCCTTCAGGCGCTCGCCGAGGGCCTGGGCCTGGGCTTCGCCGATCGGCGAGAGCGGAATATCGATCTGGCCCTGGTATCGGCCTTCGGCGTTCCACGGCGTTTCGCCATGGCGGGCAAGCAGGATGCGCATGCGGAGTACAGGTCCTTGGGGGAGGAAGCCCGGCACATCGTTCACGTAACGTGAAACGGCGTCGGATCGCCATGATACCTGCTCGGCGGACGGCGCCGGTGCAAACAAAAACCCCCTGTGCGCGCGGCACAGGGGGCCCTGTTGGAAGTCCCCGGCCGGGAAGGCGGGCGCGCCTTTGGACCAGGACATTGTTCGATCAGGGCACGCCGAACCTCATCAGCGGGCCAGGTTCAACTCCTTCAACAACTGCGGCGCCGGCGCGACTTCCTGCATGATCCACTGCATGTAGCGGCTGTCGACGGCGATCATGCGGGTCATCACCGGGTCGAACACCCAGTTGGAGCTGACCGATTCCCAGTTGCCGTCAAAGGCCAGGCCGACGAGCTTGCCGTGCGCGTCCAGCACCGGCGAGCCGGAATTGCCGCCGGTGATGTCCAGGTTGGACAGGAAGTTCACCGGCACCGAACCGATCCGCTTGTCGTCCAGTCCGCCATAGCGCTTGGCCTTGACCGCATCCAGCAGCGCCTTTGGCGAATCGAACGGGTCTTCGCCGGTCTCCTTGGCCACCACGCCTTCCAGCGTGGTGAACGGGGTGTACTGCACGCCGTCCTTTGCATAGCCCATCACGTTGCCGAAGGTGATCCGCAGCGACAGGTTGGCGTCGGGATAGACGAAGCCGCCCTGGCTCTTCTTGTAGTCGGCCACCGCCTGCAGGTACTGCGGACGCGCAGTCAACGATTCACCTTCGCGGATCTTGCGCTGCTCTTCCTGCTTCAGCAGCCCCGGCATGGCCGCCACGGCGTACTGGATGGCCGGATCGGTGCTGGCCTCGAATGCGGCGCGATCAGCCTTGAGCCACTGCAGGCGCGCGTCGAGGCTGCCCAGCTGGGTGCCGGCGAGCTTGCCCACCAGTGCCTTGACCGCCGCCTCGTTGCTGCCCGACAGCCACTGGTTCAGTACGTCGTTGGTGCGCTGGTCGTCCGGCAGCGCGATGTACTGGTCCAGCCAGTAGGCCTGCAGCTGCTGGTCCATCTTCGCCACGTAGCGGCGGTCCATCTGCTTCAGGCTGCCTTCGATGGTGGTCAGGTCACGCGCCTGGTAGCCGGTCTCGCGCTCGGCATCCGGCTTGGCGCGCTCGATCGACAGGCGGTACAGGGTGAGTGCGGCGTTGACCGCGGACGTGTTGTTGAACTGACCGACGAACAGGTCGCGCTCACGGGTCGACTTGCTGCTATCCAGGTGCTTGAGCAGCTGAGCGTGCGCGGCCAGCGCCGGCTTGCCGGCCGTGCCCTGCTGCTTCAGCCACGCCAGCACGGCCGCTTCTTCGGCCTGCTTCTGGCCGGCGGCATCGATGCGCTTGAAACCCTCCAGTTGGCCGACGTAATTCTTGGCCACGTTGTTCATGCTGGCGGCCGTGGCGGCGTACTTCACCTTGACGTCCGGGTCGGCCTTGCCGGCCTCGTCGATCATCTTCAGCACGGCGTTGTAGTGGCGCGCGATGGTCGGATAGGTGAAGCGTGCGGTTTCGTTGAACTCACCGGCCAGGGCATAACGATTGGTACGGCCCGGGTAGCCGGCCACCATCACGAAGTCGTCGGCGCCCAGCGGCTGGTCGGCGAACTTCAGGAAATGCCTGGGCTGGTACGGCACGTTGTCGGCGGCAAACGCCGCCGGCTTGCCATCCTTGCCGACGTAGGCACGGTAGAACGAGAAGTCGCCGGTGTGGCGCGGCCACATCCAGTTGTCGACGTCCCCGCCGAACTTGCCGACGCTGCCCGGGGGGGCGTAGACCAGACGCACGTCCTTGATTTCCATGTTGCGGAACAGGCGGTAGGTATTGCCGCCGGAGAAGCTGTACAGGCGGCAGCGGAAGCCGGCATCGGCCTCACAGGCGGCCACCTGGGCCTTGTCGAAGGCATCCAGCGCGCGGCTGCGGGCCAGCGGATCCTGGCCTGCGCCCGCGATGGCCGCCTTTGCCTGCTCGGTTACGTCGGTGATCTGGTCCAGCACGAACACGCGGGCGTTGGGGCCGGCGCTGAGTTCGTCCTTCAAGGTCGGCGCGTTGAAGCCGTCCTTGATCAGGTTCTTCTCCGCCGTGGAATTGAGCTGGATGGCGCCGTACGCGCAATGGTGGTTGGTGACGACCAGGCCCTGCGGCGAGACGAAGCTCGCAGTACACCCGCCCAGCGCCACCACCGCGCCCATCGGGTCGCCGGTCAGGTCGGAGATCTGCTCGGCCGACAGCTTCAGGCCGGCCTTCTGCAGCGGCCCGGCGATCTCCGGCAGCTGCTGCGGCACCCACATGCCTTCGGCGGCATGGGCGACCTGGACCAGCCCAAGGCTGGCGACGACGGAGAAAGCAAGCAGGTTCGAGCGCATCGAGCGGCCCTTGGGGAGTGGAAGCGTCGATTCTAGCCCGGCCCCCTGCCCCGGAAGGACGCCCGGAGGTCATGGGTGGTGTCGAGGGCCGGCTGCCCTGCCTGCGCTGCAACATGGGCCGGGCGCTGGCGGCTTTATACTCCGCGCCATCTTTCCCCCAATGAGTTCCACCGCAATGGCACAAACGATGAAGGCGCTGGTCAAGCGCGAAGCCGCCAAGGGCATCTGGCTGGAAGACGTGCCGGTGCCGGTGCCGGGTCCCAACGATGTGCTGATCAAGCTGGAGAAGACCGCCATCTGCGGCACCGACCTGCACATCTACCTGTGGGATGAATGGAGCCAGCGCACCATCACGCCCGGCCTGACCATCGGCCATGAGTTCGTCGGGCGCATCGCCGCGCTGGGCAGTGCGGTCACCGGTTACGAAGTAGGCCAGCGCGTATCGGCCGAAGGCCACATCGTCTGCGGCCACTGCCGCAACTGCCGCGGCGGCCGCCCGCACCTGTGCCCGAACACCGTGGGCATCGGCGTCAACGTGAACGGCGCGTTCGCCGAATACATGGCGATGCCGGCCAGCAACCTGTGGCCGATCCCGGACCAGATCCCGTCCGAGCTGGCCGCTTTCTTCGATCCCTACGGCAATGCCGCGCACTGTGCGCTGGAGTTCGACGTGATCGGCGAAGACGTGCTGATCACCGGCGCCGGCCCGATCGGCATCATCGCGGCGGGCATCTGCAAGCACATCGGCGCACGCAACGTGGTGGTGACCGACGTCAATGACTTCCGCCTGAAGCTGGCAGCCGACATGGGCGCGACGCGCGTGGTCAATGTCGCCAACACCTCGCTGAAGGACGTGATGAAGGAACTGCACATGGAGGGCTTCGACGTGGGCCTGGAAATGAGCGGCAACCCGCGCGCGTTCAACGACATGCTCGACTGCATGTACCACGGCGGCAAGATCGCCATGCTCGGCATCATGCCGCGCGGCGCCGGCTGCGACTGGGACAAGATCATCTTCAAGGGTCTGACCGTGCAGGGCATCTACGGCCGCAAGATGTACGAGACCTGGTACAAGATGACGCAGCTGGTGCTGTCCGGCTTCCCGCTGGGCAAGGTGATGACCCATCAGCTGCCGATCAACGAGTTCCAGAAGGGCTTTGACCTGATGGAAGAAGGCAAGGCCGGCAAGGTTGTGCTGAGCTGGTAAGCCTGCGGACGGGGAGTCGACCATGGGTCGACTCTACCGATGCGAGGCGCCGCGCCGGTGCGGGGAGTCGACCATGGGTCGACTCTACCGATGCGAGGCGCCGCGCCGGGCCCGGCGACGGTTACTGCCCGATCGCGACCGTGAACACCACGCGGTTGTCAGCCAGCCTGCCCGAGTTGTCGCGGCCGTTGCCATCTGTGCCGTAGTAGCCCAGGCCAAGGTTGAACAGACCGAACTGGCGGCTGACGCCGACGTTGAAATCGGTGTAGTCCTTTGCGATGCCGTCTTCGAAGGTGCTGCGGCCCACGTTGGCGGCCAGCGTGACCTCCTGAGGCAGGGCCCATTCGCCCCCCACGCCGAAATACCAGCCGTCAGTACCGCTGTTCCACACGTCGTTGCTGTAGGCCACCGTCACCTTGTACTGCTCGGCGAAGGTCGTGGTGGTGATGAGCTCGTTGTAGTTGAGCTCGCTGGCACCCAGGTAGGTATAGCGGTTGAGCAGGACGTCGAAATTGACGGTGTCGGTGACATCCACGCCATAGCCGATCAGGTAGTCCAGCTCGGTGCTCGGATCGCCAGGACCGAAGTCCACGCCCGAACCCCACACGCCGGCATACAGACCAACCGGGCTGGTATAGGTGAAGCCCGCCTGCAGGGTGGGGTCTTTGTCGGTCTGGGATACGCCACGGAAGACGTAATCGGACACGCCGGTGACGTTCCAGCTGTAGGGGGACTCTGCATCCTGCGCGCTGGCGGCGGACGAGGCGAGGAACAGGGCGGCGGCGAGGCAGCGGGCAGCGTGCTTCATGGGGCGTCTCCGTGGGGGCGATGGGGGCGCCTGCAGGCGCAACCGAGGGCGAAAGCCGTCCGGTTCACGGTTTTTTAACCTGTTTGATATTGCAACGCAACACATGGGTGCCGCCCGACCTGCCGCCCCCTGCTCTGCCCACGCAGGTAAAATGGCTGTTTTCCCGTTCCGAGCCGCGCTGACATGACCCGATCCCCGTCCAAGCTGACCCGCCATTACGCCGAGGAACTGGAGTCCATCCGCGCCCAGGGCCTGTTCAAGTCGGAGCGGGTCATCACCAGCCCGCAGTCGGCCGAAATCACTCTGGAAGACGGGCGCAGGGTATTGAACTTCTGCGCCAACAACTACCTGGGCCTGGCCGACCATCCCGACCTTGTCCAGGCCGCGAAGGATGCGCTGGACAGCCATGGATTCGGCATGGCCTCGGTACGCTTCATCTGCGGCACCCAGGACCTGCACAAACAGTTGGAAGCACGGATCGCCGGGTTCTTCGGCAAGCAGGACACCATCCTCTATGCTGCCTGCTTCGATGCCAACGGCGGGCTGTTCGAGCCCCTGCTGGGCGAGCAGGATGCGATCATTTCCGACAGCCTCAACCACGCCTCGATCATCGACGGCGTGCGCCTGTGCAAGGCCAAGCGCTTCCGCTACGCCAACTGCGACATGGCCGATCTGGAGGCGCAGCTGCAGGCCGCCGATGCTGCGGGGTGCCGGACCAAGCTCATCACCACCGACGGCGTGTTCTCGATGGACGGCTTCATCGCGCCACTGGACGAGATCACCGCGCTGGCGGAGAAGTACGGTGCGCTGGTGCATATCGACGAGTGCCACGCGACCGGCTTCCTTGGTGCGACGGGGCGCGGGTCGGCTGAAGTGAAGGGGGTGCTGGAGAAGATCGACATCATCACCGGCACGCTGGGCAAGGCCATGGGCGGTGCGCTGGGCGGCTTCACCACGGCCAGCGCCGAGGTGATCGAACTGCTGCGCCAGCGGTCACGTCCCTACCTGTTCTCCAACTCGCTGCCACCGCACGTAGTGGCCGCCGGGATCAAGGCCTTCGAGATGTTGGCCGCAGCGGACGATCTGCGCGAGACGCTGGTCGCCAACACCACCTATTTCCGCGAGAAGATGGTTGCTGCCGGCTTCGACGTGAAACCTGGCGTGCACCCGATCAGCCCGGTGATGCTGTACGACGCACCGCTGGCGCAGAAGTTCGCCGAGCGACTGCTTGAGGAAGGCATCTACGCGATCGGCTTCTTCTTCCCGGTCGTGCCGAAGGGCCAGGCGCGCATCCGCACACAGATCAGCGCCGCGCACACCCGCGACCACCTCGACCGCGCGATTGACGCCTTCACCCGCATCGGCCGCGAACTCGGCGTCATCTGAAAAAAGGGGACGGAGGGGATTATTTTCAATTAATTCCCTCCGTCCCCTTTTTAGCGTATTTCGCTTTCATCCAGCAGCCGCCACTGTCCTTTCGGCAGCTCGCCCAGGGCCAGGGCGCCAATGCGTACGCGGATCAAGCGCTGGACCTGCAGGCCGAACGCGGCCAGCAGGCGTCGGATCTGGCGGTTGCGGCCTTCGTCGAGGACGATCTCCAGCCACGCGGTCCTGCTGCCCACGCGCAGCACCTGCACCGTGCGTGCGGACAGGAATTCGCCTGCGTCTTCAATGCCAGCGCAGATCGCAGCGATCATCGGCGCGTCCGGGATCTGGTCCACCTGGACGTGGTACGTCTTTTCAGGCCCTGTCGCCGGATCCATCATCCATGCGGCCCACTGGGGGTCGTTGCTGAAAAGAAGCAGTCCTTCGCTGGCCTTGTCCAGCCGGCCGACCGGCGCTACCCATGGAAGCCCGGCGCCATCGAGGCAGCGGTAGACCGTGTCGCGGCCCTTCTCATCCTGGGCGGTGGTCACCAGCCCTCGCGGTTTGTTGAGCATCAGGTAGATGCGCGGCGCGGCATCCAGGGCCTCGCCGTCCACTTTCACGTGATGGCGTCCCGCCTGTATGGGGAATTCGGGATCGTGCACGACGCGACCGTCTACAGTGACCCGCCCCGCCGCGATCCAGCGCGCGGCCTCGGTGCGCGAACAGACACCGGCCTTGGACAGGACACGGGCCAGCCCGTGGCGCACGGCTGGCGCCCCCGCAGGCTTCCGCGCGGAGGGGCGTGGAGGCCGCGTCGGCTGCCCCGCCCTCATTTACTTCTTGTCGGCCGGCTTCGTCTCGGCCGAGGCCTCCACCGCAGCTGGAACGACCGCTGCAGCCGGCACGGTACGCGCTTTCACCACACGCACGCCGCGCGACTTCATCCAAGCGTCGAATTCATCAGCGGTCATGCGCTTGCCGTTCTGGCTCATGTCGAATCGCCAGGGCGTATTGTCGAACGCGGTCTGCGGCTTGTACGCCGCCGGATCATTCGCGTTGACCGCCGGCGTGGCCGGAACAGCCTTGGCGACGTTCTGGCAGCCTTCGATCCGCAGCCGCTGCAGCACGCTGTCCAGTGACTGCGACTGCTCGTAGTTGCTGGTCAGCACGCCGGCCGGCATGCCCAGGCGCGAGCTGCGGCTGAAAAGCTCGCTGGCCACCGGTGCGATGGCGGTTGCCGGCAACGGCAGCGGGGCGGTGGTCGCCGAAACCGAGCAGTCCACGGCCGCATGGGCGGCGGGAACCAGGGCCAGGGCCAGGACGACGGCCGATGCAGTGCGCAGCATGAGGAGCATCCAGAAAAGGAGAAAGTGTCGCGAGTTTAACAGCGCCACAACGCCATTCAAGATCCTACATTCAATGAATACGGCAACTCGTTGGTTTTTTTCTTTTTTCTGGCCAATAGTGGCCCATAAAGCAACAGGACCCGGCCGAAGCCGGGTCCTGCTGTATGTCTTACCGGTGAAACGCCAGGATCAGTTCTGGACGTTCAGCTCGGTACGACGGTTCTTCGCACGGCCTTCCGGGTTGTCCGAACCATCCGGGTTGGTGTTCGGCGCAATCGGGCGGCTCTCGCCGTAACCGATCGGACCGACCAGACGCGAAGCGTCCACGCCGTTCTTGGTCAGGTAGTCATACACGGTGGTCGCACGACGCTCCGACAGCTTCTGGTTGTAAGCGTCGGTACCCTTCGAGTCGGTGTGACCGGCAACCTCGACCTTCAGGTCGGGGTAACGCTTCAGGATCTCGGTGGCTTCGCTCAGGATCGCGATCGCGTCCGGACGCAGAGTCGACTTGTTGAAGTCGAAGTTGACGCCCTTCAGGTCGATCGACACCGGCACCGGGCAACCGTCCGGACCGATGGTCTGGCCAGGCTGGGAGGTCGGGCACTTGTCGTCGCAGTTGTTGACGCCGTCGCCGTCTTCGTCCATATCCGCACAGCTCGGGGCAGCGGTCGGAGCCGGAGCGGCAACCGGGGCAGCCGGCGGCGGGCCGAGCGGGATCACGACGCCGACCGAAGCCAGCACGTCGCCGAACCAGTTTTCGGACGGAGCGGCAACGCTCTTGTCGTCGAAGTCAGCGCGGTAGGCCACTTCGGCACGCACGGCAACGCGCTTGTCGAAGGTGGTCTGCAGGCCGGCGCCGACCTTGGCGGCAAAGTTGCCGTCCTTGCGCTCGCGCGGGCCATTGGCGTCAACTGCGGCGTACTCTTCTTCCGACTTCTGGTAGCCCAGGCCGAACAGCAGGTACGGGTTCCAGCCGCGGCCTTCCTGCACGAAGTGGCGACGCAGATCCAGCGAGGCGCCATACTGCGACCAGTTCAGGTCCTGGTTGGCGTCGAAGTTCGGGTTCTGGTAGTTCAGCTCACCATCGAGCGACCAGTTCGGGCTGATGAACTTGCCCAGGCCCAGGGTCACGAACGGAGCATCGTTGGTGGTGCGATCGCTGTCCTGGAAGTTGAAACCAGCCGAACCGGTCAGGTACCAGCGGTCGTCAAACTCCTGTGCCGATGCAGCCTGGGCGAAAGCCAGACCACCCAGCAGCGCGGCGGTAAGGATCTTCTTGTTCATTGATTACAGCTCCTATATCGGGGGTATGAAACCGGTAGAGGCATGGGCCAGCACTACGACAGCCGATTCAGCACGCCACCGCCGCGAACATTATGCTCAGGGGAGTGAAGGCCATGTTAACAGTCCCGTAACATGTGAAAAACGGGCGCCGGGCCTCCACCGGACCGGCGTTGGCACCCTATACAGGATGATGAAAAACCGCAACATGCAGGCGCGGCAAGGGTTTCACGGAGCTTCAGTCTCAAGCTCCATCATTTTGCATGTCCGTAAAGTCAAGCGTTCAGCGCGGACGCGGCTGTGTGAGGAACTTTATGGCCGTGGCGAGTCTGAACGTTGCTGTCGTGCGCATAACGACAAAGACATGATCTCGTCACGCATTTCCAGTATGTCGAATGGGCATGACATCGCTCAACGCGCATCAGGTATGCCGCGCGGGATCATCGTGCTGTTCCGCTTCGCCGTCCGCATGCAGAGCCCGCGTCTGCATCTACTCAGCAGCCGCGACACCGATTACCGTGGCCTCACATCTTTCATTGCTTTCACCCATGTCTTCGTCACTTGCAACCCGACTGCTGCAGCTCGTCACCGGTCTTTTCCTGTATGGGATCGGCATTGCGCTGATGGTGCGCGCCGGGATCGGCGTTGCACCGTGGGACGTTCTGTCGCAGGGCATCGCGGCGCATACGCCGCTGTCGTTCGGCCTGGCCACCAACGTCATCGGTGCGGTGGTGCTGTTGCTCTGGTGGCCACTACGACAGAAGCCGGGTGTCGGGACCGTGCTGAACGTCCTGTTGATCGGACCGTCCGCGCAGGTCGGTCTATGGTTGCTGCCGGAGTGGACGGATCTGGGCGTGCGCATTGCGCTGTTTGCTGCAGGCCTGATGCTGGTCGCCATCGCCACGGGCCTGTACATCGGCGCACGTCTGGGTGCAGGCCCACGCGACGGCCTGATGACCGGGCTGCATGCCCGGATCGGATGGCCGATCTGGCAGGTACGCAGCCTGATCGAAGGCAGCGCGCTGTTGATGGGCTGGATGCTGGGCGGCGACGTGGGCATAGGGACGGTGGCCTTCGCAGTGCTGATCGGGCCACTCTGCGGACTCACCCTGCGCTGGTTCGGCTATCAGAAGCCGTCGGCCACGGTCACGGTGCCGGTCGCGCCGCCGTAGGCGATCACATCGGGCTGTCCGCGCGCCGCAGCCCACGTCTGTGGCGATGCACCTTGCTACGTGCTGCGATTCGCGGCACGCTGCACGCTTCCGTACGCAAGCGTATCCACGATGACGCCCGCCAGCGACAGCCCCTATCCCCACCTGTTTACTCCCCTCGACCTCGGCTTCACCCAGCTGCGCAACCGGATCCTGATGGGGTCCATGCATACCGGCCTGGAAGATCGTGCGCGTGATTTCCCCCGCTTGGCCGCGTACTTCGCCGAGCGTGCCGAAGGGGGCGTGGGCCTGATCGTCACCGGTGGCTTCGCGCCCAATGTGGTCGGCTGGCTCAAACCTTTCGGTGGAAAGCTGAGCTGGCCCTGGGAGGTGCGGCCCCATCGCCAGCTGACTGCTGCAGCCCACCAGCATGGCGCAAAGATCTGCCTGCAACTCCTGCACGCCGGACGCTACGCCTACCACCCCCTGTCGGTGGCACCCTCCGCGCTGAAGGCGCCGATCAATCCGTTCAAGCCACGTGCGCTGAGCACACGCGGTGTCGACCGCCATATTGCCGACTACGCACGCAGCGCGCGGCTGGCCCGCGATGCCGGTTACGACGGCGTGGAAGTGATGGGTTCGGAAGGCTACCTGATCAACGAGTTCGTAGCACCGCGCACCAACATGCGCACGGATGAATGGGGCGGCGACGCGAATCAGCGCATGCGTTTCGCCGTGGAGATCGTGCGCCGGATCCGCGAGGCGTGCGGACCGGACTTCATCATCATCTACCGGCTGTCGCTGGTGGACCTGGTCGGCGATGGCAGCGACTGGCAGGAAATCGTCGCCCAGGCACAGGCCATCGAGGCCGCGGGCGCGACGCTGATCAATACCGGCATCGGCTGGCACGAGGCGCGGATCCCGACCATTGCGACCTCGGTGCCGCGCGCGGCCTTCGCCGGCGTTACCGCCAAGCTGAAGCCCCACGTCGGCGTGCCGCTGGTCGCCACCAACCGGATCAACATGCCGGACGTCGCAGAACGCATCCTGGCCGCGGGCGGCGCTGACATGGTATCGCTGGCGCGTCCGCTGCTGGCCGATCCGCAGTGGGCCAACAAGGCGAGATCAGGCCGACCGGACCGCATCAATACCTGCATTGCGTGCAACCAGGCCTGCCTGGACCACGTGTTCGAGAACAAGCTGGCAAGCTGCCTGGTCAATCCCCGCGCCGCCCATGAAACCGAACTGGTCTATCGCCCTGCTCCGGTGCCGCGGCGGATCGCCGTCGTGGGCGCCGGACCGGCGGGGCTGGCCTGCGCAACGGTCGCCGCCGAGCGCGGCCATCACGTCACCCTGTTCGAGGCCGGCGCGGAAATCGGCGGCCAGTTCAACGTGGCCAAGCGCATCCCCGGCAAGGAGGAGTTCCACGAAACACTGCGCTACTTCGGCCAGAAGCTGCAGGAAACCGGCGTTGACGTGCGACTGCAGGCGCGCGCCGACGTGGCAGCACTGGCGCCGTTCGACGAGGTGGTGCTCGCTACTGGCATCCTGCCCCGGAAGGTTGATTTTCCCGGCGCAGGACATCCGAAGGTGGTCGACTACCTCGATGTGCTGCAGGGCCGGGTCACGGTGGGTCCGAAGGCGGCGATCATCGGTGCCGGCGGCATCGGTTTCGATGTCGGCGAGTTCCTCAGCCACGCAGGGGCCTCACCCTCGCTGGATCCAGGCCACTGGATGGCCGGATGGGGCGTGGACCCGACGTTCGAGTCGCGGGGCGCCCTGGTCCGACCGGCGGTGACGCCCTCCCCGCGCGAACTGTGGCTGCTGCAGCGCACGGCCGGACGCCCGGGCGCGCGGCTGGGCAAGACCACCGGCTGGATCCACCGCGCGACGTTGAAAGCCAAAGGCGTCACCATGCTCGGCGGGGTCACATACCTCGGCGTTGACAACGAGGGGCTGCGCATCAGCGTGGACGGTGTCGAGCAGTTGCTCGCGGTGGATCATGTCGTGATCTGCGCGGGCCAGGAATCAAACCGCACGCTCTACACAGAACTCCTTTCCGCAGGCATTACGGCCCGCATCATCGGCGGTGCCGATGTGGCCGCCGAACTCGATGCGAAGCGCGCAATCGATCAGGGGAGCCGGGTCGCGGCCGCGCTTTGAAATGATGAATAGGGGACGCCGGATCCGGTTTCCCCACTGGCACCCAAACCTGAATGTCAAGCTGATCGGTTCAGGATGCATTGCGAAATCGCCGCTTACCTTGCCGCATCTTTCCCGCTCACCACCCGTTTCGGTGAGCAGGTGCGGATCCGCTGATCGACCCTCGATCCTTCCTGCGGGCCGCCCACGGGCGACCCCGATGGTCGCCTCCCCATGACGCCAAGCTGTCCCTGTACCGCCACCGGCGACCCGCCGGCGCCCGGTCAGGTCCGGCCCATACGGAGCAAGGAGTGTTATGAAACTGGCCTGGATTCTCTGGCTGTCGCAGTTGTTGCCACAGCCTGCCGCTGATTCGTTGTGCCTCAGCACCACGGTATACCTGGAGGCCCGCGACCAGACCGTGCGTGGACAGCAAGCGGTTGCTGAAGTCGCCCTGCGCAGGCGTGACAGTGGGCTGTGGGGCGACTCGATGTGCCAGGTGGTGACGGCACGCAAGCAGTTCGCCCCCACCATCGTCGCACCCGGCACGCAGCTGGCCAACGACGCAGCGTGGCGCGAAGCCATGACCGTCGCCTTCGATGCCGAACGCAACTGGGCGCTGCCTGCCGACGAGCGCAAGGAGATCGTGCCGGGCGCCAGCCACTTCGCCGCCCTGTCGATCGCGAGCCCGAGCTGGCGCAATGCCTACCAGGTGGCGACCATTGGCGACCATACGTTCTACAAAGTGCAGAGCCTCAAGCCGCGCGCCTCGTAACAGACTGTTGACCCGCGCGGGATTGCCGCGCAGGGCTGGCTCCCGGATAGTGGCAGGCCACTGTCCCATGACTGGAGTCCGCCCATGAAGCTTTACAGCAAGCCCGGTGCCTGTTCGACCGCCGATCACATCGCGCTGCAGTGGACGGGCCAGCCGTTCGAACTCGAACTGCTGGACAAGGTGACACTGAAAGCTCCCGAATTCCTGAAGATCAATCCGGCCGGCTCGGTGCCGGCGCTGGTCGATGGGGACTTCGTGCTGACGCAGAACGCGGCCATCATGGGCTATATCGCCGACACCCACCCGCAGGCGGGCCTGGCGGGCGATGGCAGCCCGCGACAGCGCGCCGAGGCCGCCCGTTGGCTGTCCTTCGTCAACTCCGACGTCCATCCAGCGTTCACACCGCTGTTCGCGCCGGGCAAGTTCCTGGCCGACGAAGGCCAGAAGGACGCCTTGGCCGAAGCCGCGCGCAAGCGCCTGCGCAGCCTGTTCGAACAGGCGGATGCCCAGTTGGCCGACAAGCCGTGGCTGGCCGGCTTCCGCAGCTTCGCCGACCCGTACTTCTACATCACCCTGCGCTGGGCTGCTGCAGCAAAGGTCGATCTATCGGGCCTGGATCATCTCGCCGCGTACAGGACCCGGATGGACGCTGACACCGGCGTGCAGGCCGCGCTGAAGGCAGAAGGCCTGTCCTGAGCGACAGTCGGGGCGCCCCGCAGGCGCGCCCCGGATGCCGCCTGCGGATCAGCGCTGGATATCGATATCGCTGCAGTTGAAGAAGCCTTCATTGCCACCGTCATCGCGCTGCCAGTAGTTGTAGAGCACCGCGCGGCCAACCCGGCCTTCGGGTACTGGCACTTTGATCCGGTAGACCGGATAAGGCTGGCCTGGCTCCGGTGCCGGCGCGTCGTCGTGATGGACTTCCTGCAGATCGTCCCATGTCAGTGGCCGGGTAGCATCGTAATCCGGGCTGGACAGGAACACGCGAAGCCATGCGGGATTATGGGACTGCGCCAGATCCCAGACGACCTCGATCATGCCGTCCGCGTCCGGTGTGACAACCGTGGCGCGCCAAGGAGAAGCGACCTGGTCGAGGCCACGCTTGCGCGCATCACCGCCCGCGCACAGCAGTCCATCAGGGACCGCCGCCTTGACCTTTTCCAGGGTGTCCCCCTTGTCCTTCGGGTTGGCCGCGACCTCATGCCACTGCTGGAAAGGCCATGAACCCTTACTGCCTCCGCCCACGGCAAGGTACGCCTGCCGGCAATCGATACCGGGAATCTGGCTGCCGTCCGGTGGCCAGTGATAGCCGCCCTCCTTGAAACACTGGTACTGCCTTGCAATCGGGCTGGCGACGGCGCCGTGGGCTTGGGCGTCGGCACACGCGCTTCCAGCAAGCGCCACGAAAAGGAGGGTAGACAGCAGGTTTTCAGCGTGAACGGGACGGGCCATGGAATACTCCAGCTTCGTCACCTCATGGTGACGTCCCTATTCAAAGCCATGGCCTCGGGCGCAGCTGTCATCCGGCCAGCCGTTACAGCGTCAGGTGATGTCAGTTCGAGCACCCGCGACCCGTAATCGCCCCCCCCCCCTTCGATCAGTCCCGGAGCAGAGAGGGTGGCTGACCGGATCGACCAGCCGCCGGCTTCAACCGGATGACAAGCGTGCCGTCAGGCAGCGCGCAGGTGCTGCCCGCTACATCCATCAGGTTGTCCAGGATGCCCAGGCTTCCAGGTGACAACTGGAACCGGGCGTGCTGCGGACCCAACAGGGCGCGGTTTTCCAGCCCGGTTTCAAACAGCCAGCTTCGCTCCGATGACACCAGTTCCAGCGTCCGGCCAAAGGGCAGGCGGAGGGGAAGCAGCGTGGCAAGGTTGCCAGCCTCGGTGGCCCCCATCACCAGCTCCACCGTCTGGCCATCGCCTCCAGACCAGTCCAGCGTTGTCACGTACAGGGCGCCCGTGCTTGACCCTTCCGCCATGCTGCCGGCGTGCACCCTTGCGGCGAGCTCGGGATCGTCAAGCAGGCTGGCGCGACCCAGGTCGGTGATCCACAGCGGCATGCGCGGCTGCAACACATGCATTACCGCGTCGGGCGACCAGCGCAGCATGGCGTCCGCTTCCTCATCGGCAACACCGACGACCTGCAGGAACTGCAGATGGCCATTGGGCGTATCGCGCGGCTCGAGTTGCGGGTCGCGCATGAATACCACGTGGCGCAGGCAGGTGGGCCGATCAAGGCTGATCGGACCGTTGGCGTTCAAGGAGTGCCCGGCCTGGAACGCATTGCCGCTGCCGAATACATAACGTGCCAGATTCTGCATCAGGTTCATCGGCCACACCGGCGGCGCGCTCGCGGGGTCCTCCCCCTCCATCGCAGCGAGCCGGAACGTCAGCTCGAAGCCGAACCCGCTCAACGCCGCATCATCGCTGTCCTTGCCGTACAGCTCGGACAATCCATAGCTCACGTAGTGCCAATGCGGCCGTGGCAGTGCAGCCCAGTAGACACTGATGCCGTCGAGCGGGTCTTCGCCGCCGAGCGTCCAGGACGAAGCGGTGCCGTAATGCCGGGCCGCCTGGCCGCCATACAGGCCAGACAGTGCCTGGTTGATGGCATCCCAGCCAGCGGTGCCATCGGCGTCGCCGGGGAGCGGAATGGACGAAGAAACGGGAAGGGTCTGCACACTGGGGTCCGGGACGCCGGGGCGCCCACTTTACCCCAGCGAAGGGGCCCGGTCCTGCCGCGATGGTCCGATTTCAATTGACGTATTCGCGGTCGGGCGCCTACTCGATCAGGCCGGCCCCGGTTAGACCCTCAATCGACGCATACGGGCTCGATCTGCCGGCGCGTCTCCTCCAGCCAGCGATGGGCCAGCGCCGTGCTGCAGGCCTTGGATATGGCCGCCGCCATTTCAGGCAGCAACTGCTCCAGCGCTGCGGCGTCAGCGCACCGTTCTATCTTCAGCTGCAGGAAGTAGCCCTTCAGGCCCAGGTGACGGCGAACGGCCTCACTCATCGCGTCATACAGGATCCTGTAGGCCTCTGGATCCTGGCCTCTCCCGGCGGTCAGGGCACGGGCTGCTGCCGGGGTTTCGCTCCCCCCTATGACCTCGATCAACCCCTGCGCGACAAGCTGCTCCAGCGCGTCGGCGGGCGCCCTCAGTCCGGGCAGCAGCGCCCTCACTGCGTCGTCGTCCCGCTGTCCGTCAACCATCAACAGGATGGAGCGTAGGGCGGCAGGCAGCCGCCGTGCACGGTCGTCGATTTCCTGACGGCCCGCGGCCGTCTTGGCATGCAGCAGCGCCATGTCGTTCCCCTGTCTGGACACCCCATGTCCCCGGCTGCGGCGCGGCGCCTGTTCCCCCAGGTGCCGTGCGATAGGGCAGCACGATGACCACGCGAGCTTAGCGCAGACGCGGGGCCGGGGAAGCTGCACTGCAACATGGGCGCCCTCGCAAGCTGCAGCGCGCGTCCCCCGTCCCGACCGCCCTCATCGTGCCAGCGCGCGGCGGATCTCATCCAGCGCGGCCGGATCGTCCAGCGTGGAGAGGTCACCGGGATCGCGCGCTTCGGCCAGCGCCTGCAGCGAGCGCCGCAGCAGCTTTCCAGAGCGTGTCTTCGGCAGCGCGTTGACCACGTGGATATGCGCCGGACGGGCGACGGCGCCGAGCGAGCCGGTCACCGCTGCCATCATCTCCGCCACGACCGGCGCCGGGTCTTCGCCGTTGAGGCCCTGTTTCAGGGTGACGAAGACCAGCGGCACCTGGCCCTTGAGCTCGTCCTTGACCCCGATGACCGCCGCCTCCGCCACGCGCGGATGACCCGAGATCGCCTCTTCGATTTCGCGCGTGCCCAAGCGGTGCCCCGCAACGTTGATCACGTCGTCGGTGCGACCCAGGATGAACGTATAGCCGTCCTCATCGCGGATCGCCCAATCCAGCGAGCTGTAGAGCAGCTCCTTGAAGTGACTGAAGTAGCTCTGCAGGAAGCGCGCATCGTCGTTCCAGACCGTGCTCATGCAGCCCGGCGGCAGGGGGGGCGTCATCACCAGCACGCCCTTCTGTCCCGCTGCGACCTCCTCCCCGCTGTTCTCATCGATCACTTTCATGCGGTAACCGAGGTTGGGGAAGCCTGGTGAGCCGAAGCGCACGGGCTTCATGTCCAGGCCCGGCAACAGCGTCAGCGCGGGCCAGCCGGTCTCGGTCTGCCAGTAGTTGTCGATGATCGGTTTGCCGAGCGCTTCGTTGGCCCAGTGCGC
The DNA here is from genome assembly GCA_037033225.1 of Pseudomonadota bacterium. Taxonomy (GTDB): domain Bacteria; phylum Pseudomonadota; class Gammaproteobacteria; order Xanthomonadales; family Xanthomonadaceae; genus Stenotrophomonas. The sequence goes on from JAZBLM010000069.1 coordinate 17,382, forward strand.
GGTGGGCTCGTCAAGCGGCTCGCCGGCCAGGAAGATGTACTTCAGGGACTTCAGGTCATGGCGGCGGATGAAGTCGACATCGTGCTTTTTCAGCACGCGGATCGCCGTCGGCGAGGAGAACAGGGTCCGCACGTTGTACTGCTCGCACAGCGCCCACCAGATGCCGGGATCAGGATTGACCGGCAACCCTTCGTAGAGGATCGAGGTGCATCCGCCGATCAGCGGGCCATAGACGTTGTACGAATGCCCCACTGCCCAGCCCACGTCGGAGGTGGAGAACATGACCTGCCCGGGCTGGCAGTCGAACACCGTCTGCATCGACTGCGCCATGGCGACCGCATAACCGCCGACGTCACGCTGCACGCCCTTCGGCTTGCCGGTGGTGCCGGAGGTATACAGCAGATAGCTGGGTTCGCTCGATTCCAGCCACTGCACGGGCACATCGACCTCACCGACCTCGGCGCGCAGCTGGGCGTACTCCACGTCGCGCCCGGTCACGCGCGGCTCGGCCGGATCCAGCCCGCGCGACACGATCAATACATGCGGCGGCGGGTGGGCGGCTTCGGTGCAGGCGGCATCGACCATGGCCTTGTAGGGAATGAGCTTGCCGCCGCGCATGCCGGCGTCCGCGACGATCAGGAGTTTCGGCCGTGCGTCGTCGATCCGCAGTGCGAGGTTGTGGGCCGCGAAGCCGCCGAACACCACCGAATGGACGGCGCCGATCCGCGCACAGGCCAGCATGGCGAACACCGCTTCGGCCATGTTCGGCATGTAGATGACCACACGATCGCCATGGCCCACGTCCAGCCGCTTCAGCACAGCAGCGAAGTCGTTGACTTCGCGGTAGAGCTGCCGGTAGGTGATTTCGCGGGTCACCGACGTCTCGGTGGACACGGCCACCAGCGCCAGCTGGTCACCGCGCTCGGCCAGGTGGCGGTCCACCGCGTTGTAGCAGAGGTTGGTTTCGCCGCCGACGTACCAGCGCCGGAAAGGCGGATTGCTGTAATCCAGCACCTGCTGTGGCGGCTTGTGCCAGTAGATGCGGCCGGCTTCCTCGCCCCAGAACTGCTCTGGCTCGTCGATCGAGCGCCGGTAGGTTTCTTCGTAGTCCATGACACAGCCCTCCCAGACAAAGTCATGGGATCGAGCATAGTGCGCCCGCAGCGGCGCGAACGCCCCGACCTTGGTCGTAGGGGGTGAGTTTGCCGGACTGCGCCTGGCACCCGCAGAGGCAACGTCGAAGGCAACGTCAAAGGCTGCAGGGCTGCTTGTTGGCGGGAACATTCCGCCGACCATGGGTCGGCGCTACCGCAGAACTCGTTGAAACGTCTGGTGGAGGGAGCCCCTGAGTCAGGGGCGGCCG
>JAZBLM010000070.1:0-18150 GCA_037033225.1 Pseudomonadota bacterium
ACTGCATTCGGCGGCCGGTGCCGGCGTCCTGGCCCGGCACCGGCCGCCGCGTGCAGCGCGCAGGCGTTCCGGTCAGTTGACCTGCACCTGCCCCAGTGGCAGACGCCGCTGCGCATCCTGGCCGTCATTCTGCGGGGCGATGGCGCGGCGCCCCGGCGCATCATCGGCCAGCGCCAACCGCAATGAGTAACTGCCCTTTGCCAGGCCAGCCGGGACGATGAACGAGGTGCTGCGACTCTGCACGGTGCCAGGCATGATCTCACTCAGCGTGACCGCAGGAATCGATGAACGCGCCTTGGTGCTGCCGTCGGCCGCAACCCAGTGCAGTTCAAGGTGGTACGCGTTGTAGAGCGGCGCCACGCCGTGGTTGGCGATGTCCACGCGCAGCGCCGACGACTGGCCACGTACCTGCACATCGGCCCAGGCAGCGTGGCTGACGCCCAGCCTGTATCCCAGGTCGCGCTTGAGGTCGCGCAGTTTGCTGGCGTTGCCGCTGGTCTCGTGCGCGCCGGCCGGACCCAGGAAACTGAAATGGTAATTGCGCAGCAGCGTGCGCACGTTGGCGGTCCGGTTGATCCACGTGCTTTTCTGGGTCGCGTTGGGGCTCTCGCCGCTGATTGGATTGAGCTTCCAGTTCTGGCGGGCGGCGGGCACTTCGTTGGCCAGCCCATATTCCAGGTTCCACCAGCCATCGTCGCTGCAGTCAGGCATCTGTGGACTGAACGCGCTGCAGCTGCCGGTGAATGACGGGAAATAATCTTCGTGGAAGCCGAACAGCGCCGAGCCCACGTCCGAGGCACGGGCATAGCGGGTCTGCAGTGGGGTCTTCTGGAATGCCGCGGTGTACGCGTCTCGTATCAGCGAGCGTGTCTGCGCGTTCGGTTGCAGGTCCTCGCAGCCACTGGTGTGCCACTCGCCCCAGAAACCCAGCAGGCCCACCTGGATCGCAGTGATCCGCGGGTCGCCGTCGAAGCGTGCAGCGAGGGCCTGCACGAACTGCTGCATCTGCTGCCGTGCGGCCGGGTTGTTGTAGTCAAGGCTGCGGATGGGGCCGTCCGAATCGCACTTGGCGCGGACCGCATAGGGAATGTTCAGCGGCGCCTGCTCGAGGAACTTCGGGTAATCGCGCTCATTTTCGCCGCCGGTGTAATGCGCATCGATCTGGCTGGCCGCGCTTTCCGGATAGTCGGCCACCGGGCGCAGCACGAATGTCGCCAGCGGGTCGTCGGCAAGGATCGGTTGCAGGTACAGGGTCTCCACCGCATTCCAGTCGAAGACCTGGTCGGCGGTTTCGATGATCCGCCAGGGAAGGTAGACGTGATAGATGTGCGCCCCGTGGAAGTTGTCTACGCCCCCATCCACGGCATAGGAGCTGCCCCACAGCATGAAGCCGCGGTGCGGGTTGTCGAACTCGTTGCTGGAGACAGCCGGCGTGAGCGTGCCGGCGTGGGCACAGGCCGTCGTCAGTGCACTGGCCAGAACCGTTGCCGCCAAGGCGGCGGAGGCAGATCGCAGGGACATGGAGGGACCTCTTCAGATGCGCGGGAGGGCGGCAGCGGAGGTGGAGATCTGCCGGTGAGACCAGTTGCGACGTTACGGAAGGTTTCGTTATGTATCAATAGCGGGTATATCGAAATGCATCACAGTTTCGATATCCATTTCCCGACGCGGGGACTGCACGCAGGGTCGCCTGCATCAGGACCGTGGCTCGGTGGCCTGCGTCCGTGTGTCGCACCTGCGGGCCTGGGCTGCTTGATGTTTGTCATGGCGGCGCGGGCGCGCGGCGAAGATCCTGTCCCGGACACCTGGATCCCTTGCAACACACCTGGAAGCCGCCATGACCTACGCCCCCGAAAACGCTGAACTCCTCCATGCCATGCAGAACGTGATGGTGATTTCCACCACCGACCTTCAAGGCAACATCACCTATGCCAATGACCTGTTCTGCACGCTGACCGGCTTCGCGCGGGAGGAACTGATCGGCCAGCCGCACAGCCTGGTCCGGCATCCGGATGTGCCGAAAGCGGTTTACAAGGACATGTGGGACACCATCAAGGCCGGCAGGACCTGGAGCGGCATCGTGCCCAACCTCGGCAAGGGCGGCGTTCTGTACGTAGTGGATACCACCGTGCAGCCGATGTTCGACGACACCGGGGCCATCACCTCCTACATCAGCATCCGTCGCGTGGTGAACGACCTGATGCAGAACTTCGACGCAGTGGAGTTCTGCAAGGAAAAGTTCGACGACGCCTACGACGCCCAGTGAACGCCTGCGCCCGGATCCAACGCGTGCTGGTCGGATACGGCTCGGAATCGGGCAATGCACGCGCCCTCGCCCATCGTCTCGGCGCCTTCCCTGCCCTTGCCCCGCATGCGCCGCAGGTGGTGAGCCTGGACGAGATCGACATTGCCAGCCTCGGCGCGGGTGACGTGCTGCTGGCGATATCCAGCTCGTTCGGCGATGGCGAGCCGCCCGCCAACGCGGAGCGGTTCCATGACGCGCTGCGCAGTGCGCCGCCCCTGCCCGGCCTGCGTTATGCGGTTTTCGGCCTGGGCGATACCGGTTATCCGCGATTCTGCGGCTTCAGCAAGTCGCTCGATGCCCTGCTCGCGGATCGCAAAGCGCAGCCGGTCATGCAGCGGGTCGACGCGGATGCCGGCTACGCCCTGTTCTTCGATCGCTGGGTGCCCGTGCTGGGCGAGGTACTGGCCGGGAACCCGGACGCCGGCAAGGCGCTGCGCCTGCAGGTCACGGCCTATGCCGAGGACAATGCATTCCGTGCACCGGTGGTGGAGCGGCGGCGGTTGAGCGGCAGCGAACCGGCCGCATGGCACGTGGAGCTGGACCTGCGTGGCAGCGGCATCGTCCACCGGGCCGGGGACACGTTGCACGTGGTACCGGGCAACGATGTCGCGCTGCTGGAGGCCTTTGCGGCGTGGTACGGGCGCGATGAAGCGGCCGTGCTGCTGGCCGACCGCGAGCTGCGCCTTCCCGGCCGCGCCCTGCTTCGCGAGCTGGCAAAGATGAGCGGCAGCGAAGCGCTCAAGGGGATGCTCAAGTCCAGCCAGCGCCCGGTCCTGGACGCGTATCTGCATGGCGCGGACCTGCTGGACGTGCTGCAGGACCATGCAACGCCGGACCGTGTCCCGCTTGAATGCCTGTTGCCATTGCTGTCCCCGTGCCTGCCGCGCGCCTACTCGATCGCCTCTGCCGCTGGCGGCGACCGGGTGGCCCTGTGCATCCGCGAGGTGCGCTACATGCGCAATGGACGTGAGCGCCGCGGTGCTGCCACCGGCTGGCTGCTCAACGGCGATGGGCACGCCCGCGTCTACTGCCGCAGCAATCCAGGTTTCCATCTGCCTGCCGACCCCGCGTGTCCGCTGCTGCTGGTGGGAACGGGTACGGGGATCGCACCTCTGATGGGACTGATGCAGGAGATCGAGCAGTCGGGTACGCCGCGCGAGGTGCACCTGGTGTTCGGTGAAAAACAGCGCGCGCATGACTTCCTTTACCAGCAGGAGATCGAGCGCTTCGAGGCAGACGGATGGTTGCGCTCGGTGCAGCTGGCGTTCTCGCGCGATGGCACGACGAAGTACTACGTGCAGGATGCGCTGGCCCGGCAGGCGGACACCGTCCGGCAGCTGATGGCACGGGGCGCGCACCTGTATGTGTGCGGCAACAAGCGGCACCTGCAGGGAGCGCTGGAAACGGCCATCAACGCGCTGCTGCAGGACTCCGACGAAGCCGTGCCGGCCGGCTGGGGATGCCTGCAGCAGCAGGGACGGCTTCACTGCGAACTGTATTGAGGCGTGCCAGCCTCGGCGCTTTACGGGACGACATGGCCATCGGCCATCCGCACTACCTGCTGGCCGAAGACCTCAACATCCTCGGGATCGTGGGTGATCAGCAGCAGCGGGATGCCAGCCTCGTCCAGTACCTGGTCCAGCGTACTGCGGAGGTGTGCACGAAGATGATGGTCCAGGGCGGCGAACGGCTCGTCGAGCAACAGGGCCTGCGGCTCGGTGACCAGGGCGCGCGCCAGAGCCGTGCGCTGGCGCTGTCCCCCCGACAACTGGTGCGGCAATGCATCGGCGACGTGGTCGATGCGCAGCGCCTGCAGCCATTTTTCCACCCCCTCCAGGCGATCGCCCCGCTTCGCATTCCGCCAGCCGCGGGTCACGCCAAACGCCACGTTCTGGCGCAGCGTCAGGTGCGGGAACAGGGCGTAATCCTGGAACACATAGCCGATGCGCCGCTGCTGCGGCGGCAGGTGAACCCCGCTTTCGGACGAAAACAGCGTGCGGTCCAGCAGCCGGATGTGCCCGCGCGTCGGCTCCAGCAGGCCGGCAATGGCCTTCAGGGTCAGGCTCTTGCCCGCACCGGAAGGCCCGAACAACACGACCTTGCGCTGCGTGAACTGTAATGCCGCGTGCAGATCGAAGACCTGCCCGGCCGCCGTCAGGCGATGCTCGATGTTGACCTCAAGCCACATCGCGCAGCTCGCGTTGACGATGTCCGACCAGACGTGCCGCCACCAGCAGCACGACGATGCACACCACCGAGGTCAGCACGACCAGCATGTTGGCCTTGTCATCCTGCCCTGCCTGCACGGCCTCGTAGATGGCAATGGACAGCGTCTGGGTGCGCCCCGGAATGCTGCCCGCCACCATCATGGTCGCGCCGAACTCACCCATCGCGCGCGCGAACGCCAGCAGCAGGCCGGCCAGGATGCCGCGCCACGCAAGCGGCAGCGACACGCGGAAGAATACCGCCATCTCCGTCACACCCAGCGTGCGGGCCGCTTGCTCCAGTTGGCTGTCGACGCCTTCGAACGCCGCGCGTGCCGGTTTGAACACCAACGGCAGCGACGCGATGGCCGCAGCGATCACCGCCGCCTGCCAGGTAAAGACCAGGTTGATGCCGAAGCTGGACTGCAGCCACGCGCCAAGGGGACCATTGCGTCCGATCACCACCAGCAGGTAATAGCCGAGCACGGTCGGCGGCAACACCATCGGCAGGGTCAGCAGTGAATCCAGCAGCTCGCGTCCGGGAAACCGATGCCGGGCCAGCAACGCGCCCAGCGAAACACCCAGCACCAGGTTGATCGCGGTGGCCCAGCCCGCAACCTTCAACGACAACGTCAGCGCACTCCAGTCCAGTCGCGTGCCCTCAGGATCGGCTGAAGCCATGGCGGCGCAGGATCGCCTGCCCGGCCGCAGACTTCACGAAGGCGAGGAACCGACGGGCGTCGTCTTTTCGTGTACTGGCACTCACCACCGCCATCGGGTAAGTGATGCCGCCGGCAACCGGTACCTGGAACGCGCGCTTCACGCGCCCCGGCATCGCCTGCGCGTCCGTGGCGTACACGAAACCGGCATCCACCTCGCCGCGCGCCACGTAGTCCAGCGACTGCCGCACGTTCTGGGTCATGATCGCCTTGACCTGCACAGCCGGCCACAGGCCAGCCTTTTCCAGCGAACCCTGTGCGTAGCGCCCCACCGGCACGCTGTCCGGATTGCCGATCGCCACCCGCGCCACGGTGGACGTGGCCAGCGCGGACAACGTGGTCGGCTGCGTGCGGGCGGTTGGCGGCACAACGACCCAGAGCTGGTTGGCGGCGAACACCGTCCGGGTTGCCGGATCGACGAGCGTCCGGGCTACGGCCTTGTCCATGGTCGGCTCATCGGCTGAGGCGAACACATCCACTGGCGCGCCGCGCGCGATCTGCTGCAGCAGCACGCCGGAGGCGGCGAAGTTGAGGTCGACGTGGCTGCCCGGATAGGCCTGTTCGTAGGCCGCCACGATGTCGCGGAAACTCTCGGTCAGGCTCGATGCGGCCGACACGGTCAGGTCCGCCGCCAGCGACTGAGCCGACAGGCACAGGGCAAGGACCGCAAACACCAGGCGCATGGCAGGCCTCCGAAAAAGGGGTATCAGGACACGTCGCCCGTCGAATCGCCGTGAGCGGCCGCCATCGCCGTCAGCCGCTCCGGCTGCAGCAGCAGGATCTCACGCTGTTTCACCGCGATCACGCCGTCGTCGGACAGCCGGCGCAGCACCCGGCTCGCGGTCTCCGGCGCCATGCGCAGGTAGTTGGCGATCTCCATGCGGTTCATCGTCAGGTTGAAGCGCACGGCGGAAAAGCCGCGCCGGGCGTAGCGCTCGGACATGTCCAGCAGGAACGCAGCCATGCGTGCGTCGGTACGATGGTTGGCGGCCAGCAGGCCCACCTTGCCGATTTCCGCGCTGAGCAGACTGAACAGCTTGGCCTGCAACCCGGGCATGCGCCCGGCGAGCTGGCTCATCTTCGGGAACGAAATCCGGCACAGATGCACCGTATCGAGTGCGACCGCATGGCACGGGTAGCGTGCACCATGGATCGCATTGAGCCCGATCACTTCGCCCGGCAGGCTGAAGCCCAGCACCTGTTCATTGCCCTGGCTGTCATCGAGGAAGGTCTTGACCATGCCTGCGCGCACCGCCGCGATCGAATCGAACGGGTCGCCGGCGCGGAAGATGACATCACCCGCGTGGTACGGCCCGACGTGGTCCACCGCCACATGCAGTTCGGCCAGCGCCGTCTTGTCGTAACCCTGCGAGGTGCAGGCATCGGAGAACGCACAGGTACTGCAGAATCGCAGGGCGTCGCCATCATTGGACGCGGCCGGGCCAAGCCCGGCCTGACCGGTGCGGGGAAGCAGGGGAAGTGACATCGGAGGGTGTCTAGGAACCGTCGCGGGTCGATCGGAAGCAGGCCGCCATCATACGCCACAGCAGCGCACCTTCCGGCGCAAGGCGCAGCACGTCCTGGTCCCAGCGGGCCCAACCACGGGCGATGATCGGCGCCAGGCGGTCAAGCGCCGCGCTGAAACGATCGGCGAAGGACATCGCGTTGCGCCATTCGAATTCGGCCACGTCCAGGGTATGGTTGCATGCGATCTGCTGCATCAGCCCGCTCGCCAGGGCCTCGGTTTCCGACTGGACCCGCCCGCAGATCACACCGGCGTGCCCGCCGGCCAGACGCGCCTGCCACCGGATGAAATCAGGCTCCAGCCTGCAGTACACATCTCCGATCTGGCTGTATCCACCGCTGCCGATGCCAAGGAAATCGCTGCGGTCGCGGCGCGGCACCCGGGCCAGGTCGCAGTGCCGGGACTCACCGGCAATCGTCAGCGGCGGCAGGCGATCGCCACGCTGGTAATGGTCGCCGCCGATCGGTACATAGCCGGCCCCACGCACCGCCCGCCACGCGCCCAGCCAGGCCGACACGTCCGGACGGGCAGGCAGGGTGGACGGCGCTGGCAGTACGATACGGTCCGGTGCCAAGGTCAGGACCTGATCCAGTCGCGCAAGGAAGCCGGTGTCCGCCATGTCAGGCACGCGCAGCTGGTAATAGCAGGCGGTGAAACCTTCCCGAAGGGCCTGCGCCAGCAGCGTTGGACCATCGGCATGGGGCAGGTCGACGACGTTCAGGCGGGTGCAGCCCACGGCGCGCAGCTGCGCCGCATGGCGCCGGCTGCCTGCATCCAGGCGCACTTCAACCTGCGGCCGAGCCACGATCCTCAGCGACTGCGGCACTGCATCGATCACCTGGCCCAGCGCCGCCGGCTCGAGACACTCGGCCAGCCCACGCTGCAGCACCATGGCTACCACTTCGCGGTCGTCGGCAAGGTGCGCCGCATGGATCCGCAGGCAGGCCAGCAGCGCCGCCGGATAGCCCGGGACGCCGTCGACCGGTGCGCCCTCCGGCGCCTGCAGCGCCAGCGTCAGCGAGCGCGGGATCAGCTGCTCGTTGCTGGCGCGCAGTGCATTGGCCCAGTGGGTTTCGCCGAAGTCACCGCCGAGCTGTGCGGCGGCGGGGTGCAGCACCCAGGACGGCTGCTGCAGCAGGGACGGCCCCAGCAGGGCGGACGAGGACGAAGGCAGGTCAGCGATCATGCGGCATCCTGTCACGTCCCCCGGGCCCGCCGCCCTGATCTGGATCAAGCCACAGCGACGCGCGGGTAGCGCGGGACCTGGGCGGGGTTCAAGCGATGGCCGCCCGCGCAGGCACGGCCCCTGTGGCCGAGCCGGCTCCTACGCCCGGCGATCCGCTGCCGACGCATCGATCGCCTCCGGCAGATCCGTCTCGCGTGCCAGCTGCGGGAAGTGGCGATGTTCCATCCGCCGGATCGCGAAATGCATCCACCCCAGCGCCGCGGACACCACCACGAACAGCAGCATGAAGCAGCTGCTCCAGATGCCGATCGCATCGTTGAGCGCACCGAACACGATCGGCAGGATGAACCCGCCCAGCCCCCCGATCATGCCCACGACCCCACCTACCGCACCGACGTGATTCGGGTAATACACCGGGATGTGCTTGTACACCGCCGCCTTGCCCAGCGACATGAAGAAGCCCAGCACGAATACCAGCACGGTGAACATCACCACGCCGATCGCCAGCCGGAAACGCAGTTCGCCGTGGATCCCCTGCACCACGTACACCGTGTCCGGATAAGCGAGCAGGAAGGTGCACAGCGCCGATACGCCGAAGGTCCAGTACATCACGCGACGGGCCCCTATGCGGTCGGACAGCCAGCCGCCGACCACCCGGAACAGGCTGGCCGGAATCGAATAGCACGCCGCCACGATGCCCGCGTGCCCCACCTCCATGCCGTAGGCCCCGACCAGGTAGTGCGGCAGCCACAACGCGAGCGCCACGAAGCCGCCGAACACGAAGAAGTAGTAAAGCGAAAACCGCCACACCTGCAGGTTTTTCAGCGGCGCCATCTGCTCGCCGAACGGTACCGGCTTGACCCCGTCGCGTCGCCGCTGCGCCAGTGACGGATCGTCTTTGGCGAACAGGTAGAACAGCACGGCGGTCACCGCCAGCGCAACGGCCCACACCTTTGCCACCATCATCCAGCCGCCGGCCACCATCACCAGGGGTGCCAGCAGCTTCGTCACCGCCGCGCCGATGTTGCCGGCGCCGAATACCCCCAGCGCCGTGCCCTGGCGGCTGGCGGGGAAGAAGCGGGAGACATACGCCACGCCGACGGAGAAGTTGCCGCCGGCAATGCCCACGCACAGCGCAGCGAACAGGAACTGCGGATACGTGGTGGCATGGGTCAGCATCCAGGTCGCCGCCGCCCCGCACAGCATCACCAGTGCCATCAGCGTGCGCCCGCCGAACTGGTCCGACCAGATCCCCAGGAACACCCGGCTGACCGACCCGGTCAGCACCGGCGTAGCGATGAGCAGGCCGAACTGGGTGTCCGTCAGGCCCAGCTGCGCGCTGATCTGGATGCCGATGATGGAGAAGATCATCCACACCGCGAAGCACACGGTGAAGGCGAAGGTGCTCAGCCACAGGGCGCGCTGCTGCTCGCCGTGGCTGGCCGGTGAGGGTTCGGAGTTCATGGGCGCTCCTGGTCTGCTCAGGGGGGGGCGGGGTTCCGGGTCGGCGAGGCAACGCGGCGAGGCGTCGACCAGCCCTTGCGCGAAGCCGGCTGAGGCCGGCTCTGCAGGGCCGACGTTACGAATCGGCCAGCGCTTCGATCTCGTCCAGGCCACGCACGGGATAGCGTTCGCGCAGCGAGAGCAGATAGGCCTGCACGTCGCGCTGGCGCACCTGCAGTTCCAGGTAGTCACGCACGTGGGCGTGCACCTCCTCGAACGCCAGCGGCGTGCCGACATCCACGGCGTCCACGCAGACCACGTGATGGCCCCAGCGCGACTCGACCGGGAAACCCGCCAGTCCGGGCTTGAGCCGGAAGACCTGACGGTCGAACTCCGGCGTGGTCTGGCCGCGCTGCAGCCATCCCAGGTCGCCGCCCTGCTCGCGCGAGGGGCACTGTGAGTGACGCATGGCGAAGTCGGCGAACAGATGCGGCTGCCCGCGCAGCTCGGCGACCAGTGCCTCGCCCTGGGTCTGCGCACGCAGCCGCCCGGCCACATCGTCCGCCGGCGCGGCCAGCAGGATGTGCCGCAGCCGGATGCGATCGGGCGAGCGGAAACGTTCGCGGTTCTGCTCGAAATACCGGCGGCAGGCCCCCTCGTCCGGCGTGCGTTCGCCGACCTCGCTTTCCAGCAGGTGTTCGATCAGCCGCTCCTCGTCCACCACGCCGTCACTGCCATCGTCGGCCGTCAGACCCAACCGCGCAACCTCGGCCCGCAGCAGTTCACGGACCACCAGCGCACGGGCGGCATCGGCACGCGACTGTTCCGGACGGATCGCCCGGTGGAACAGCATTTCGCGGGCAATCTCCGCCTCGCTGATCGCCACCTCGCCGACAAACAGGTGGCAGGGGGCGGGCTGCCCGAACGAGCGCGTTCCCTGCCCCGCAGCATCGGCATGATGGTGCCCGGCCTCGGCTGGCACCGGGCGGGTCGAATCGATCACGGTGATCGGGAGGATTCTCGGCAATGCACCCATGACTTACTCCCGGGGTCCGTAATGCAGGGTCGGCGAGCGACGGCGAACCACCTGGTAGGGGCGCCACAGGTAGCTGAGCGGAATGCTCCACACATGCACCAGGCGGGTGAAAGGCGCGATCAGGAACAGGGTCAGGCCCAGGAAGATGTGGGCCTTGTAGACCCAGCTGACGTCAACGATGAAATCGGCCGCGCCGCTGCGGAAGGTCACGATGTGCTGGGCCCATTCGGCCAGCCGCACCATCACGAGCCCATCCAGGTGCCCGTAGGAGGTGCGGATGCTGAACATGCCAAGGCACAGCTGGACGAACAGCAGCACCAGTACCAGCGTGTCGCCGAAGCTGCCGGTGGCCCGCACGCGCGGGTTGAACAGCCGCCGCACCAGCAGGATCACGATGCCAACGAAGCACAGCGCCCCGAAGAAGCCGCCCACCACCATGGCCATCACCTGCTTGTGTGCAGAGGTCAGGAAGGGGTCGTACAGCCAGTGCGGGGTCAGCAGCCCGACCAGGTGGCCCGCGAGAATGGCCAGGATGCCGATGTGGAAACAGTTGCTGCCGATGCGCATGCCGCGGTCGGACAGCATCTGGCTGGACCCGGTTCGCCAGGTGTACATCGATCGGTCGAAGCGCGCCCAGCTGCCGATCAGGAACACCGCGATGGCGATGTACGGGTAGAACTGGAACGCGAACTGGTGCAGGAACAGGTTCATGGGTGGACCTCCAGATCCAGGGAACGCGCTGGGGAGCGATGGGGCGGATCGCAATCCTGCGACGGGGCATCGTTTCCGAAGCGCACCGCCTCCTCCTCCCACAACCGGTCCATCGCGGCGACGGTGTCATCGCGCACTTCTTCACTGGCGCGCTGTCGCAGCACGGCCAGGTTGACCTTGCCCTTGCCCGCCTCTACCAGGATCTCGAACAGCACGGCGTGCGGCAGTCCGCGCTCGGCGGCGCGCGCGGCCAGCATGCCGGCGATATGCCCGATATGGTGAAGCCAGTCCTGCGCCTCGGCCTGCGGCCGCTGCGACAGGTATTCCAGCAGAAGCGGCAGGTAATCCGGCAGCTCTTTGGCGTCCAGCTCGAAGCCGTTGCGGCGATAGGTGTCTATCAGGTCGACCATGGCCTGGCCACGGTCACGGGATTCGCCATGGATATGCTCGAACAGCAGCAGGCTCATCGCCCGGCCACGGTCGAAGGTGGACAGCCAGCGATCCTGGGCGTCCAGCGGATCCGACGCCAGCAGCTGCTGCACGAATGCACGCAGCTCGCCGCGCCGGGTCCTGGACAACAACAGATCATCGCTGGCTTCGAGCAGTTCATCGGCATGCTGCCACAGCGCGTCCTGCGGATAGTCCAGCAGTACCCCGATCAGTTTGAGCAGGCTCATTCGACCACCTCATGTTTCTTCTGCCGGTTGGGATGCACCGTGTAGGTGGTGGTCCTGCGCTGGCCGAACAGGTCGGCCGGGCTGCTGCCGTTGCAGCCATTACCGAAGGTGAAGCCGCAGCCGCCGCGCTCGCCGAACGCATCATTGGCGTATTCGCGGTGGGCAGTCGGAATCACGAAACGATCCTCGTAGTTGGCGATGGCCAGATAGCGGTACATTTCCTCGACCTGGGCCACGCTCAACCCGGTCTGCTCCAGCACCCGCAGGTCCTGCACACCGTCCACGTTGATGCCGCGGCGCCAGGCGCGCATTGCCATCAACCGCTCCAGCGCGCGCACCACCGGCGCCTCGTCACCGGCCGACAGCATGTTGGCCAGGTAGCGCACAGGGATGCGCAGCGAGGCGACGTCGGGCAGCTCGCCGTTCATGCCGACATGGCCGCGCTCGGCAGCCGACTGGATCGGCGACAGCGGCGGCACGTACCAGACCATCGGCAGCGTGCGGTACTCCGGGTGCAGCGGCAGCGCCAGCTTCCAGTCGATGGCCAGCTTGTACACCGGCGAGCGCTTGGCTGCGTCCAGCCAGCTGTCCGGGATACCTTCGGCCCGCGCGGCCGCGATGACCGCCGGATCCTCCGGGTCCAGGAAGATGTCCAGATGCGCCTGGTACAGGTCCTTTTCCGCCGGGACCGAAGCCGCCTCGCCGATGCGGTCGGCGTCGTACAGCATCACCCCTAGGTAGCGGATGCGCCCGACGCAGGTTTCCGAACATACCGTCGGCTCGCCCATCTCGATACGCGGATAGCAGAAGATGCACTTCTCGGATTTGCCGCTCTTCCAGTTGTAGTAGATCTTCTTGTACGGGCAGGCCGACACGCACATGCGCCAGCCACGGCACTTGTCCTGGTCGATCAGCACGATGCCGTCCTCCTCGCGCTTGTAGATCGCCCCGGACGGGCACGCCGATACGCAGGCCGGGTTGAGGCAGTGCTCGCACAGGCGCGGCAGGTACATCATGAAGGTCTTCTCGAAGGCGCCGTAGATCTCCTTCTGGACCTGGTCGAAGTTGTAGTCGCGCGAGCGCTTGGAGAACTCCGAACCGAGGATCTCTTCCCAGTTCGGTCCCCACTCGATCTTGTCCATCCGCTGGCCGGTGATCAGCGAACGTGGGCGCGCCGTCGGTTGGTGCTTGCTGTCGCCGGCGTCGTGCAGGTGCTGGTAGTCGAAATCGAACGGCTCGTAATAGTCGTCGATCTGCGGCAGGTCGGGGTTGGCGAAGATCTTCGCCAGCATCCGCCAGCGTCCGCCAGCGCGCGGCACCAGCTTGCCCGCGCGGTTGCGCACCCAGCCCCCGTTCCACTTCTCCTGGTTTTCCCACTCCTTCGGGTAGCCGATGCCCGGCTTGGTTTCCACGTTGTTGAACCAGGCGTACTCGACGCCTTCGCGCGAGGTCCACACGTTCTTGCAGGTGATCGAGCAGGTATGGCAGCCGATGCATTTGTCCAGGTTCAGCACCATCGCGATCTGCGCACGGACTTTCATCACGCCACCTCCTGTGCTTCCGCCGATGCGGGTTCTTCCAGCCAGTCCACCTTGTCCATCTTGCGGACGATCACGAACTCATCGCGATTGGTGCCGCAGGTGCCGTAGTAATTGAAGCCATACGACAGCTGCGCGTAGCCGCCGATCATGTGCGTGGGCTTGAGCACGATGCGGGTCACCGAGTTGTGGATGCCGCCGCGGGTGCCGGTGATTTCCGATCCCGGGATGTTGATGATGCGTTCCTGCGCGTGATACATCATCGCCATTCCGGGCATCACCCGCTGGCTCACCACCGCGCGTGCGGCGATTGCGCCGTTGACGTTGAACAGTTCGATCCAGTCGTTGTCGACGATGCCTGCGCTGCGCGCGTCGTCTTCGCTGATCCACACGATGGGCCCGCCACGCGACAGCGTCTGCATGATCAGGTTGTCGCTGTAAGTGCTGTGGATGCCCCACTTCTGGTGCGGGGTCAGCCAGTTCAGCACGATCTCCTTGTTGCCGTTGCCGCGCTTGTTCAACAGCGGCTCGATGGTGCGCGTGTTGATCGGCGGTCGGTAGCCCATGAAGGCCTCGCCGAAGTCGATCATCCATTCATGGTCCTGGTAGAACTGCTGGCGCCCGGTGACGGTGCGCCACGGAATCAGCTCGTGCACGTTGGTGTAGCCGGCGTTGTAGCTGACGTGGTCGTCTTCCAGCCCGGACCAGATCGGCGAGGAGATGATCTTGCGCGGCTGGGCCTGGATGTCACGGAAGCGGATCGCTTCGTGTTCCTTGCCCACCGCCAGGTGGGTGTGCTCGCGGCCGGTAAAGGTCCCCAGCGATGCCCACGCCTTGACGGCCACGTGGCCATTGGTTTCCGGCGCCAGGTGCAGGATCACCTCGCAGGCATCGATGGCTGAATCGATGGCCGGCCGCCCCTGGCTGATGCCCTCTTCGTGCACGGTATGGTTGAGCTGCCCGAGGAAGCCGACCTCGTCCCGGGTGTCCCAGCTCATGCCCTTGCCACCGTTGCCCAGCGTGTCCAGCAGGGGGCCGAGCGAGGTGAACTTGCGGTACAGGTTGGGATAGTCGCGTTCGACCACCACCATCGAGGGCATGGTCTTGCCCGGAATGGCCTCGCACTCGCCTTTTTTCCAGTCGGTCACCCCGAACGGCATCGCCAGCTCGTTGGGGGTATCGTGCAGCGTGGGCACCAGCACCAGATCCTTCTCCACGCCGAGCACGCCGGGTGCCATTTCGCTCAGGGTCCTGGCAACACCCTTGAAGATCTCCCAGTCGCTGCGTGATTCCCAGGCGGGATCCACCGCCTTTGACAGCGGGTGGATGAAGGGGTGCATGTCCGAAGTGTTGAGGTCATCCTTCTCGTACCACGTCGCGGTGGGCAGCACGATGTCCGAGTACAGCGCGGTCGTGCACATGCGGAAGTCGAGGGTGACCAGAAGATCCAGCTTGCCCTCCGGCGCCTCGTCGCGCCATTTCACTTCCTCCGGTTTGATCGCACCCGACTCGCCCAGGTCCTTGCCCTGCAGCCCATGCCGGGTTCCCAGCAGGTGCCGCAGCATGTATTCGTGGCCCTTTCCGGAGGAACCGAGCAGGTTCGAGCGCCAGATGAACATCATCCGCGGATGGTTCTGCGGCGCGTCCGGGTCGGCGAAGGCGAAGTCCAGTGAGTCGTCCTTGAACTTGCCCAGCGCGTAGTCGGCTGGCGCCACGCCGGCTGCCTCGGCTTCGCGCGTCAGCTGCAGCGGGTTGCGATCCAGCTGTGGGGCACACGGCAACCAACCCATCCGGACCGCGCGCAGGTTGAGGTCGGCCAGGCTGCCGCTGTACTTGCTGGCGTCGGCCAGCGGTGACAGCAGTTCGTCGACCTGCAGCTTCTCGTAGCGCCATTGCCCGGTGTTGAAGTAGAAGAACGATGTCCCGTTCATGTGGCGTGGCGGGCGGCTCCAGTCCAGGCCGAACGCCAGCGGCTGCCAGCCGGTCTGCGGGCGCAGCTTCTCCTGTCCCACGTAGTGCGCCCAGCCGCCGCCGGTCTGGCCGACGCAGCCACACATCACCAGCATGTTGATCAGGCCGCGGTAGTTCATGTCGTTGTGGAACCAGTGGTTCATCCCCGCGCCGACGATGATCATGCTGCGACCACGGGTCTTGTCGGCGGTACGCGCGAACTCGCGCGCGATCTCGATCACGTCCGCGCGCGGCACGCCGGTGATCCGCTCCTGCCACGCAGGCGTTCCCGGCACATCCTGGTCGTAGCTGCGGGCGACGTTGGCGCCGCCGAAACCGCGGTCGACGCCATACTGGGCCAGCAGCAGATCGTAGACCGTAGCGACCAGCGCCTCGCCTCCGTCAGCCAGTGCCAGCCGGCGCACGGGAATATTCCGCTCCAGCACCTCATCCACCGGTGCGGCGGTCCAGCGCTCGTTCTCCACCCCACCGAAATACGGGAAGCTGACCGCTTCGATCGCATCGTGCCCTGTGGCCAGGCTCAGGCGCAGGCGGGTGGGCACGCCATTGCTGGCCTTCTCTTCGATGTTCCACTTGCCCTTCTCACCCCAGCGAAAACCCACCGAACCGTTGGGGATGGTGAGGGCATCGCTGATCTCGTCCAGCGCCAGCACTTTCCATTCCGGATTGTTGTCTTCGCCCAGCCCGCCCAGGTCGCTGGCGCGCAGGAAGCGGCCGGGCACGAGCCGGCCATCGGCGCGCCGTTCCAGCCGCACCAGCATCGGCATGTCCGAATACTGGCGGCAGTAGTCCTGGAAATACGCCGACGGCGTGTCCACGTGGAACTCGCGCAGGATCACATGGCCGAAGGCGAATGCCAGCGCCGCGTCGGTGCCCTGCTTCGGATGCAGCCAGTGGTCGGTCAGCTTGGACAGCTCGGAATAATCCGGGCAGATCGCCACGGTCTTGGTCCCGTTGTAGCGCGCCTCGGTGAAGAAATGCGCATCCGGCGTGCGCGTCTGCGGCACGTTGCTGCCCCACGCGATGATGTAACGGCTGTTGTACCAGTCGGCCGATTCGGGCACGTCGGTCTGCTCGCCCCACACCTGCGGCGAGGCCGGCGGCAGGTCGCAGTACCAGTCATAGAAGGACAGGCAGGCGCCCCCCAGCAGGGACAGATAGCGTGCGCCGGCGGCGTAGGACACCATCGACATCGCCGGGATCGGCGAAAAGCCGACGACGCGGTCGGGACCGTACTGCTTGACGGTGTACAGGTTGGACGCGGCGATGATCTCGTTGGCCTCCTCCCACCGCAACCGAACGAAGCCGCCCATGCCACGGCGTGATTTGTACTCGCGTGCCTTGGCCGGATCCTCGACGATGCTTGCCCAGGCCTCCACCGGAGACAGTGTCCGGCGCGCCTGTCGCCACATGCGCACCAGCGCGCCACGCACCAGCGGATACTTCAACCGGTTGGCGCTGTAGAGATACCAGGAATAACTGGCCCCGCGCGGGCAACCGCGGGGTTCATGGTTCGGCAGGTCCGGGCGCGTGCGCGGGTAATCGGTCTGCTGGGTTTCCCAGGTCACCAGCCCGTTCTTGACGTAGATCTTCCAGCTGCACGAACCGGTGCAGTTCACCCCATGGGTGGAGCGCACGATCTTGTCGTACTGCCAGCGCGAGCGGTAACTGTTCTCCCACTCGCGGCTCTCGGTCTTGGTCACGCCATGGCCGTCGGCAAACGGCTGGGCATCACGCTTGAAGAACTGCAAGCGGTCCAGGAAATAACTCATCGTGACTCTCCCTCGGTATTCGTCGGCATCGTGGCGGCGTGGAGCATTGGCTGCGTGCGCGTGGGGTCGTGCGGCGGGGCGTCAACAGGGGGTTTCGGCGCCGCGCCGGTAGTACCACCACCAGGTCACCGCCAGGCAGGTAACGTAGAAGGCGATGAACCCGTACAGGGCCAGCGCCGGGCCGCCGGTCAGCGTGATCGACGAGCCGTAGCTCTTGGGAATGAAGAAACCGCCGTAGGCGCCGATCGCCCCGGAAAAGCCGACGACGGCAGCCGACTCGATGCTGGCCTGGTGCGCCGCAGCGGTCCTGCCGGCTGCATCGGTTTTGGCTGCAAGGCGTTCGTGCAGCGTACGGAAGATCACCGGAATCATGCGGAAGGTGGTGCCGTTGCCGAGGCCACTGAGCACGAACAGTGCCATGAAGGCGGCCAGGAAGCCGAAGAAGCTGCCACCCTGCCCCTCCGTCGGCAGGAAGTGCAGCACACCGAAGACGGCGGCGATCATCAGCGCGAAGACCCAGAACGTCATGCGCGCGCCGCCCCACCGATCGGCCAGCGTGCCGCCCACCGAGCGCATCAGCGCGCCCAGCAGCGGACCGATGAACGCGTAGGTCATCGGGTTGATATCGGGAAACTGGTTCTTGACCAGCAACGGGAAGCCGGCCGAGAACCCGATGTAGGAGCCGAACGTGCCCACGTACAGCCAGCACATCAGCCAGTTGTGCTTGCGCTTGAAGATGACCGCCTGCTCGGCGAACGAGGAACGGGCACTGGTCAGGTCGTTCATGCCGAACCACGCGGCGACTGCCACGACCACGATGGCCGGCACCCAGATCCAGCCCGCGTTCTGCAGGAACAGGGCGGCGCCGCCATCGGTGGCCGGCTGCGGCGCACCACCGATCGCACCGAAGACCCCGATCGTGATCACCGTTGGCACCACCAGCTGCGCTACCGACACGCCCACGTTGCCCAGCCCGGCGTTCAGGCCCAGCGCCGTGCCCTGCCGCTGCTTGGGATAGAAGAAGGAGATGTTGGACATGGAGGACGAAAAGTTCGCGCCGCCG